>NZ_JBGCCS010000003.1:0-403005 GCF_041262645.1 Streptacidiphilus sp. EB129
GCCCCCCCCCCCCCCCCCCGGGGGGGCGGGGGGGCCCCCCCCCCCCCGCCCCGGTCCCCCCCCCCCCCCCCCCCCCCCCCCCCCCCCCCCGGGGGGGGGGGCCGGGGGGGCCCCCCCCGGCCCCCCCCCGGCCGGTTCGTACTCGGCTGCCCGGGAGGCCGGGGCCGTCGGGTCAGCCGCTGACGCTCGCCGCGCCGGTCTCGATGTGGCCGACGAAGCGGCGCGACCAGGAGGCGTCGATGTCGACGGTCACCGTGAAGTCGTACCAGCCGTTGCTGTAGGCCACGGCGTTGAAGTAGTCCGAGACGTTGCCGCCGGCCGGGACCTGGTAGGTCCAGGGGCCGTCGGTGCGGTAGTTGTTCGTGGTGATGGTGAAGGTGGCCGTGGCGGTACCGGAGTTGGCCATGGCGAGCCAGAGGGCCTGCTTGCCGGTGCTGGAGGTGATCGCGTAGGAGCTGGTCACCTCGACGTCCTTGCCGGCGGCGGTGGCGTCGCCGGCGAAGTGGCGCAGGAAGCGGTTCGGGCCGACCAGGGTGAGGTCGTACTTGCCGTCGCCATAGCCGGTGCCGATGTTGAAGAAGTCGCTGGCCGTGCCGTCCTGGCCGGTGGACGGGTTGTAGGCGGGGACCGTGTACTGCCAGGGGCCGCCGCTGCGGTAGGCGTTGGCGTAGATGGAGAAGTGGGCCGCGCTGCCGGCCTGGACACCCTGGTTGGCCATGTTGATCCAGAGCAGGGTCTTGCCGTTGGCGTCGAACTCCAGGTGGTCCACGTTGCCGTTGGGCTGGTACGGCAGCGCTCGGGCCGGGCGGGTGCCGGGCTCCTGGGCGGGCAGGGAGTTGGTGGTCGGGCCCGGGTTGGGCATGACGTTGCAGGTGCCCTGCCCGATCACGGTGCCCGTGGCGGGGAGCGAGGGCAGCCCGTAGACCGGGTTGCCGAAGTCGAAGGCGCCGGTGAGGTCGCCGCAGACGGTGCGGCGCCAGTTGCTGATGCTGTTGCAGACCGCCGGGGTGCCGAGCGCCGCGGTCCAGGTCTCCATGAAGCGGATCACCGAAGTGTGGTCGGAGACCTGGGAGTCCACCCAGCCGCCGCGGGTCCACGGCGACACGATGACCATCGGCACCCGGAAGCCCAGGCCGATCGGCGTGCCGTTGACGAACTCGGCGTCGGTCCCGGCCGGGGGCACCGGCGGCGGCACGTGGTCGAAGAAGCCGTCGTTCTCGTCGTAGTTGAGGAACATCACGGTCGAGTCGAACGTCGCCTGGTCGGCGGCCAGCGCCTGGATCACCAGGTTCACGAAGTGCGCGCCGTCGTTCGGCGGGCCGTCGGGGTGCTCGGAGAAGGCCTGGTTGGCGACCACCCAGGAGACCTGCGGCAGGGTGCCGTTGAGCGCGTCCTGCCGGATCGCGGCGGCGATGTCGTCCGGGGTGGAACCGGTGCTGGGCACCGAGGACATGCCGCGCTGGTAGAGCGGGCTGCTGGAGGCGGCGTTGGCGAACTGCTTGAAGTAGGCCAGGCCGTTGTCGCCGAAGTTGTCGTTGGCGTTCTGGTAGACCTTCCAGCTCACGCCGGCGTTCTGCAGCGACTCGGCGTAGGTCTGCCAGCTGAGGCCGGACTCCGAGCCGCCGTCCGAGGCCGGGCCGCCGGCGGTGCCGGCCGGGTCGATCATCCCGCCCCACAGGTAGGTGCGGTTCGGGCCGGTCGCGCTGAGGATGGAGCAGTGGTACGCGTCGCACACCGTGTAGGCGTCGGCGAGCGCGTAGTGGAAGGGGATGTCGCTGCGGTTCAGGTAACCCATGGTGCGGTTGGACCCCTTGGCGGAGATCCAGTTGTCCATCTTGCCGTTGTTCCAGGCCGAGTGCTGGGTGCTCCAGCCGTGGTCCAGCGAGCCGTCGCACTGCGCCAGTTCCTCGTGGCTGACCCCGAAGTACCAGGTGTTGTTGGCGCTCAGCTGCCACGGGTACTGCCGCCCGGAGCCGTTGGGCTGGTTGAACACCGAGTTGCCGCCGGCCACCGCGATCGCGGATCTGTCGGCGAAGCCGCGCACGCCCTTGAGGCTGCCGAAGTAGTGGTCGAAGCTGCGGTTCTCCTGCATCAGCACCACGACGTGCTTGACGTCGCTGATCGTCCCCGTGGTCGCCGCAGCGGCTGAGGGGGCCGAACCGGGAAGGGCCTCAAGTCCGAGTGCCGCGCCGAGGGCGGCGGCGGAGCCGAGGAAGGTACGACGGGTGACGGGCGCCACGGGGGCCTCCGGAATTGGGTGACAGGCTCGATGTCGGGACTATCGGGTCACCAGATGTCCGCAGCCCCCGTACAAGGTGGCAGGAACATGAAGCCCCGCCCACTACTTGGACTGGACTCGTTATCCAACCGACATACAAAGCCGGGCGCGCCCCGGAATCGGGGCACGCCCGGCAGGTTGCCGTCGCCGTCGGCCGATCCGCGGCCGAGGCCTAGCCACGCAGGGAGACCACCTCGAACGCGGCGGCGTAGCGGACCCCGAGGCGGGCTCCGGCGGTGCGGCCGAAGGCCTCCAGCATCTCGTCGGGGTCGGCCATCGGGCCGCTCAGGCCCTCCAGATAGGCCCGGTGTTCCTTCAGTGAGGCCAGGCCCTGGCCGAAGTGATCGGTGGTGTCGACCGCGTGCCCGGCCTCGGGGGAACCGGCCGCGAGCAGCATCCGGACGCCGTTCCAGGGCTCCAGCCCCTCAGCGCGCAGTTCGGTGAACACCCACCGGTTGCCGGCGTCCCGCACCGCGTCCAGGGTGGCCCGGCCGACCGCGATGTGGTCGGCCTGGTTCGGGAAGCCGCCGCCGTAGCTGTCACGGTAGTTGGTGGTGATCACGACCTCCGGGCGGTGCCGGCGCACCGCCCGGGCGATGTCCCGGCGCAGCGGCAGGCCGTACTCGACCACGCCGTCCCGGTGGCCGAGGAACTCCACCACATCCACGCCGACCACCGCCGCCGAGGCGATCTGCTCGGCCTCGCGCAGCGGTCGGCACCGCTCCGGGTCGATGCCGTCGATCCCGGCCTCGCCGCTGGTCACCATCACATAGACGACGGACTTGCCCCGCGCGGTCCAGCGGGCCACCGCCGCGGCGGCGCCGTACTCCATGTCGTCGGGATGGGCGACCACCGCGAGGGCGGACTGCCAGTTCTCGTCGACCGGTTCGAACAGCTGGGTCTCCGGTTCGTTCATGGCCCGAACCCCTTGGTGTTCCTTCCCTGTTGGGCCGGGGGCGGGGTCAGGAGTCCTCCAGGCGGAAGCCCAGCTTCAGGCCGACCTGGAACTGGCCGACCGCTCCGTCCACGATGCTGCCGCGGACCTGGGTCACCTCGAACCAGTCCAGGCCGCGCAGGGTCTGCGAGGCGCGGGTGAGGGCGTTGCGGATCGCGGCGTCGACGCTGTCCGGCGAGGATCCGACGATCTCGGTGACGCGGTAGGTGGGGGTGCTCATGGCGGGCTCCAGTGGGTCGTTGGACTCCAGCCCTTCCACCCTGCCGCACCCGTGGGCCGTGCGCGCGCCGAGCGCCGGGCGGGCGGGGACTCCGGGCGGTGTCCGGGCCATTGACCGGCTCCCCGGCATTGGACTATACCTAGCGCTCATATGGTCTATACCACGTGGTTGATGCGTGGTGTCCGACCGCGGCTGAACGCGCCCCCGCGCCCTGCGCGGAGCGCGGCGCCGGCATGCCTCCGTGACGTACCCCGACATGCAGAGCCCATGAGGAGAGCCCATGTCCAGCCACGTCCCCGCCGGACCCGCAGCAGGGTCCGCCAGATCCGCCCGACGCCGCCGGGTGCTCGTCGCGGCCACCGCCACCGCCTGCGCCGCCGCGCTCCTGGGCGCCGCCCCCGCCGGCGCCCAGGAGCGGACCGGCGTGCCGGTGAACGCGCAGTCCCCGTCCGGCCACGCGCAGAAGCAGCTGGTCGGCTACTTCACCCAGTGGGGCATCTACAGCGGCTTCTTCGAGAAGAACCTGATCAGCTCCGGTGAGATCAAGCACCTCACCGAGCTGGACTACGCGTTCAGCAACATCGCCGCGGACGGCACCTGTGCCAGCGGCGACAGCTGGGCGGACTACCAACGGCCGTTCGCGGCGGGGGAGTCGGTCACCGGACAGGCCGACGCGGCCGGGCAGGCGCTGCTGGGCAACTTCAACCAGCTGCGTGAGCTCAAGGCCGCCTACCCCCAGCTGAAGATCGTGATGTCGATCGGCGGCTGGTCCTGGTCCAGCCAGTTCTCCGGGCTCGCGGCCACCGCCGCCGGACGGCAGAAGTTCGTCTCCTCCTGCGTGGACCAGTACCTGAAGGGGAACATCCCCGGCCTGCCGGCCGGTGCCGCCGCCGGGATCTTCGACGGCTTCGCGGTGGACTGGGAGTACCCCGGCGCCCCCGGCAACGGCAACCCCTACGGCCCGCAGGACACCCCCGACTACACCGCGCTGATGGCGGAGTTCCGCACTCAGCTGGACGCCGCCGCGCCGCAGGGCACGCACTACCTGCTCACCGCCAACACCTCGGCCAACCCGGCCACCGCGGCCGCGCTGGAGCTGAACAAGATCGCCAAGGTGGTCGACTGGTTCAACGTGATGACCTTCGACTACCACGGCAGCTGGGAGCCGGCCGGCCCGACCGACTTCGCCTCGGCGCTGTTCCAGGACCCGCGCGACCCGAACCCGGCGAACAACCGGTACACCGTGACGCAGGCGGTCCAGTACTACGAGCAGCACGGGGTGCGGGCGGACCAGATCTCGCTGTCCATCCCCTACTACGCCCACTCGTGGACCGGCGTCGCCCCCGGCCCCCACGGCGACGGGCTGTTCCAGACCGCGACCGCGGGCGGCGGTACGCCCAACTACAACCAGGTGGTCGCCGCCCCGGGCAAGACCTACTTCGACCCGCTGTCCGCGGAGCCGTACAAGTACGACGCCGCCTCCGGCACGTTCTACACCTACGACAGCCCGGCCTCGGTCTGGATCAAGGGCCAGTACATCCGCGCGGCCGGCCTGCGCGGGACCATGGTCTGGTCGCTCGACGGTGACACCTCCGACGGCCAGCTCACCGCGGCGCTCGGCGCGGGCCTGAACGGACGCTGACCCCCGCGGCGCGGGCCGCCTGCCGCGGGCGGGGGCGGGGGGCGGTGCGGCCGCAGGTGCGGGCGGCGCGCGGGGTGGGAGTGGCGGGGGGGGGGGGGGGGGGGGGGGGGGGGCGGGCGCCCCCCCCCGGGGGGGGCGGGGGGGGGGGGGGGGGGGGGGGGGGGGGGGGGGGGGGGCGGGGGGCGGGGGGGGCCGCCCCCCCCCCCCACCGCCGTTGGTGCCCCGGGTTGGGTGGGGAGCCGCTTAGACCCCGGGGGCGACGGCCGGTGCCGTGCCGTGACGGCCGGTGCTGCGGCGGTTGGACCCCGCGTGCGGCGTCGGAGTGTGGCCGGCCGGGTTGCCGAGGTCGGCGTTGTGACGGGCCGCGCGGCGGCGGTCTGTGCTGTGGCGGTCAGGTGTGTGAGTGGAGGTGGGTGGCCAGTCGGCGGGCCCACGCGGCGAGCTCCGGGCGGTTCCCGGACTCGCCCTCGCAGAGAGCGGTGAGCTGGGCGTCGCTGATCCGGTTGGGGCCGGGCGCCTCCAGCATCGTGGACAGGTGCGCCATGACGTGCGCCAGCCGCGCGGCGTCATCGTGGCCGAGGTTCACCGAGGGGTGCATGTGGCCGATCGTGACGGATCCGGGCATGGTCGTCGCCTCCTCTGATGCGGTGTTCCTCCACCGTACGGCCGGGCCCGCCCACCCGCGTGCCGGGATCCTGCGAGGTCGGGGGTATCCGCCCTGCGGGTGACTTCGGTGGCGGGTGACGCGCGTGTCGCGGCCGGCGGGACGGATCCGGGGCGGGCCCTGGTGATCAGCCGGGCGAAGGCCGAGGTATGCCTCGGTTGTACCGACTGGTATGTACACTCGATGACCCCCGTTCGAGTTGCGGGCGTCCACACGGTGGGTCCGACTTGTGTAGGGGCTGCGAGCGAGACAGGGCTGCACGCGAGAGAACGAGAGAACGAGGAGTGGGGTCTGATGGCCGCCGGGGTGTCGGAGCAGGAGGCGCAGGCCCATGTCTACGGCGTGTGTTTCAAGACCGGGCCGCCCGCACGGACCGGTGTGGAGCTGGAATGGCTGGCGCATGACGCCGCCGACCCGCGCCGGGAGGTCGCACCCCGACGTATCGACAGGGCCCTGGATCCGTGGACGGCTCCGGGCGCCCTCCCGGCCCGCGGTCGGCTGACCCGTGAGCCGGGCGGCCAGGTCGAGCTCAGCACCCCGCCGGCTGCCACCCTGGCCGCCTGCGCGGCCGGTGCCCGCAACGACGCGGAGGCGATTCGCGGTGCGTTCGCCGCCGAGGGCCTGGTCCTCGCCGACAGCGCCCTGGAGCCGTTTCTGGATCCGCCCAGGGTGCTGGACCACCCCCGCTACCGGGCCATGGAGGCGTACCTGGACCACGGCGGCCCCTGGGGCCGGCTGATGATGCGCAGCACCGCCGCCGTCCAGGTCAATCTGGACGCGGGGGACGACAGCGACGGCCCCCGCGGCTACCGCTTCCGCTGGGAACTGGCCCACCGGCTCGGTCCGGTGCTGGTCGCCGCCTTCGCCAACTCGCCGCTGTGGCACGGCAAGCCGACCGGCTGGCGGAGTTCGCGGCGGGCCGTGTGGCAGCGGATGGACCCCAGCCGTACCCGCCCCCCGGCGTACCACGGCGACCCCCGCGCGTCCTGGGCCCGCTACGCACTGGACGCCCCGTTGCTCTGCCTGCGCCGCGACCCGCCCGAGGACTGGGACGCGCCGTACGGGCTGACCTTCCGGGACTGGACCCGGGGCGTGCCGGGCCTGCGCCCGCCCACCACGGCGGACCTGGACTACCACCTGACCACGCTGTTCCCGCCGGTTCGCCCGCGCGGCTGGCTGGAGCTGCGGATGATCGACGCCCAGCGCGGCGACGGCTGGACCGTGCCGCTGGTCCTCGCCGCCACCCTGCTGGACGACCCGGCGGCGGCCTATGCCGCCTGGGACGCCACGGAGCCGCTGTGCCCGAACGGGTCGGTGCTCCCCCCGGAGCCGGTCTGGTGGCGGGCGGCCCGGCTCGGCCCCGCCGACCCGGCGCTCGGCAAGGCGGTCCGGGCCTGCTTCAGCGCTGCCCTCGGCGCGCTGGCGGACTCCGCCGTCGAAGCCGAACTGCGGGAGGGCGTGGCCGAGTTCGCGCTGAGCTATGCCGAGCGCGGCCGCTGTCCGGCCGACGACCTCCTGGAAGGGATCAGCAGGTGAACGAGCAACCCGACGCCATCCGGGCGAACGCCGCGGCGGCGCTGCGGACCGCGCGGATCCGGACCCTGGCGCTCACCGACTGCCTGGACGACGCCGAACTGCAGGCCCAGCACTCCCCGTTGATGTCCCCGCTGGTCTGGGATCTGGCGCACATCGGCAACCAGGAGGAGCTGTGGCTGGTACGGGCCGCCGGCGGCCGACCGGCGCTGCGGCCCGACCTCGACCCGCTGTACGACGCCTTCGCCCACCAGCGTGCCGACCGCCCCGCCCTGCCGCTGCTGCCCCCCGAACCCGCCCGGCAGTACATCCGCGCGGTACGCGACCAGGCGCTGGAGGTCCTGGACGCCGCGCGGTTCGACGAGACCGGCAACCCACTGCTGGCCGGAGGCTTCGTCTTCGGGATGATCGCGCAGCATGAGCAGCAGCACGACGAGACCATGCTCGCCACCCACCAACTACGGCTCGGTCCAGCCGTGTTGAAGGCCCCGGCACCACCGCCGGCGGATACGGGCCGGCTGCCCGCCGAAGTGCTGGTGCCGGGTGGGCCGTTCACCATGGGCACCGACACCGACCCCTGGGCGCTGGACAACGAGCGCCCCGCGCACCGCGTGGACGTCCCGGCGTTCTGGCTGGACACCGTGCCGGTCAGCAACCGCGCGTACCAGGAGTTCATCGCCGACGGTGGCTATGGTGACCCGCGCTGGTGGAGCCCGGACGGCTGGAAGCACCGGCAGCAGGCCGAGCTGACCGCGCCGCTGTTCTGGCAGCGCGACGGCAGCGCCTGGCTGCGCCGCCGCTTCGGTACCGTGGAGCCCGTCCCGCCGGACCAGCCGGTGCTCCACGTGTGCTGGTACGAGGCCGACGCCTACGCCCGCTGGGCCGGCCGCCGGCTGCCGACCGAGGCGGAGTGGGAGAAGGCCGCCCGGCACGATCCGGACACCGGCCGCTCGCGCCGCCACCCCTGGGGCGACGCCGACCCGACCGCCGAGCACGCCAACCTCGGCCAGCGCCACCTGGAGCCGGCCCCGGTCGGCAGCTACCCGGCCGGCGCGGCGCCCTCCGGGGCACGGCAGTTGACCGGTGACGTGTGGGAGTGGACCTCCAGCGACTTCCTGCCCTACCCGGACTTCGCCGCCTTCCCCTACAAGGAGTACTCCGAGGTCTTCTTCGGGACGGAGTACAAGGTGCTGCGCGGCGGCTCGTTCGGGGTGGACCCGGTCGCATGCCGGGGCACCTTCCGCAACTGGGACTACCCGATCCGCCGGCAGATCTTCTCCGGCTTCCGCACCGCCCGCGACGCGGACCCGAGCGACACCGCACCCCGTGGCACCGCAGCCCGGGACGCCGATCGGGAGGTCAGCTGATGTGCCGTCATCTCGCCTACCTCGGACCGGTGACCACGCCGGCCGCGCTGATCCTGGAGCCGGCGCAGGGGCTGTACCAGCAGTCCTGGGCGCCCCGGTTGCAACGGCACGGCAGAGTCAACGCCGATGGCTTCGGCATCGGCTGGTACCCCACGGACCACGAGGCGCCCGACGCCGCCGACGCGGACGAGCCCCCGGAACCGGCGGAGTCCGCCGATCTGTCCACCGCGGCCGTGGAGTCCGGGGTGAGCGCCGAAGCGGCAGAGGCAGCCGACGCCGAGGAGGACCGGCCGGCCCGCTACCGGCGCGCGGTGCCGATCTGGACCGACGGCAACCTGCCCGACCTGGCCCGGACCGTCCACAGCCACGCCTTCCTGGCCGCCGTCCGTTCCGCGTCGGAGGGCACCAGCCGGGACGAGTCCGCGGCCGCGCCGTTCCGTGAGGGCCGCTGGCTGTTCAGCCACAACGGCTTCGTCCCCGACTGGACCCGGCTGCCGCTGGCGGGTACGGGTCTTGAGCCCGCCGACCTGCTGGCGCTGGACGCCCGCTCCGACTCGGCACTGCTGTGGGCGATGGTCGCGCTGCGGCTGCGCCGGGGCGAGCCGGCCGGCCTGGTGCTGGCCGCCGTGGTGCGCCAGGTCGCCGACGCGCGACCGGACGCCCGGCTGAACCTGCTGCTCACCGACGGTCACACCATCGCGGCCACCCGGCACGGCGACACCCTCTGGTACCGCAGCGCTCCGGGCCGCGTGGTCGTCGCTTCCGAGCCCGACCTGGGCCTTGATCCGGACCAGGGCGAGTGGCGCGAAGTCCCCGAGCACTCGCTGCTGCTGGCCACTCCGGCCTCCGTCCACTGCACCCCCCTGCGCCACCCGCACAGCAAGGAACAGCATCGGATGAACGACCGCTTCAGTCTCGAACTCCGTCTGCCCGAGGACTACTTCGCCTCCACTCTGCGTGCCGACGTACTGGCCGGGCTGTCCGCCCCGCCGCGTACCCTGCCGCCGAAGTGGTTCTACGACGACCGGGGCAGCAAGCTCTTCGAGCAGATCACCGATCTGCCGGAGTACTACCCCACCCGGGCCGAGCAGGAGATCCTGGCCCGGCGGGCCCCCGAGATCGCCGCCGCCGGGCGGGCCGCGACCCTGATCGAGCTGGGTTCCGGCTCCTCCCGCAAGACCCGGCTGCTGCTGGACGCCCTCACCGCCGCCGGCACCCTGCGCCGCTACACCCCGCTGGACGTCAGCGTCTCCGCGCTGGCCGAGGCCGGCGAGGCGATCTGCCGCGACTACCCCGAGCTGAGGGTCACCGCCACCGTCACCGACTTCGAGCACGACCTCGCGCTGACCGACGAACCGGGCCCGCGCCTGTTCGTCTTCCTGGGCAGCACCATCGGCAACCTCGACCAGGCCCAGCGTGCGCTGTTCTTCGGCATGCTGCGGCACGCGCTGAGCGCCGACGACGTCCTGCTGCTCGGCGCCGACCTGGTCAAGGACCCGGCGGTGCTGGTCGCCGCCTACGACGACAGCCAGGGTGTCACCGCCGCGTTCGACAAGAACGTGCTCTCGGTGCTGAACCGGGAACTGGGCGCCGACTTCGATCCGGACGCGTTCGACCACCGGGCGGTCTGGAACGCCGACGAGTCGCGGGTCGAGATGCACCTGGTCGCCCGGTCTCCGCAGCGGGTCGGCATCCCGGCGGTGGGCCTGTCGGTCGACTTCGCCGCCGGTGAGGCCTTGCGCACCGAGATCTCGGTCAAGTTCCGCCGTGAGTCGCTGACCGCAGAACTCGACGCGGCCGGCTTCACCGTCCGGCACTGGTGGACCGACCCGGGCGCCCGCTTCGCGCTGCTGATGGCCGTGCCCAGCCGGTGACGGCGGCGACGGGCATCGGCGGTTACGGTGACGGCGGCTACGCGCGGTCCTCGTGGTCGGGGCGGTCGCGGTCGTGGCCGGGCCTGTTCCACTCCGGGTCCTCCCAGCGCGGGTCGTCCCACCAGTCGTCGTCCCGGTCGCGCGCGTTGGCCAGTACGGCCGCGACCGGGGGGATGACCATGGCGACCACGCAGATGCCGACCGCCGCGCCGACCGAGTAGAAGCGCACGAACCCCCACGCCACGACGAACATCCCTACGCAGACGCTCATCATGACGAAGTACCTGACATGGCGTCGGTGTGCCTGCACACTCCCAGGCTACGACCCCGCAGCGCCCTGACGGCAGTCGCGCGCGCTATTTCAGCAGCCGGGAAAGCCGCCGGTCGGCCAGCGGCTTGCCGCCGGTCTGGCAGGTGGGGCAGTACTGGAGCGAGGAGTCGCTGAAGGACACCTCACGGATGGTGTCCCCGCACACCGGGCAGGGCTCTCCGGTGCGCCCGTGCACCCGTAGCCCGCTCTTCTTCTCCGCCTTCAGGTCCCTGAGCGCCAGTCCCCGGGAGCGTTCGACCGCGTCGCGCAGGGTGCTGCCGACCGCCTGGTGGAGCCGGGCGACCTCGTCCTCCGAGAGGGCGGCGGCGAGTTTGAACGGGGACATCCGGGCGGCGTGCAGGATCTCGTCGGAGTAGGCGTTCCCGATCCCGGCGAGCGTGCTCTGGTCCCGGAGGACCCCCTTGATCTGCCGGCGCTCGCCGCTGAGCAGCTCGGCGAAGGCCGTCAGGGTGAAGCCCGGGGCGAGCGGGTCGGGTCCGAGCCGCGCGATACCGGGAACGTCCAGCGGATCGCGTACCAGGTAGACCGCGAGGTGCTTCTGGGTGCCCGCCTCGGTCACGTCGAACCCGGGGCCCGCCGGCTCCGGCAGTCCCGGGTCCGTCAGCCGTACCCGCAGGGCCAGCGGCCCCTTGCCGGGGCGCGGCGGAGCCTCCGGCAGTGCGTCGTGCCAGCGGACCCACCCCGCCCTGGCCAGATGCACGACCAGGTGCAGCCCCCCGGCCCGGAAGTCCAGGAACTTGCCGTGCCGCCCCACCCCGTCGAACACCTGTCCCTCCAGTGCGGAGAGCGGGGGATCGTAGGTCTTCAGCGCGTGCACGGCCAGCGCGGACACCCGGCTCACGGTACGTCCGGCGACGTGGTCGCCGAGGAACCCGGCCAGCGCCTCCACCTCCGGCAGCTCAGGCATGCCCCCAGTCTGCGTCCGCGCCGCCCGCTCCGCCGCCCGGACCCCCGCGGCCCCGCCGGTCAGGTGTGGGCAGCGGGGGGACCGTCATGATCGCGGTGTAGTAGTCGGCGGGGTGGGGTTCGCCGACGGGTTCGCCGTCGACCGAGACCCAGGCGTGGGCGCGGAACGGCTGGGTGCGCACCCCCGTGCACCAGGTGGGCCAGACGCCCCGCATCCTGCACAGCACCGCCGTGGCCAGCGAGCGCTGCAGGCAGCCCCGGTGGCTCGCACAGCGACGGCTGACGGTGATCACCGCCGCCCTGGCCCTGGCCGTCTGCTCGGCACCGGCCGGATCCGCGCCTCTGCGCAGCACCCCCAGCGCCTGGCTGATGCGGTACGGCGGGAGCCGGGACAGCAGCCGTGCGACGGTGACCGCGCACAGGGCCGCAGGCCGGTGCCGCAACCGCAGCGGCTCACGCGGGGCGACGACGAGGTCGTTGCTCAACGGGCCTCCTCCTGCCGGTCCCGGCCGTCAGCCCGGCCCGGTTCGATCAGACCCGGTTCGATCAGCCGCGCCTGGTCGAGCTGCTGGACGATGGCCGCGACATCGGCTGCCGCCCGGTCCGCCGCCGAGGGATGCGCGGCGGTCAGGGCGGCAGCCGCCTCCTCGGCGCTCGCGCCGGCCACCAGGGCCCGCACCACGAGTGCGGCGGTGGCGTTGATCTGCCAGTACGTGCCGGAGAGCTGGTCGAGCAGCACCATGCCGTCCGGGGTCGGGGTCGCCGTCACATGCCGGCGCAGCGCGAGGGGTGGGGTCGGTCGGGTCATGTCTCTGGGTCACCTCGGTGGCGGCCGGGATCGGGCCGGAGAAGGGGGAGTGGGGACTGGAAGCGGAAGGGGCGAAGCGGACCCGGGGTCAGGCCGGGCTGACCGCCCGGAGCCACATCTCGCAGGCCAGGGTGGCGTCCAGGCGGACCAGCTCGGTGGTGTTCTTGTGCGGACGCAGCAGCACCTCCCGGACCGCGGCGGCGTCCACCAGCCCATGCCGGGCGAGCAGTGGTTCGTCGAAGAGGGCCAGCAGGTCGCGGCGGTGGCGGCGCAGTCCGACGTAGAAGTCGGCACTGAACTCGCCCTTGGTGGTCCGGTCCAGCAGCGGGTCGGGGACGATCCCGCGCATGGCGGCGCCCAGCAGCGGTTTGAAGCGGTAGGGGGAGTTGCGGTCCGCCAGTCGCACCGCCATGGCCGCGCCGACCACCTGGTCGTCCAGATAGGGAACGGCCAGGCGGACGCCGTACCCGGCGCTGATCCGGTCCGCCTGCCGAAGCGCCACCCCGCCGGAGCGCAGTGCGAGCAGCACGGCGTGCTGGGCCCGCTGCGGCGCCAGCGGCTCCACCGTCCCCCGGGCGGCCTCCGTCAGCAGGTCGCGGGCGGCGGCCGCGGCGTCGGAGGTGGTCCAGCCGGGCATGCGGTGCGGGTGGGTCCAGCCGAACTCGACGTCGCGCGGGCGCGGTACCGGAGCGGTCAGCGCGGAGGCCCGGGCGGCCAGTTCCCGGGCCGGGGACTGCCGGTCGGCCAGTGCCTTGAGCAGTGACACGGTCGACCACCGCCCCTGCACCCGGTGGTCGCGGACGTGCCGCAGTCCGGCCAACGGGCGTTCCCGGAACAGGTCGTAGAGGTAGCCGGGGCCGATCCGGAACAGTTCGTCGCCGCCATGGCCGGCCAGGTGCAGCCGCGAGCCCTCGGCCGCCATCGCGCGGGCCACGTGGGCGATGCGCTGCCGGTTGCGTGCGAAGGCGAAGGGCTCGTCCGGATCGGCCGGTGAGGCGTCCGGAGCCAGGTCGCCGAACATCGGCGCGACGTCCTGCGGCGGATGGACGATGTGCAGGGTCTGCGGCAACCGGGCTGCGGCCAGCGGGGCGTAGCGGGCGTCGTCGTTGCCGCTGTCGTGCTCGGCCCAGCGGTAGGTGACCAGCCGGGCCGGGCCGCGCGCGGCGAGGAAGGCCAGGCTGGTGGAGTCCATACCGCCGGACAGGTCACTGCTGACCGTGCCGCCGTCGGCGGTGCGGACGTCCACGGCGGCGGTCAGCGCCTGCCGGACCGCGACCGCTCCCTCGGCGAGCGGCAGCGCCGGTTCCGGCGCGGTCCAGTGCGGCCGTACGGCGGCCGTCCCGTCCGGTTCCAGTGCCAGCCAGTGGCCGCCGGGCACAGCCCGAACGCCCCGCCAGGGACTGGACTCGTGGAACGGGAACGGGGCAGTGGTCAGGCTCAGCCGCAGGGCCAGCCAGGCCCGGTCCCAGTCGGCGCCGATCAGCCGGGCCAGCGTGTACGCCGAATCGGCGGCGATCTCCACCCCGCGGTACCGGGCGTGGAACACCCGGCGCACCGACGCGAGGGTGCCCTGGGCGCGCACCCGGCCGCCGGCCGAGACGAGCAGGTGGAAGCAGCCTGCCGCCCCGGCGACGGCGGCGTCCGCGTCGTCGACCGAGCGCACCCGGCCCACCCGGGTCGCCAGCGAGGCCTCCGTGGGACCGGTCCCGAGCAGGGCCATCCGCACCGTCCCCGCCGTGGCGACGGTGAGATCCCCGGGCGGCCAGCGGCCGAGCAGCCAGGGCCGCCCCGAGACGTGGTCGACCGTCTGGCGCGCGGACGGACGAAGTCCGCGCGCCGCGGCCCGGCCCGCGTCACTGTCGGGAAAGACGACGAACCATTCCTCAGCCATCGTTCGGCCGTCCTCCGCGGTGCGCTGGGGTTGCTGGTACTGCTGGAGCGCCGGTGGGGCCGACGGTGGCCGGGGCACGACCCGGCCACCGTCGGCCGCTGGGCTCACCGCCCCTAGAAGTAGTACGTGTACCAGGTGTCGGTGGAGACACCCTCGTAGAACCCGAGCGTCATGTCGCCGAACTCCCCGACCTCCACCAGCATCGGCGGTTCGTACACCTCTGTTTCGTCATGCTGGTCCTGCATGGATCGATCTCCTTCCGTCTGTATACGGCTTGTACCTGCCTGGAGGGCTGATGCCCGGTGATTCGGCGAAGGAACGGGCAGGTTGGCGGGATCACTCCATATGATGAATCGTAGTCAAACCAAGGAGCGGGCACCGAGCTGGCGTCCGAGCCGGGACGGGCTATCGGCCTGACCTCGTGGGGAACTGATGGTGAATCAGATCTTCGGGATCCGCTCCGTCCCGTTGACTCGTTGGTTACGATCGGCGTGAGAAGGATCAGTGGTGGGTTTGTCTGGTGGTTGGGGAGTGTGACGTGGCTGTTGGGCGTGTGGTGAGGTTCGACGCGGGGCGTGGATACGGGTTCATCGCCCCGGAGCAGGGCGGGGAGGATGTCTTCCTGCATGTGAACGACCTGTTGATCCCGGAGCTGTATCTCCGCTCGGGGCTCGCGGTCGAGTTCGAGGTCGCCACCGGCGACCGGGGCCTCAAGGCGACGGGAGTGCGCTTCGCGCCCGGCACCGAGGCGGCGGCCCTCGCGCACCCGCCGGAGCCCGCGCGGGTGGCCCAGGCACCGTGGTCGGCCGCGCGGGCAGCGGACCAGCCGGGCGAGGAGCCGATGTGCGACGTCCTCGGCGTCGACGAGTTCCGTCGTGACGTCACCGAACTGCTGCTGGCCTCCGCGTCGCAGCTGACGGGCGAACAGGTCCTGGCGCTGCGCGCCGCGCTGCTGCGCTTCGCCCAGGGCCACGGCTGGGTCGAGGACTGACCCGCCAGAACCCGCACGGCGGACCGGTGCGCGAATGCCCCCGCCCCGCCTCTTCGGGCGGACGCGGTTGGCTGACTCGAGGCATGCTTCGCCTCGTCCATCATTGGATCGACGGGGCGAAGCGCTGCGAAGTGGCGGGTCCGGGTGCTCGGTCTTCTGCTCCGCCCGGCGTTGGTGGAGAACCGCGCAGCGATGGGCGCCATGCCGGGCAACCCCCACGGCACGGGCGTGACCGCGCCGTTGGGCAGCCTCCGCAGTGCTTAGCGGGCCTGGGCGGGAGTCGAGGTCGTGCGGCTATGACGCCGGTTCGGCCAGGACGATCGGCAGGCCGGTCATGTACTCGCGGAAGCAGTCCTCATGGTTGATCGCCACGCGCCTGGACGTGGGGTCGCCGGGGCGCTGGCGGACGGTGATGCCTTCGGCGGGCAGGTGGCAGAAGTCGCACATGCGGGCCGGGCGTGGGCCGGTGGTGGGTGTGGTCACTCCGTCACCTCCGCCAGGTCCCCGACCAACTGCAGCACGTTGTACAGGCTGCTGGTGAGCGCCCCGACGATGAGCAGTAGCTCGGCCGCTGGAGCACCGCCCAGCTCGAGCTGACGGGCCCGCTCCAGATCATTGCGGGCGACCCGCACCCGAAAGTCCTGCGGTGCCGTCAGAGGGTGCCGTGACACCCCGAGTTCTGCTGCCTCAAAGGGCCTCATCTCGTTCATGAGAGCCAAGGTGGTCCCGGTTGGGAAGAGCGGCAATGACGAGATCTGTGCGAAGACGAGACTTCGTCATACGGAGCCAGTGAATACATGGGTCTCCTCGCACAGCGGATATGAAATCAGCGTCCCGCAGCCACAATGCAGCCCTACCGTAGAGGCCGGAGCCACAGAAACCGGGAGGGCGCGATGCCCCGCACCGATCCGAAGAAGGCCACAGCCGCACGCCTGCGTGAGGTTGCGACTCGGGAACACTGGTCGTCCTGGCAGCTTTCGGGCGCCATTGGTGAGCAGTGCTCTGTTGGTCTCCTTCAGGCCCACCGCCTCGCCCGTGGCTGGACCTTGGAGGACGCGGTCGCCAAGTTCGTGCAGATCTGTGTTCACACAGGTGTCCGCGATGCCAAGCTCACGGTTCAGCAGTTGAGTGCGTTCGAGACCGGGCGGAGTACTCCAGGGGCAGCGAACCTGGACCGGCTGTGTCGCCTGTATGCCACACGCCCTGACCGCCTCGGGTTCGGCAACGACTACACCCTGTCGGACGCGGTCATCGGAGACGATGAGGTGCGGCCCCTTGCGGCAGATCCGTCACGGCCTTTACATACAGGGCGCACTGAGCCCTCCTTGGAGGAGAAGGCCAAACGGTCCAGCCGGCGCGCAATACTGCGCGGCCTTCTTGCTCATGCCGGGGCATCCCTGTCGATGGGGGTCCTCGACGCTCTCGCGGATGTGCGCCTATCCATGGCTGACACCCTGGAGAGTGCCACGGTCGGCGAGACCACGATCGAGCAGTTGGAACGCAGCGCCACTGAATATGGCCACGCCTACCAGATGAGCCCCCCGCTGACCCTGCTCAGTGAGAGCGTGCAGGACTTCCTCGACGTCCACGCCCTGCTGGAACGCCGGCAGTCGAGCGACATGCGTACCCGTCTGTGCCGAGTCGCCGCCCAATTGGCGGGTACAGCGGGGATCGCGCTGGTCGCGCTTGGTGAGCATCGGGAAGCGCGGGCTTGGTTCCGAACTGCCCAGGTCGCCGCCGATGAGACCGGCGACCGCGCGTTGCGGGCGTGGCTGTTCGCCCGAGAGGCCGTGATCCCCTTCTACTTCGGAACGCCCCACGCGGCCCTGGAGCTGGCTGAACGTGCCCGCTTGGTCGCGGGCAAGACGCCCTGCTCCGCCGCTGCCTGGGCGCCCAGCCTGGAGGCCCGATCCCTCGCCCGCCTTGGTCGACTGGCTGACGCCGAGGCCGCGATGCGCCTGGCGCGGAATGCGTTCGCCCGGCTGCCCGCTGACCAGATCGGTGACACCGCATACGGGTACACAGAGCGGCAGCTGCGCTGGCACGAGGGCAGCATGTACACGGTGCTGGGCGATACCCGCCGGGTGCAGGGCCCGCTGGAAGCCGCTTGGGGCCTCTACTCTCCGGCGGAGCACTTGGACCGGGCCCTGATCGGATTCGACCAAGCCACCTGCCTACTGCGCGTCGGGGAGATCGGCATCGCCTGTCAGGCCGCCGAGCGGATCCTCGACCATGTCCCGCGCGAGCATCTGACGGGCATCGTTGTGACGCGCGCCCGGGATCTACTGGCCGCTGTACCGAATCGAGGGGCCCGCCTACCTGCTGTGCGCCAGCTGCGGGAACTCGTCGCCGTTGGCGCGGCGGCTCAGTAGGCGCAGCGGCGGGCCAGGAGTTGTAGTAGTCCGGTCACAGCGACTCCAGCGACGATCTCCCGTCGATCGATCATCTCGTGGATGCGGTCGAGCGGGATCCACTCGATTCTGTCCGCCTCGTGAGCGTCGACGGGTTCGGTGACGTGCACCGCGTCCCTCCCGAGGAAGACATGGTGCTCAGCGTTGGACATGCCGCCGATCGGCTGGTTGTACGCGAGTGGAACGAGGCGCCGCGGGTCGATCTGGTAGCCCGTTTCCTCAAGGACTTCGCGGGCGGCCGCGACGGTCAGATCCTCGCCCGCTTCGACGATGCCCGAGGGGATTTCCCAGTTCCAGGTCTGGGTGGCGAAGCGATGCCGCCACATCAGCAGGACTTCGTCCCGGTCGTTGAGGAGGACAGTGGCGGCGACGGGTGCCCACTTCACGAGATGGTGTTCGTATCGGGGGTGGCCCGGGGGTTCGACGTCGACAAGGTCGAGTTCGACCCAGGGGCTGGTGTAGATGGTGCGGCTGCCGTGTACGGTCCACTCGCTCAACGCAGGTCCCCTGGAGTCCCGATGGTCGCAGGGGGGTCATCTTCTCACGGGGCCGGGCTCGGCGTTGGTGCAGATCCGCAGCCCCCTGATGTAGTCCTCGTCAGGGGGCCAGGCGGGCGGATGATGCGGCGTTACCCGCGGAACTGAACCACTCGGGTGCGTCAGCCTAGGCGCCGGCTGCGGCGAGGGTGTCGAGGAGGCGGCGGAGCGGGGTGGTGAGGCCCCAGCGTTCGGCGAGTTCTTCGAGGGCGACGGGGTCGAGCGGTTCGCGGGGCAGGGTGGGGTCGAAGCTGGGCAGTGGGACGTCCTGGGCGACGCGGACGACGATGGGGGCGACGGCGAGGTACTCGCCGCCTTCGATCAGCCGCCTGCGCTGGGCGGGGGTGAGCGTGCTGGCCGGGTCGGCGGCGGCGGCCTGGATCGTGGCCAGGTCGCCGTACTGGGCGATGAGCTTGGTCGCGGTCTTCTCGCCGATGCCGACGACGCCGGGCAGGCCGTCGCTGGGGTCGCCGCGCAGCACCGCGAAGTCGACGTACTGGGAGCCGGTGACGCCGTACTTCTCCACCAGCAGCGCCTCGTCGGTGTGCTGCAGCGTGCCCACGCCCTTGATCGGGTAGAGCACCCGCACCCCGCGGGCGTCGTCGACCAGCTGGAACAGGTCGCGGTCGCCGGTGACCACGTCCACCGGGCCGAAGGCCTGGGTGGCGAGCGTGCCGATGATGTCGTCCGCCTCGTAGTCCGGGACGCCGATGCGGGCGATGCCGAGGGCGTCCAGCACCGCCTCGATCACCGGAACCTGCGGGGACAGGCCGTCGGGGATCTCCTCGGAGCCCTTGACCGGCGAGTCCGGCGCCAGCCGGTGGGCCTTGTACGTGGGGATCAGGTTCACCCGCCACTCCGGCCGCCAGTCGGCGTCCCAGCAGGCCACCAGCTGATCCGGGGAATGGTCGTGCACCAGCCGGGTGATGAACTCCAGTAGTCCGCGTACGGCGTTCACCGGTTTCCCGTCGGGGGAGCGGAGCGAGTCGGGGACGCCGAAGAAGGCACGGAAGTACAGGCTGGCGGTGTCCAGCAGCATCAGCCGGGGCGCAGGTGCGGTCATAGTCCGAAACTATGCCGCAGACTGCGGTGAGGGCTGGCCCAATGTCACGGATCCATGGGTCGCGCCCTCGTGCGGCCGGGCCCGGCTGTCCCCGACGGACCGGGGTTACCCGCCGGGCGGCTCCTCCAAACTCGCCGGTATCCGGATGCCGGCGCAGTCTGAGACCATGCCGGACAAGTCCGTCAGCGGTCGACCCGCCGCGTCGCTCACCAGGAGGAACCGTCATGGCGTGGACCGCCGCCGATGTACCCGACCAGTCGGGGCGGATCGCCCTGGTCACCGGGGCCAACAGCGGCCTCGGGCTGGAGACCGCGAAGGTGCTGGCGGAGCGTGGCGCCACGGTCGTGCTGGCCTGCCGCAACCAGGTGAAGGCGCGGACCGCCGCGACGCTGATCGGGGGCGCCACCGAACTGCTGGAACTGGACCTCGCCTCGCTCGACTCGGTCCGGGCGGCGGCCGCCGAGGTCCACGAACGCTTCGACCGGCTGGACCTGCTGATCAACAACGCCGGGGTGATGGTCCCGCCGCACCAGCGCACCGCCGACGGCTTCGAGCTCCAGTTCGGCACCAACCACCTCGGGCACTTCGCCCTCACCGGGCTGCTGCTGGACCGGCTCCGCGACGTCCCGGGTTCCCGGGTGGTGGTGCTCGGCAGCCTGGCCCACAAGCTGGCCCGGGGCGGGATCAACTTCGACGACCTGCAGTCGGAGCGCCGCTACCACCGGGTCGGCGCCTATGCGCAGTCCAAGCTGGCCAACCTGATGTTCATGTACGCCCTGCAGCGCCGGCTGGCGGCCGAGGGGGCGCAGACCATCGCGCTGGGCGCGCACCCCGGATTCTCCGCGACCGAGCTCACCCGCCACGTTCCGGCTCCGCTGCAGTCGATCAACGCGATGGCGGGAGCCCCGTTCACGCAGCCGCCGGACCGGGGTGCGCTGTCGACGCTGCGCGCCGCCACGGATCCGCGCGCGATGGGCGCCCACTACTACGGTCCTGACGGTCCGTTCGAGTGGCGTGGCCGGCCGGTGCTGAAGGCCTCCGCGGCCACTGCCCACGACCGGGCCGCGCAGGACCGGCTCTGGGCCGTCTCCGAGGACCTGACGGGCGTCAGCTTCGGCTGACCGGCGGGTCGCCGTCCGAGCAGCCGGCGTGCGGTCGGTGTGCAGCCGGCAGGCAGTCGGGACGCGGCCGGCAGGCGGTGGGGACGCGGGGCTGGTGCGGGGGCGGTCCACTCTCTAGTCTGTGCTCCAGCAAAACATGAGCATGTCTCAAGTTTTCTCCTGCATCAGACCCTGGGAGCCCGCGATGGCGCACCTCACCGACGAGAACGCCCCCGAGCAGACGCCGTCCGTCCGCCCGGCCGGCGCCGGTCCGTTCGCGGAGCCCACCGTGCCGGTCGGCCGGGGCTGGCTCACCGGCTTCGTCCTGGCGAACTTCGGCATGCAGATCGCCATGCAGTCGCCCAGCACCTTCCTGATCCCCCAGCAGATCGCCGCGATCGACCCGGGCGGGAAGGTCACCGCCTATGCCTGGGCCAGCGCCCTCGGAGCCGTCGCCGGGCTGATCGCCGCCCCGGTGGCCGGGGCGCTCTCGGACCGGACCGCGAGCCGGTACGGCCGGCGCCGGCCGTGGATGGCCTGGGGTGCGGTGGCCACGATCGCGGTGCTGGTCGGGATGGGCGTGGCCGACCAGGTCTGGGAGGTGTCGCTGGGTGCGCTGCTGCTCTCGGTGACCATCTGCGCGCTCGGCGCCGGGCTGAACACGGTGGTGCCGGACCGGGTGCCGGTCGCGCAGCGCGGCCGGGTGCTGGGCTGGGCGGCGGTCCCGGCCGCGGCCGGGCTGGCCCTCGGTGGTGTGCTGGTCGGACTGGTCCCGGGCAACCTGGCCGGTTACCTGATGCTGGCGGCCTCGCTGCTGCTGGTGTTCCCCTTCGCCCGCAGCACCCCCGACCCGCAACTGAGGGAGCAGGACCGACGCCCGTTCAGCCGGCGGCTGCTGCTGGACGGCTGGCGCATCGACCCGCGCCGCAACCCGGACTTCGCCTGGGCACTGGCCACCCGCTTCATCATGTTCCTCGGCTACGGCCTGGGCACCCTCTACATCCCCTACTTCCTCACCGACGTGGTGCACCACAAGAACGACCTGCTGCTAGTGGTCGCGATCAACGCGGGCGCGGTGGTCTCGGTCGCGGTCGTCGCCGGACGGATCTCCGACCGGATCGGGCTGCGCCGCCCGCTGGTCTCCATCGGCTCGGTGGTGATGGCGGTGCCCGCGGTGATGCTGGCACTGTGGCCGACCTGGACCATGACGCTGGTCAGCGCGGTGCTGCTGGGCGTCGGCTTCGGGGTGTACGTGGGCGTGGACCTGGCCCTGGTCACCCAGGTGCTGCCGTCGGACACCGACCATGCCCGGGACCTGGCCGTGGCCGGGCAGATGAGCACGCTGCCGTATGTGCTGGTGCCGGTTCTGGCCGCGGTGATCATCCACAGCCTGGGCGGCTACAGCTCGCTCTACCTCGCCTCGGCCCTCGCCTCGCTGATCGGCGCCGCCCTGGTCTGGCGCATCCGCTCGGTGCGCTGACCCCGCCGCCGTGACCCCGCCGCCGTGACCCCGCCGCCGTGACCCCGCCGTGCTGACCTCGGCGCGCTGACCCGCCGCGCTCACGCCGCGTCCGGCCCGCCCTGCGGTGGGCCGGGCGCGGCGGTGTGGGTCAGAGCAGGTCGGGGCGCTGCCAGGGCTGGTCGAGGACGTGGTGGGCCAGGAACGCGAGGACCGTGCTGTACCAGACCTTGGCGTTGTTGGGCTTGAGGATCCAGTGGCCCTCGTCCGGGTAGTAGAGGAACTTCGCCGGCACCCCGAAGCGCACCAGGTCGGTCCAGAGCCCCAGGGCCTCACCGATCGGCACCCGGTAGTCCTTGTCGCCGTGGATGACCAGCATCGGCGTGTTGATCTCGGCGGCGCGCAGGTGCGGCGAGAACCGGTCGTAGCGATCGGCGCCGGCCAGCGGGTCGCCGATCTCGCGGCGCCAGTAGTGCGGCGCGTCGGTGGTGCCGTGGAAACCATGCAGGTTCCACAGGCTGGCGTGGCTGACGATGGCCTTGAAGCGGCTGGTCCTGCTGGCGATCCAGTTGGCCATGTAGCCGCCGAAGGAGCCGCCCATCATCGCGGTCCGCGAGGCGTCCAGGTCGTCGCGCTCCAGGGCGGCGTCGGTGAGCGCCATCACGTCCAGGTACGGGTTGTCGCCCCACTCGCCCCAGCCGCGGTCGTGCATCTGCTGCCCGTAGCCGGTGGACAGCGCTGGGTCGGGCAGCAGCACCGCGTAGCCGGCCGCCGCGGCCACCCACGGGTTCCAGCGCCAGGTCCAGGAGTTCCAGCTGAGCTGCGGGCCGCCGTGCACCCAGAGCAGCAGCGGCGCCGGGGCGTCGGCCGAGGCGCCGTCCGGCAGCACCAGCCAGGACCGCAGCGCGGTGCCGTCCTCGGCCGTGGTGTGCACCTCGGTCAGGGTGCCCGGCAGCGGGCCGACCTGGCCGGGGGCCTGCAGCGGCACCGGCTGCTGGTCGGCGTCGTCGGCGCCGGTGGCCAGCCGTACCGGGGCCGGCGGGGAGTCGATGCCGGCGCGCAGCGCGAACAGGGTGCCGCCGTCGGGCGAGACCACCAGGTCGGTGTACGAGCCGGAGGCGGTGAGCCGGGTCACCGAGCCGTCGGCGGTGTCCAGCCGGAAGACCGGGCAGTGGCCGCGCTCGTCGGCGGTGAAGAACACCACGCCGGGCGACGGAGCGGGCACCGCGGACAGCGGCCACAGGTCCAACTCGGGCAGCAGGTCCCGGCCCTGGTCCTGGGTGTCGGTGGCGTCGACGGTCCACAGGGTCACATCGTGACTGTGCTTCGGGTCGGACCGGGACCAGTGCTGCAGGTACAGGGTGCGGTTGTCGGCGGCGAACGCGGGGCTGCCGAAGTCGCGTCCCTCGGCCGCGACCAGCCGCAGCCGCTCGCCGGTGGCCGCGTCGGCGACGACCACGGCGGACCGGAACTCGTCCGGGGTGTCGCCGAGTTGGATGCTGTACGCGATCAGCGTCCCGTCCGGGGACAGCGCCTGCTCGGGGTCGTAGGGAGTCTGCACGCCGCAGTCGACCGGGGTCTGCGCGGCCGAGGCCTCGGGCAGGGTGACGGCGTGGGCGACACCGGGGCCCAGGTCGTGGTCCCAGTAGCGGACATGCGCGCTCTCCTGCAGGATCGCGGTGACCTTGGCCTCCTCGCGGGCCTTGCGCAGCGCGGCGTCGCTCCCGGCGTCGGTGGCGCCCGGCAGCAGGGAGGTGCTGAGCGCGATCCGGGGCGACTGCCGGGCCACGGCGTAGCCGCCGATCCCGCCGGGGCACCCCAGCAGCCGCACCGCTTCGCCGCCCTCGGCGGGCAGCGCCCAGAGCGCCGGGTCCTCGTGCTTCGGTGCGTCTTTGGGCGGATCGGCGTCCGGGCGCGCGGACAGGAAGAGCAGGGTGCCGTCCGGCTGGAACGCGGGCGCGGACTCGCCCTTGGCGGAGCGGGTCAGCCGGCGCGCGGGGCGCTCCCCGGCCGGGTCGAGCTCCCACAGGGCGCTGGCGTAGCGGGTGCCGTCGGCGGCGAGCTCGGCGACGGCGGCCACCAGCCGGCCGCCGTCCGGGGAGAGTGCGAGTGCGGAGACGCGGGGGACGGAGAGGAAGGCCCCGAGGTCGTGGAAGACGGTGGGCGTCGGCCCGGTGCCGCCGGTCGGGCTCTGTGCCGGCTTCGCGGTCGAGTTCTGTGCGGGGTCGTGCCCGGTGGTGTGGTCCGAGTCGTACGCGGTGCTGTGGTCCCTGGTACGGGAGTTGTCTGGCATGGAGCCATCCTCATCGCTGAACCGTGTACGCACCAGAGTCGGCCGGGAGTCCGTCACCGGCCTTCGCCCGGCTTGCGGCGGTCTGCACCAGATGCCGGGCCAACCGCAGGTCGGAGCCCTGCTCGGGATGCCACTGGACGGCCAGCGCCAGCCCGTCCGCGCTCTCCACCGCCTCGACCGTGCCGTCCCGGTGGCGGGCGCTGACGGTGAGGTTCCCGCCCACTCGCCGCAGGGCCTGGTGATGGTACGTCGGCACCTCCAGCTCGGCCTCGCCGAGCAGCGCGGCCAGCCGGGTGCCGGGAACCGGGGTGACCGGGTGCGACGCGTAGGCGCCGGGAGTGGGGGAGTGCTCCTGATGTCCGATCACCTCGGGCAGGTGCTGC
This sequence comes from Streptacidiphilus sp. EB129, assembly GCF_041262645.1. Classification (NCBI taxonomy): domain Bacteria; kingdom Bacillati; phylum Actinomycetota; class Actinomycetes; order Kitasatosporales; family Streptomycetaceae; genus Streptacidiphilus; species Streptacidiphilus sp. EB129. The sequence goes on from NZ_JBGCCS010000003.1 coordinate 24,706, forward strand.
ACCAGGTCGCCGCCGCAGACCACGTTCAGCAGCTGCATGCCCCGGCAGATGCACAGCAGCGGCAGCCGCTGCTCGCGGGCCGCCTCGATCAGCGCCGTCTCCCAGGCGTCCCGGCGCAGGGCGGCGGGATCGGTCCGCGGGTCACGCCCGGCGCCGTAGCGGGCCGGGTCGACGTCCGGGCCGCCGCTGACGACCAGTCCGTCCAGCCGCGCCACCGTCTCGGCGGCCGCCTCCGGGAGGTCCGGCGGCAGCATCACGGCCAGGCCCCCGGCCGCCTGCACCTGTTCGGTGTACCGAACGGGCAGCAGCGCGGCCTCCTGGCCCCGCCACACCCCCCAGTCGGCGGGGACGAGGTACGTGGTCACACCGATGAGCGGGCGGGGCATGGGGAGTCCTCTCGCAACGGGTCGAACGCCGCAGACGCGCTGTAGCGGGCTGTACGGGTCGCACGGGCTGTACGGCCTGTGCGGGCTGTACCGGTCTCGGGGGTGGGTTCCGGGGTGGGGGCGGTCAGGACAGGAAGCCGCGGAGCAGCGCGCCGGTGCCGGCCAGGTGCTCGCGCATCGCGGTTCTGGCCCGCTCGGGGTCGCCGGCCAGGATCGCGTCCAGCAGCTCGCCGTGCTGCCGCTCGGAGTGCTCCAGGTTGGGCGGCAGCAGCGGGATGCAGTCCAGCAGCTCGTTGACGGTGGCGCGGACCGCCGCGTACTGGGCGGCCACCGAAGGGGAGCCGGACAGTTCGGCGATGGCCAGGTGCAGCCGGGTGTCGTGGCGGCGGTAGTCGGCGGGGCCGCTGGCGCAGGTCGCGGCGAGGCAGTCGCGCAGCCGCTGGGCGTCCGCGCCGACCGGCCGGCGCGCCGCGCAGAGCTCGGCCGCGCCCACCTCCAGCACCTCGCGGAACAGCAGGGTGTCCTCCAGCCGGTCGCCGAGCAGCTCGGCGCGCCGGCGCAGCTCGGTGCCGTCGCCGGACACCACGTCGGGGGAGGCCAGCACGAACGCCCCGCCGTAGCGGCCGCGCCGTACCTCCAGCAGCCCCGAGTCCTGCAGCACCTTCAGCGCCTCGCGCAGCGTCACCCGGCTGACCTGGAGCCGGTCGGCCAGCTCGCGCTCGGGCGGGAACCGCTCGCCGACCGGCACCAGGGCGAGCCGGATCAACTGCAGCAACCGCTCGACGGTCTCCTCAAAGGTGTTCCCCGAACGCACCGGCCGCAGTGCTGCGGCCAGCGGATCGACACCGACAGCCTCACTCATCGAACCCCCTTCCCTTTCAATGGTACAGCGCTATACCTTTAAGTCGCTCGACAGCCCGGAACCCGCTGGAGAGCAGCTGAACCAGACGTCTGCACCACAGGTCCCACCAGCGCGTCTGACCCGTACGCCTGAACCGCCCCAGTACCGCCATGCAGTCCGTTCCACGCACGCAGTCGGAGGCAAGTTCGTGACAGTCCGTCAACCCGCGCTCAGCGTCCAGGAGCTTCGCAACCTGGTCGATGCCGGCGAGATCCACACCGTAGCCCTCGCCTTCACCGACATGCAGGGCAGGCTCCAGGGGAAGCGCTTCGCGGCGGGATTCTTCCTCGACGAGGTCCTCACCCACGGCAGCGAGGGGTGCGCCTACCTGCTGGCCGTCGATGTCGAGCTCAACACCGTCGACGGCTACCCGATGTCCTCCTGGGACACCGGCTACGGCGACTTCGCCATGATCCCCGACCTCGCCACGCTGCGGCTCACGCCCTGGCAGCCCGGCACCGCGCTGCTCACCGCCGACCTGGCCTGGCTCGACGGCGCCCCCGTCCCCGCCTCGCCCCGGCAGATCCTGCGCCGCCAGCTGGACCGGCTCGCCGAGCGCGGCCTCACCGCCTGGGCCGGCACCGAGCTGGAGTTCATCGTCTTCCGGGACAGCTACGAGGACGCCTGGAAGCGCGGCTACCGCGAACTCACCCCGGCCAACCAGTACAACGCCGACTACTCGCTGCTCGCCACCGCCCGCATCGAGCCGCTGCTCGCCCGGATCCGCAACGAGATGGGCGCGGCCGGGATGACCGTCGAGTCCGCCAAGGGCGAGTGCAACCTGGGCCAGCACGAGATCGCGTTCCGCTACGACGACGCGCTCACCACCTGTGACCAGCACAGCATCTACAAGACCGGGGCCAAGGAGATCGCCGCCCAGCAGGGCGTCTCGCTCACCTTCATGGCGAAGTACAACGAGCGCGAGGGCAACAGCTGCCATATCCACCTCTCGCTGCGCGACGCCGAGAACCGGCCCGTCTGCGCGGGTGCCGACGGCGAGATGTCGACCCTGATGCGGCACTTCCTGGCCGGTCAGCTGGCCGCGATGCGCGAGCTCACCCTGTTCTACGCTCCCAACATCAACTCCTACAAGCGTTTCCGGCCCGGCTCCTTCGCCCCCACCGCCGTCGCCTGGGGCCAGGACAACCGCACCTGCTCGATGCGCGTCGTCGGCCACGGGCCCTCGCTGCGGGTGGAGAACCGCGCCCCGGGCGGTGACGTCAACCCGTACCTCGCGGTGGCCGCCATGATCGCGGCCGGACTGCACGGCATAGAGCACGAGCTGGAACTGCCCGAGCCCTGCACCGGCAACGCCTACACGGCCGACTACGAACATCTGCCGACCTCCCTGCGCGACGCCGCCGAACTGTGGTCCGGCAGCAAGATCGCCCAGACCGCCTTCGGCGGCGACGTGGTGCAGCACTACCTGCGGATGGCCGAGGTCGAGCAGGACGCCTACGACACCGCCGTGACCGACTGGGAGCGCTTCCGCTCCTTCGAGCGAATGTGAGACCAGCCGTGAGCACCCCACCCACCACGGCGCCCCCCGAAGGGCCGCTGACCGTCCTCAACCCCGCGACCGAGGAGGTCGTCGCCACCGTCCCGGCCACCACCGCGGCGCAGGTCGACGCCGCCGTGGTCCGTGCGGCCAAAGCCCAGAGCGGCTGGGCCGCGCTGGCCCCCGGCGACCGGGCCCGGCTGCTGCGCCGCTTCGCCGACGCCGTGGACGGCGCGATCGACGAACTCGCCGCCCTGGAGGTCCGCCAGGCCGGACACACCCTGGGCAACGCCCGCTGGGAGGCCGGCAACGTCCGCGACCTGCTGGAGTACGCGGCGGCCGGGATCGAGCGGCTGACCGGTCGCCAGATCCCGGTCGCGGGCGGGCTGAACGTCACCTTCCACGAGCCGCTGGGCGTCGTCGGCGTGATCGCGCCGTGGAACTTCCCGATGCCCATCGCCGCCTGGGGCTTCGCCCCCGCGCTGGCGGCCGGCAACGCCGTGCTGCTCAAGCCCGCCGAGACCACCCCGCTCACCGCGCTGCGGCTGGCCGAACTCGCGCTGGCCGCCGGACTGCCCGAGGGCCTGTTCCAGGTGCTCCCCGGACACGGCACGGTGGCCGGCCGGGCCCTGGTCGACCACCCCGGCGTGCGGAAGATCGTCTTCACCGGCTCCACGGCGGTCGGCAAGGAGATCATGGCCCGCTGCGCCGGGCAGCTGAAGCGGATCACGCTGGAGCTGGGCGGCAAGAGCCCCAACATCGTCTTCGCCGACGCCGACCTGGCCCGCGCGGCGGCCGCCGCCCCGATGTCCTTCCTGGACAACACCGGGCAGGACTGCTGCGCCCGCACCCGGATCCTGGTCCAGCGGGAGGTGTACGACGACTTCCTGGCCCTGGTCGCCCCGGCCGTGGCCGCGGTACGGGTCGGCGACCCGGCCGACCCGGCCACCGAGATGGGCCCGCTCATCTCCGCACTCCAGCGGGACCGGGTCAACGCCTATCTGACCCCGGACCAGAAGGTGGTGGCCCAGGGCGAGGCGCCCTCGGGCCCCGGCTTCTGGTGCCCGCCCACGCTGCTGGCGCCGGAGGACCCGACCAGCCCGGCCGCGGTCGAGGAGATCTTCGGCCCGGTCGCCGTGATCCTCCCCTTCACCGACGAGGCGGACGCGCTGCGGCTGGCCAACGCCACCCGCTACGGTCTGTCCGGCTCGCTGTGGACCCGTGACCTGGGCCGCGCCCTGCGCATGGCCCGGGGCGTCAACGCCGGCAACCTGTCCGTCAACTCGCACAGCTCCGTGCGTTACTGGACCCCCTTCGGCGGTTTCGGCGAGTCCGGCCTCGGCCGCGAACTCGGTCCGGACGCGCTCGCCCACTTCACCGAGACCAAGAACGTCTTCTTCAGCACCGAGGAGTAGAGCAGTGACCGAGCAGGACACCGTCTGCCGCCGACTGGTCGGCCGCACCGCAGTGATCACCGGCGCCGGCAGCGGCATCGGCCTCGCCACCGCCCGCCGGCTGGCGAGCGAGGGCGCCAACGTCGTCTGCGCCGACATCGACGAGGCCGCGGGCAAGGCCGCGGCCGAGGAGGTCGGCGGGCTGTTCGTCCGCGTCGACGTCACCGACGCGGAGCAGGTCGACGCGCTGTACAAGGCCGCGTTCGACACCTTCGGCAGCGTCGACATCGCCTTCAACAACGCCGGGATCTCCCCGCCCGACGACGACTCCATCCTCACCACCGGCATCGACGCCTGGCGCCGGGTCCAGGAGGTCAATCTCACCTCCGTGTACCTCTGCTGCAAGGCCGCCCTCCCCTACATGCAGCGGCAGGGCAAGGGTTCCATCATCAACACCGCCAGCTTCGTCGCCCTGATGGGCGCCGCCACCTCCCAGATCTCCTACACCGCGTCCAAGGGCGGGGTGCTGGCGATGTCCCGCGAGCTGGGCGTCCAGTTCGCCCGCGAGGGCATCCGGGTCAACGCGCTGTGCCCGGGGCCGGTCGACACCCCGCTGCTGCGCGAGCTGTTCGCCAAGGACCCGGAGCGTGCCGCCCGCCGGCTGATCCACATCCCGCTGGGCCGCTTCGCCCGCCCGGAGGAGATCGCCGCCGCGGTCGCCTTCCTGGCCAGCGACGACTCCTCGTTCATGACCGCCAACGAGTTCCTGGTCGACGGCGGCATCGGCGGAGCGTACGTCACCCCGCTGTAGGCCGTTCCGTGCCGCTCAACGCAGCCCGGCTTCGGCGCGACGGTTACGCCCGGCCCGCGTGCGCACCACCGAGGTGCAGGCGGGGGCCGGGCGCGTTCGGGGGCGGATGAACTGGACTTGTGTGGCCCGCAACGGCAGGCCTGTCGTCCGTGCGTCGATGCATCCGCGGTTCATTCGCCCGCGGTTCATTCGCCGAGCAGTAGTGCGGCAACCGCCTCCGGGGCCTCGTGCATGGCGTCGTGGCCGGTTGGGAGGTCGTGGACCTGCCACTCGGGATCGGCCTGGAGTCGGGTGCGGAGTTCAGCGAACGGCGTCCGGTCCTCCCATCCCGAGCAGTAGACGAACTCCCGACGGGGGACCTGGGCGTGCCTGCCTGTGAGCCGGATCGTCTGCAGGAATGACGCGAGGGGATGGGGACGGCGGCGGGGATCGCCACCGTCCGGCGGTCGGACGGCGTAGCCGGTGGCGGCGGCGCCGGCGGCGAACACTTGCCGGAAGTGCTCGTTCGTTGACGACCAGCACGACTCGCCGTCGCGCGGCACGTAGGCGTCGAGATGCACCAGTCGTGAGATGCGGCCGTCGGCGCGGTCGGCGGCGGCGGCGATCACCATCCCGGCGTAGCTGTGGCCGACCAGCGTCGCGCTGGTGATGTGGTGGCGATCGAGGTGCCGCAGAACGTCGTCGGCGTGCGTGTCGAGGTTGGCGGTCGCCACCGTCGCGTTGTCGTCGTCTGGCCGCAGACCGGTCAGGGTCAGCGCGTCAACGGTGTGACCGGCACGTTCCAGCAGCGGAACCACCGCCTCGAACGACCAGGAGCCCTTCCAGGCGCCGGGCACAAGGACGAACGTCGCCATGCGTTTCTCCTTCTGTCTCAAGCCGCGGCATCGGGGCACGCTGCCTCGATGACATGTGGTGCGGTCGGGCACTCTGCGCGACTGAAGACCACCTCCGCATGGAGAAAGTGTCACTGGATCAGGGAGTGGCTTGCTACCGCTAGCATGCCAACTGATGCCTGTTCACCGCCAACCTCGCCCGATCGCTGCTGCGACGTCGCATATATGGCCCTCTGGCGGGCGCCACCTGCGGTCATCCGGCGAAACAAGTGCCGTGCAGTCGCACGCCCGGGGACACCTGGTGTACGCAGCCAGCGGTGTCCTGGCAGTTCACACCGAGCGCGGCACGTCGATCGTGCCCGCCAACCGGGCCGCCTGGACCCCCGCCGGGTTCACGCACCACCACCGCGCCCACGGCGACACCGATATGCGGATCGTCTTCCTCGCGCCATCCCTGGCCCGGCTCATACCAGACCATCCCGCCGTGTTCCTGGCCTCCGACCTCGCCCGCGAGGTCATGCTCGCCCTGACCGGCCCCCGCAACTACGACCCCGCCGCGCCCGGCTACAGCCGCTCCGCGCGCTCCCGCCTCCTTCGAGTCCTCGTCGATGAACTCCGCGAAGCACCCGAACAGCCACTGCACCTGCCCGAACCACGGGACGACCGGCTGCGGGCCGTCGCCCGGATGCTGCGCGAGTCGCCTGCGGACAACGCCACGCTGGCCGAACTCGGGAGGACGATCGGAGCCAGCGCCCGCACCCTCAGCCGCCTCTTCCACAACGAACTCGGCATGACCTTCTACGAGTGGCGCACCCAGCTACGCGTCCACCACGCGCTCGTGCTCCTCGCCGAGGGCCACGACACCACCCACACCGCCTCCGCCTGCGGATGGGCCAACCCCAGCAGCTTCATCACGGCGTTCACCACCATCATCGGGACGACCCCGGGCCGCTACCGGTCACGTTGACGTGATCCTCAGGGCAATCTAATCGCCCGCTTATCGAATTACCCGTAGATTGCCTGCGTGAGTATGACAACGCCGCCCGGTTGGTATCCGGACCCAAGGCCCAGTGACCCCGCCCACCCCGGTCAGCGGTGGTGGAACGGCAGCGAATGGACCGTCGGCACCCAGCCTGCCGACGCGACCGTGCCCTTCGACGCGATGCCCGGCGGATTCGCCGGTCCCGGCGCCTACGGTGCGTACGGCGCGCCTGCCGCACGCCGGCCGCGCCGCACCGCGGTGCTGGTCGGCACGGTGGCCGCGCTGCTCGGGATCGGCGTGGGCACGCTGGCCACCTACCTGATCATGGACGGACGCACCAGCACGTCCAGCGCGTCCGCGCCCAGCAATCGCGGACAGCTGCCCTTCGGTGGCAGCGGCGGTGGCAGTGGCGGCGGTTCGGGCTCCGGCGGGGGCAGCGGGAGCTCCGGCGGCAGCGGCGGATCGGGTGGCTCGGGTTCGGGCAGCTCCACCACCGCCTACGACCTGGTCGACGGCATCTCCCTGGCCATCCCCTCCGGCTGGAAGGGCAGCACCACCAGCGACGGCCATGCCGCCATGTACTTCGGCAGCTACAGCTGCCAGGGCCAGGGCAGCGGATCCTGCTCCCTCGCGGGCGCCGACACCAGCACGCTGACCGCACCGGTCAGCGGCGGGGCCCAGGCCGCCGCGCAGGCCGACATCACCGCCGCGGCGAAGGCGGACTACGGCGACCTCACCGGTCATCAGCAGCTGGAGGCCCAGGCCGTGACCGTCGCGGGCCGCTCCGGCTACCTGGTCCGCTGGAAGGTGAACGCCAAGGTCGGCAACAACGGCACGGTGGAGACCGTGGTCTTCCCGAGCAGTGACGGCAAGAGCCTGATCGCCCTGCACATGGGCTTCGACATCGCCACCGGGTCGCCCGACCCGTCCGTGATGGACTCCATCGTCTCCGGCATCCAGGACGCCACCGGACCCACCTCCGGCGGCGGCAACACCACCGGCTCCGGTTCCTGACGCGCCGTCCGCCCCTCGCACCTACGTACGGCTCCGGCCGCCACTCGCCCCCTGTGGGCGGATGGCGGCCGGAGCCGTACGCGTGTTCAGAGGAAGGTCTTGCCCTCGCCGCGGTAGGTCGGCACGGTGTCGACCACGCGGTCGCCCTCGATCAGCTGCAGTTCGGCGAAGCGCTCGCACAGCTCGCCGGCCTTGGCGTGCCGGAACCAGACCTTGTCGCCGATCAGCAGGTCGTCCGCCGCCGACCCCAGCAGCGGGGTCTGCACCTCGCCCGCACCCTCCTGCGGGTCGTAGTGCAGACCCTGCGGCAGATAGGGGACGGGGGAGCGGTCCGGTCCGGCCGCGCCCGAGGCCGGGTAGCCGCCGCCGAGCACCGTCACCACGCCCACCCCGGGCCGCCGTACCACCGGCTGCGCGAACAGCGCCGCCGGACGGCCGTGGAACGACCGGTAGTTGTCGAACAGCCGGGGGACGTACAGCCCGGACCCGGCGGCCACCTCGGTGACCGCCGGCTCGGCGACCGTCGACTCCACGCTGCCGGTGCCACCGCCGTTGACGAACTCCAGGTCCGCCACCCGCCGCACCGCCCGCACCACCGCGGCCCGGCGCTGGACCAGCTCGGCCCGTGCCTTGCGCTGCATCGCCTGGATCATCCGGGAGCGCACCGGCCGGCCGGCGATGCTGTCACCGACGCCCGCGACATGCCCCTCGTACGCCATCAGCCCCACCACCCGGAACCCCGGGCGCTGCTGCACCAGTTCGGCGAAGCCCGCGACCGCCTCCGGCGTGCGCATCGGTGAACGGCGCGCCCCGATCCGGACCCGGCCGCCCAGCAACTGCAGTGCGGTGTCCAGCTCCAGGCAGACCCTGATCTCCTCGGTGCCCTCGCCCCGGGCGGCGGCGACCAGATCCAGCTGCGCCGGGTCGTCCAAGACCACCGAGATGGCTGAGGCCAGCTTGGGATCGGCGGCCAGCTCGGCGTAGCCGGCCCGGTCCGCCGAGGGGTAGGCCAGCAGGATGTCGTCGAAGCCCGCCCGCGCCAGCCAGATCGACTCGGCCAGGGTGTAGCTCATGATCCCCTGGAAGCCGTCCATCCGCAGCACCCGTTCCAGCAGCGACCGGCAGCGCACCGACTTGCTCGCCACCCGGACCGGCTTGCCCCCGGCCCGCCGCACCAGGTCCTCGGCGTTGGCGTCGAACGCCTCCAGGTCCACGATCGCCACCGGCGCGTCGAGATGCGCGGTGGCACGGTCGTAGCGGGCGCGGTCTGTGGAATGGGTCACCATGCGCGAAGACTGCCACACGCTCCCTACCTGCGGGTAGGGGTTACCGCCCGCGGGGTGCGAACGCCAGCACCACGTCCAGGTCCATCGCGTTCGCCAGCCGCTCCAGCACCGGCACGGTCGGGTTCAGCTTCCCCAGTTCGATCCGCGAGATCACGGCCTGCGCGGTGCCCGCCTGCTCGGCCAGCTGCGCCTGCGACAGGCCCCGCTCCAGCCGCCACGAGCGGACCAGCTCCGCCGTGGTCATCGTTCGTTGCCCTTGCTGTACAGCGGGAGTTCGCCGGTGTCGATGATCCACTCGGCCACCGGGATCTCCTCACCGAAGTGGTACTTCCCGCAGTTGCTGTAGGCGTCGTTCTCGATGCCCCAGTAGTGCAGCGCGGTGCCGTCGCGAGGGTCGACGATCACGTAGTGCGGGACGCCCATGGCCGGGTAGTCATGCAGCTTCCCGACGTAGTCGTTCCTCGGATGGGACGGCGCGACGATCTCGACAGCGAGCCGGATGGCGGTGGCATCGATGGCGTCGGGGGTATCCATGTCCTCCGCAGCGATGACCAGCACATCAGGACGCCGCAGAGCGCCGACCTGCAGGTGCTCGATGTCCGTTGTGTACGAGACCAAGTCGTCGGGGAGCTGGCGGTTGAGCTGCTTGGTGATCACCGCTGCCACCAGATCATGAGTGCCGGACGGGCTCATCATGATCAGGATCTGGCCCTGGCTGATCTCGATGTGAGGGCTGAGCGGGGGCTCGGGGTTCAGGTGGTCGGCGAAATCACGGAGCTGCTGATAGATCGTCCGATCGGCCATGCCATCCACGCTACATGACCTATAGGTAGTCATGGCGTGTGAAAGTCTGACGCAGGCCGGCGGGAAAGCCGCAGTGCGTTCCTGTGTGAAGCCCTCGCCGCCCCCTCGCCGGCGAGGGCTTCACCATGCCCAAGATGGGTGCATACAAAATGGCACGTACGTGTCACCTGATAGTGGTGTGACCGTGGCGGAAACGCGCCGGACGGGCGGCCGCCTACTCCCGCACTGAGAGCTCGGCGCCGTAGAGCGGGCGTGACCATGGCTGAGGCAGTGTCGCAGGCGCAGATCGAGGAGCGGCTGAAGGATCTGCCGGGCTGGTCGACGGACGGCCGGAAGATCGAGCGCTCCTACTCGATCGGGCACATCCCCGGTGCGGCGTTCCTTGTGCACATCGCAGCGATTCAGGACGACCTCGGGCACCACTCCGATGCGACGCTCGGGTACAGGACGGTCCGGGTGGCGATCAGCTCCAGCGACCTGGGCGGGTACGTGGCCGAGCATGATGTCGAGCTGGCCCGCCGGATCGAGGCCGCAGCTTCAGGGCACGGCGCCACCTGAGAGGCGAGGCGCCCCGCACCAGCAGGCGCAACGGGGTCGGCTCCGGGTGATGTTCTCGGCCCGGGGAGCCCTTCTTGCCCTGGGTCACGTCGGAGGTGGCCTTCTGGCCTGCCTGGGGCTTGCGAAAGCTGGGCGTTTGTTCCGGATAGGCTCACGGGGTGGAGCGGAAGAACATCCCTGACCCGGGGTTCGCGGGTGACGACGGCTCGGCTGATCCCAGGCTGGCGGAGGCGCTGGCCGCTCATGCGGCCGGGCCGACGGCGGAGACCGAGGGGCGGCTGCTGGCGGCGTTGGTGGGGGCGCGGCTGATGGTGCCCATCGTGGCGATCCTGGGCGAGGCCGAGACCAACGATCAGGGGCTGACGCAGGAGAAGTCCAGCGACATGGCCGTCCCCACGGTCCAGGCCCCGGACGGCCGCAAGGGCCTGCCCGCCTTCACCTCGCTGGACGCCCTGGCCCGCTGGCGGGCCGACGCCCGCCCGGCGCCGGTGCCGGCCCAGCAGGCGGTCCAGGCCGCGTGGTCGGAGCAGGCCGACGCGCTGCTGATCGACCTGGCCGGGCCGCACTTCTACGAGCTCTCCGGCGCGGCGATGCGTGCCGTCGCGGAGAGCAGGGCGCGGATCGACCCGCTGCACGACCCGGAGGTCGCCGAGGCGATCCGGGCGGTGCTGCTGCGTCACCCGGTCGCGCTCCGCGCCCATCTGCTGCCCGGCAAGGAGACGGACGCCGTGCTGGCGGTCGTCCCGGATCCGGCGACCGGACGGGACGCGCTGGGCCCCGCCGTCCAGCGGCTGGCCACCGAACTGGCCGCGGACGACCTGCTGCGGATCCGGCTGGACCGGGGCCTGGACCTGGTCGTCGTGCCCGGCTCCGGCTCGGAGCCCGCCACCCCGCTCTACAGCCGCGAGCATGCAGAGCAGTAGAGCGGTAGAGCAGTAGGGCGGTAGAGCAGGACGGCGGCGGGCGGTGCCGTCAGCCGTAGACCGGGCCGGTGAACTTCTCGCCGGGGCCGGTGCCGGGCTCGTCCGGGACCAGTGAGGCCTCGCGGAAGGCGAGCTGCAGGGACTTCAGCCCGTCCCGCAGCGGGGCCGCGTGGAAGTTGCTGATCTCCGGCGCCCCGGCGGTCACCAGTCCGGCCAGGGCGGTGATCAGCTTGCGGGCCTCGTCCAGGTCCTTGTGCTTCTCACCGTCCTCGGCGAGCCCGAGGTTGACCGCGGCGGCGCTCATCAGGTGCACCGCGACGGTGGTGATGACCTCGACGGCCGGGACGTCCGCGATGTCACGGGTGAGGTCGTCGAAGCCGACGTTGTCGCCCGCTTCGGCGTCGGTGGTGCCGGTGGTGCCGGGCTGGTCGCTGTGGTCACTCATGGGGTGTGTCGCCTCGCTGCAGAATGAGATGTCAGTCCGAAGTCTGCCCGATGGCGAGGGTCCTGCTCACAGCGGCGTCCGGAAGAAGCGACCCCGCGTGCGGGAATTCTGCGGTATGCGCGAACGCTGGTATGCTCGGACACTGACCGGCCCGGCCCAGGCATGTCCGCTGAGGACATCGCCAAGGCCAGGCCCGCAAGTGGAGGCTCCCCTCCCACCCGCATCGACTCCAGGGTCGTCGGGTTCCGGTCAGGTGGTCCGCGCATCATCGTGCGGCATCACCTTCGCGCGTATCGCGGGCTCTGACAACAGTGCCGCGGCCAGCGCGCCCGGTTTTCTGTGGAGCCCCGCCTGCGTGTCATGCGGGGCTTTTTTCGTGCCTGCGGTGAGGTGAGTGACACGACCACCGCAGTACGAATGAAGTCCTGCGTGACGGTAACCAGTCCGTGTTCACGCGACTGCCGTCGGCAGCCGCGAGGTGCAACCGAGGAGGATCCATCAGCACCGAGCCCCGCATCAACGACCGGATTCGCGTCCCCGAGGTGCGACTCGTCGGTCCCAGCGGCGAGCAGGTCGGCATCGTGCCACTTGCCAAGGCCCTGGAGCTTGCGCAGGAGTACGACCTGGACCTGGTCGAGGTCGCGGCGACCGCCCGGCCGCCGGTGTGCAAGCTCATGGACTACGGCAAGTTCAAGTACGAGTCCGCCATGAAGGCCCGTGAGGCGCGCAAGAACCAGGCGCACACGGTCATCAAGGAGATGAAGCTCCGGCCGAAGATCGACCCGCACGACTATGACACCAAGAAGGGTCACGTCGTTCGGTTCCTCAAGCAGGGTGACAAGGTCAAGATCACGATCATGTTCCGTGGTCGTGAGCAGTCCCGCCCCGAGCTGGGTTTCCGGCTGTTGCAGCGCCTCGCGTCGGACGTCGAGGAGTTGGGCTTCATCGAGTCCAACCCGAAGCAGGACGGCCGGAACATGATCATGGTTCTCGGCCCGCACAAGAAGAAGACCGAGGCCATGGCCGAGGCCCGCGAGGCGGCCGCCGCCCGCAAGGCCGTGCGCCAGGGCCGCGACGAGACCGCGACCGACGAGGACGACGAGGTCGACGAGACCTCGGTCGAGGCCACGACGGTCGACGAGACTGCGCCGGTCGAGGAGACTGCGGCCGACGAGGCCGCGGTCGAAGAGACCGCGGAAGAGACCGACGCCCCCGCCGGCGACGAGGTCTCGGACGCACCGGAGGCGGCGGCCAGCTAGGCTGCCGCGTCCACCCGGTTCCCGGCACCCGCCGGTGGATCCAGCTGAACCACAGCGTTCCCGCCCGCGCCCGGCGCTCGGGCGGGAACGGACCGACGAGGAGAGTACGGCGACATGCCGAAGAACAAGACGCACTCCGGTGCCAGCAAGCGCTTCAAGCTCACGGGCTCCGGCAAGGTGCTGCGCCAGCGCGCCGGCCGCCGTCACCTGCTCGAGCACAAGTCGTCCACGCTGACCCGTCGCCTTGCCGGCACGGTCGAGGTGGCCCCGGCTGACGTCAAGAAGATCAAGAAGCTTCTCGGCAAGTGATCCTGCGCCCCGCGCAGCCGATCCCCTCGATCCATTCGTAACCGGACCGCGTGAGACAGACCGCGGTCCTCACCAAGGAGTAACAACGTGGCACGCGTCAAGCGGGCAGTAAACGCCCACAAGAAGCGCCGGGTCGTCCTCGAGCGCGCCAGCGGTTACCGCGGCCAGCGCTCGCGTCTGTACCGCAAGGCGAAGGAGCAGCTGCTGCACTCCTTCACCTACAACTACAACGACCGGAAGAAGCGCAAGGGCGACTTCCGTCAGCTGTGGATCCAGCGCATCAACGCTGCGGCGCGTGCGAACGGCATGACCTACAACCGCCTGATCCAGGGCCTGAAGGTCGCCAACATCGAGATCGACCGCAAGATGCTGGCCGAGCTGGCCGTCAACGACCCGGGCGCCTTCTCCTCGCTGGTCGAGGCTGCGCAGAAGGCCCTCCCGGCCGACGTGAACGCGCCCCGCGTCGCTGCCGACGCCGCCTGAGCGACCCTCGGGTCGCCGGAGCAGCACCTTGCCGGACCCGCAGGGGGAACCCTCCCCTGCGGGTCCGTGTCATTCCCGCAGGACCGCAGTCCCAGGACCCGCACTCCCGGGACCGCAGCCCCCGGACCGTCGAAGTGAGAGCCGCGATGACCCAGCACGCCCAGTACCCCGAGCTCACCTCGCTGCGCTCGCCCCGGGTCAGCGCCGCCCGCCGCCTCTCCCGCCGCGCCCAGCGCGGCAAGGAGCGCCGCTTCATCGCCGAGGGCCCGCAGGCCGTCCGCGAGGCCGTCGGCTACGGCACGCTCCCCGGCGGTGAGCACGCGGTCGTCGAGATCTACGCCACCGTCGAGGCCGCCGAGCGGCACGCCGACCTGCTGGCCGACGCCCGCGCCGCCCGGGTCCCGGTCCTCACCGCGACCGACGAGGTCATCGAGGCCGTCTGCCAGACGGTCACCCCGCAGGGCGTGGTCGCCGTCTGCCGCTTCGTCGACACCGGCTTCGAGCAGGTGCTGGCCGCCCGGCCCAAGCTGGTCGCCGTGCTGGCGCACGTCCGCGACCCGGGCAACGCCGGGACGGTGCTGCGTACCGCGGACGCCGCCGGGGCGGACGCGGTGATCCTCACCGACGCCTCGGTCGACCTCTACAACCCCAAGGCGGTCCGGGCCTCCGTCGGCAGCCTGTACCACCTGCCGGTGGCGGTGGGCGTCCCGATCGAGCAGGCCGTCGCCGGGCTGCGGGCGGCCGGGGTGCGGCTGCTCGCCGCCGACGGCGCGGGGGAGCGCGACCTGGACGCCGAACTGGACGAGGGCACCCTGGCCGGGCCCACCGCCTGGGTCTTCGGCAACGAGGCCTGGGGCCTGCCCGAGGCCACTCGTGCGTTGGCGGACGATGTCGTCCGGGTACCGATCCACGGCCACGCCGAGAGCCTCAACCTGGCCACCGCCGCGGCGGTCTGCCTCTACGCCTCGGCACGCGCCCAACGTGCTCCCGGCGGGTGCCGCGGGTAGCGCGGCATTCGCTAGGGTGGGCGTGCAGGCGGTCGAGGGGAGGGTGGCAATGACCGGCACACAGCACGCGCCTCCCAGCACGCCCGCGCCCCCCGCTGCCGTGCCGCCCGCCGCGGCCTTGGCTCCCACCACTGTGCCGCCCGCCGTCTTGGCTCCCGCCACCGTCCCCGCCGTCTTGGCTCCCGCCACCGTGCCCGCCGCGGCCTTGGCTTCCGCGACTGTGCCGCCCGGCGCGGACCTGTCCTCTGCTGCGGGCCCGGTCGCAGCCGCCGACCCGGCCGCCACCGTGGAGGCGAGCCCCCTCACCGACCCGCCTCCTGCCGTGGACCTGATCCCAGCCCCGCGGTCGGCCCCCGCCGTGCGGCCGGGCCCCGTGGTCTCGGAGGGCCGGATCGAGGGGGACGGCCGGATCGAGCGGGTCGACGCGATCGATCCCGAGGAACTGCCGGACGGGCTCGTGGTCGCGGACGCCGACGGCCGGGTGGTCTGCTTCAACGCCGCGGCCGCGCGGATCAGCGGGATCCCGGCCGCCGAGGCGCTGGGCCGGCCCCTCGCCGAAGCACTGCCGCTGCAGGACCTGGAGGGCCGCCGCTGGTGGCCGCTCACCGACCCCTACGGCGGGCTGGCCATACGCACCCGCCAGCCCGAGCGCAACCTGCTGCTCCCCGGCGGCCGCGAGGTGCTGGTCTCGGCGCGCTACCTCCGCGCGGACGGCCGCACCGGCCCGGTCCGACGCGTGGTGGTCGCGCTCCGCGGTACGGAGGCCCGGCGCCGGACCGAACGCGGCCACGCCGAGCTGATCGCCACCGTCGCGCACGAGCTCCGCTCCCCGCTGACCAGCGTCAAGGGCTTCACCGCGACCCTGCTGCAGAAGTGGGAGCGGTTCACCGACGACCAGCGCAAGCTGATGCTGGAGACCGTCGACGCGGACGCCAACCGAGTCACCCGGCTGATCGCCGAGCTGCTCGACATCTCCCGGATCGACGCCGGACGGCTGGAGGTCCGCCGCCAGCAGGTCGACCTGCCGGGGGCGCTGCGCCGCCACGTGGACGGGAAGATCGCCGCCGGGGTCGCCCCCGAGCGCTTCGTGATCGTGGTCGACGACCCGCTGCCGCCGTTGTGGGCGGACGCCGACAAGGTCGACCAGGTGCTCGGCAACCTGCTGGAAAACGCGGTGCGCCACGGCGAGGGGACTGTCACCATCGAGGTCCGGCCGGACACGGCGTGCCTCGACGACGGTCGGCTGCGGGAAGGAACGGCGGTGACGGTGAGCGATCAGGGGCCCGGTATCCCGGAGGACTCCATCCCGCGCGTCTTCACCCGCTTCTGGCGCGGCAGCAAGCGCGGCGGCACCGGCCTGGGCCTCTACATCGTCAAGGGCATCGTCGAGGCCCACGGCGGCAGCATCGCGGTCGACCACGCCCCCGGCGGCGGGGCCAGGTTCCGATTTATCCTGCCCGCGAGCATCCCCGACTTCATGTCCTGAGAAGTGCAGCCTGAGGATTGCACCAGGGCCGGACGGGATCCGCGGGCTGATCGGGCTGTGCGCCCGTCCCGGTAGACTCGGCCCTTGGCATCGTGCGATGCCACTCGCGGCCCCGCCGCGGACACCCCACCCGCGTCGAGCGGGCCGGGATGCCCGCCGCAGGACTGCGTGCGGCCGGGTACGAACGCAAGTTGCCGCCCCGAGCACGAACCACGCAGGAGCACGGGAAGAGAGAGATGTCCGCACCGAACAAGTCCTACGACCCGGTCGAGGTCGAGGCGTTGAAGCCCGAGGAGATCGAGCGTCTGCGCGACGAGGCCCTCGCCGCGTTCGCCGCCGCCGCCGACCTCGACGCGCTGCACGAGGCCAAGGTCGCCCACACCGGGGACCGCTCCCCGCTGGCGCTGGCCAACCGCGAGATCGGCGCGCTGCCCCCGCAGGCCAAGGCCTCGGCCGGCAAGCTGGTCGGTCAGGCCCGCGGCGCCGTCAACAAGGCCCTCGCCGACCGCCGGGTCGAGCTGGAGGCCGAGCGTGACGCCCGCGTCCTGGTCGAGGAGGCCGTCGACGTCACCCTCCGGTACGACCGCGCCGCGCGCGGCGGCCGGCACCCGCTGACCACGCTGTCCGAGCGGCTCGGCGAGATCTTCACCGCCATGGGCTACGCCGTCGCCGAGGGCCCCGAGGTCGAGGCCGAGTGGCTGAACTTCGACGCCCTGAACATGGGCCCGGACCACCCTGCGCGCTCCACCCAGGACACCTTCTTCCTGAAGGACGCGGACGGCTCGCTCGCCGAGTCCGTGGTGCTGCGCACCCACACCTCGGGCGTGCAGATCCGCTCGATGCTGGCCTCCTCCGAGCCGCCGGTCTACGTGGTCTGCCCGGGCCGGGTCTTCCGCTCCGACGAGCTGGACGCCACCCACACCCCGGTGTTCAGCCAGATCGAACTGCTCGCCGTGGACAAGGGCCTGACCATGGCCGACCTCAAGGGCACGCTGGACCACATGGTGGTCTCGCTGTTCGGCGAGGGCATGACCACCCGGCTGCGCCCCAACTACTTCCCCTTCACCGAGCCGTCCGCCGAGATGGACATGGTGTGCTTCGCCTGCCGCGGCGAGTCCGTGGGCAACCCGGACCGTCCCTGCCGGACCTGCTCCTCCGAGGGCTGGATCGAGCTCGGCGGCTGCGGCATGGTCAACCCCCGGGTGCTGGTCTCCTGCGGGATCGACCCCAACACCTACAGCGGCTTCGCGTTCGGCTTCGGCATCGAGCGACTGCTGATGTTCCGTCACAACGTCGAAGACATGCGAGACATCGTGGAGGGTGACGTGCGCTTCACCCTTCCGTTCGGGATGGAGATCTGATGCGCGTCCCGCTTTCCTGGCTGCGGGAGTACGTCGACCTGCCCGCCGGAGTGACCGGCCGCGACCTGGCCACCAAGCTGGTCCGGGCCGGCCTTGAGGTCGAGACCGTCGAGCAGCTCGGCGCCGACCTCAAGGGCCCGCTGGTGGTCGGCAAGGTCCTCGCCATCGAGGAGCTCACCGAGTTCAAGAAGCCCATCCGCTACTGCCAGGTCGACGTCGGCGACGCGAACGGGACCGGCGAGCCGCAGAACATCGTCTGCGGCGCGCGGAACTTCGCCGTCGGCGACAAGGTCGTCGTGGTGCTCCCGGGCGCGGTGCTGCCCGGCCCGTTCCCGATCGCGGCCCGGCAGACCTACGGCCACACCTCCGAGGGCATGATCTGCTCCGCCCGCGAGCTGGGCATGGGCGACGACCACGACGGCATCATCGTGCTGCCGCCGGAGTTCGAGCCCGGCACCGACGCGATCGAGCTGCTGGAGCTGGTCGACGAGGTGCTCGACATCGCGGTGACCGCCGACCGCGGCTACTGCCTGTCGGTGCGCGGCGTCGCCCGCGAGACCGCCATCGCCTACGGGCTGCCGCTGAGCGACCCGGCGCTGCTGGACGTGCCGCCGGCCAACTCCTACGGCCCGCTGGTCAAGGTCCTCGACCCGGTCGGCTGCGACCGCTTCGTGGCCCGCAGCGTCATCGGCCTGGAGCCGGACGCGGTCTCGCCGCTGTGGCTGCAGCGCCGGATCCAGAAGGCCGGGATGCGCTCCATCTCGCTGGCCGTCGACATCACCAACTACGTGATGCTGGAGCTCGGCCAGCCGCTGCACGCCTACGACCGGCACCGGATCGACGGGGCGATCACGGTCCGCCGCGCCGAGGCCGGCGAGAAGCTGCGCACCCTGGACGGCGTCGAGCGCGTCCTGGACGCCGAGGACCTGCTGATCTGCGACGACGCCGGGCCGATCGGCCTGGCCGGGGTCATGGGCGGGGCCGGCACCGAGATCGCGGAGCCGGTCGTCGACCCCGAGACCGGCCGGGTCACCGGTACCACCGAGGTCGTCATCGAGGCCGCGCACTTCGCGCCGGTCTCGGTCGCCCGCAGCGCGCGCCGGCACAAGCTGCCCTCCGAGGCAGCCAAGCGCTTCGAGCGCGGTGTGGACCCGGAGGCCGCCAAGGCCGCCGCCCAGCGCGCCGTGGACCTGCTGGTCCTGGTCGCCGGCGGCACCGCCGAGGCCGGTGTCACCGACATCGCCGCCGCGCACCCGGTGCACAGCATCACCATCTCCGCCGATCACCCCGACCGGGTCGCCGGCCAGGAGTACGGGCGGGAGACCGTCGTCCGGCGGCTCCAGGAGGTCGGCTGCACCGTCGTCGGCGGGGACGTCCTGGTGGTCACCCCGCCGAGCTGGCGGCCCGACCTGACCGACCCCAACGACCTCGCCGAGGAGGTCATCCGGCTCGAGGGCTACGAGGAGCTCCCCTCCACGCTGCCCCAGGTCCCGGCCGGCCGCGGCCTGACCGACGCGCAGCGGCTGCGCCGCCGTACCGGCATCGCGCTGGCGGGGGCGGGCTACGTCGAGGTGCTGAACTACCCGTTCCTCGGTGAGGCCGCGCTGGACGCGCTCGGTCTGGACGCGGACGACCCGCGCCGGAAGACCGTGGTGCTGGCCAACCCGATCTCCGAGGAGGAGCCGGCGCTGCGCACCACGCTGCTGCCGGGCCTGCTCGCGGCGCTGCGCCGGAACACCGGCCGCGGTGCCACCGACGTGGCGCTGTTCGAGCAGGGCCTGGTCTTCCGGGTCGACGGCGCGGCGGACACCCTCTACCGCGCCCCGCGGCTGCCGGTGGACCGCCGTCCCACCGACGAGGAGATCGCGCAGCTGAACGCGGCGCTGCCGCGCCAGCCGCTGCGGGTCGCCACCGTGCTGGCCGGGTCGGTCGAGCCGGACGGCTGGTGGGGCAAGGGCCGCGCGGCCACCTGGGCCGACGCCGTCGAGTCCGCCCGCACCGTCGCCGCCGCGGCGGGCGTGGAGCTGACCGTGCGCCAGGACCAGTACGCCCCCTGGCACCCGGGCCGCTGCGCGGCCTTCTACGTCGGGGACCGGCTGGTCGGCCACGCCGGTGAGCTGCACCCGCGGGTGATCAAGGCGCTGCACCTGCCGGAGCGCACCTGCGCGATGGAGCTGGACGTCGACCTGCTCACCGCCGACGGCGCGGAGCGGGTCGAGGGGCCGAAGATCTCCACGTTCCCGGTCGCCACCCAGGATGTCGCCCTGGTCGTGGCCGCTGAGGTCCCGGCCGCCGAGGTCGAGGCCGCGCTGCGGGCCGGCGCCGGTCCGCTGCTGGAGTCGCTGCGGCTGTTCGACGTCTACACCGGCGAGCAGCTGGCCGAGGGCAGGAAGTCGCTGGCCTACGCCCTGCGCTTCCGCGCCCCGGACCGGACGCTGACGGCGGACGAGGCCAGCGCGGCGCGCGGTGCCGCGATCGCCGAGGCCGTCGCCCGTACCGGGGCCGCGCTGCGCGGCTGACGTCCGACGCCCGGGAGAGGGGTGGTCCACCTGTCGGGGGTGGACCGCCCCTCTTCGCGTTCGGGGCCGCGTTGTCGGTCGTGGACGGCTGGGTGGTCACCTCGGTCACTGCGTGGTCGACTCGGTCAAGGATCGGCGTCGCCCTCGGTTTGAAGCCGGTCCCGGCACGCCAGGATCAGCAGCAGCGGCACGCTGTGCCGTCTGTGCTCCAGGAGGTCGAACGCGCCCATGCCCGACAGCCCGATCCAGCTCTCCGACGAGGTCCAGGAGGCGGTGGCCGCCGGCCGGCCCGTGGTCGCCCTGGAATCCACCATCATCTCGCACGGCCTGCCGCGTCCCCGGAACCTGGAGCTGGCGCAGGAGCTGGAGGCGATCGTCCGCGCGGGCGGGGCCGTGCCCGCGACCATCGCCGTGCTCGACGGCCGGGCCAGGGTCGGCCTGGACAAGCGGCAGCTGGAGCGGATCGCCAACGAGGACGGGCTGCGCAAGCTGGGTTTCCGCGACCTCGCCCCGGCCGTCGCCACCGGTGCCAGCGGCGCGACCACGGTCTCCGCCACCGCCTTCCTGGCGCAGTCCGCCGGAATCTCCGTCTTCGCCACCGGCGGCCTGGGCGGGGTCCACCGCGACTGGGCGACCAGCCAGGACGAGTCCGCCGACCTCGGACTGCTCGCCCGTACCCGGATCACGGTGGTCTGCGCGGGGGTGAAGTCCATCCTGGACGTCCCGGCCACCCTGCAGCGGCTGGAGACGCTGAGCGTGGGCGTCATCGGCTACCGCACCGCCGAGTTCCCCGGTTTCTACCTGCGTGGTTCCGGGCAGCCGGTGGACTGGACGCTGGACACCCCGGAGCAGGTCGCGGCGGCGATGCGGGCGCAGCAGCAGCTCGGGGGCCTGCACTCGGCGCTGATCGTGGCCAATCCGGTGCCGGAGGACCGGCAGCTCGACCCGGCCCTGCACGACCGGGTCCTGGCCGAGGCGCTGCTCGCGGCCGGACGCGACGGCGTCACCGGCCAGGCCGTCACCCCGTACCTGCTGGGATACCTCGTCGAGCACACGCACGGTGCCTCGCTGGAGGCCAACCTGGCCGCGGTGCGCGGCAACGCCGCGCTCGCGGCGCGGATCGCCTGCTGCGACGCGGCGGCGGACTGATGGCCGGCGGCGGGTTGGCGGTCAGCGGGTTGCTGGTCGTCGGCGACCTGGTCACCGACGTCGTCGCGCTGCACGGCAAGCCACTCGCGCCGGACACCGACACCAGCGCCAGGATCGCCGTGCGTCCCGGCGGCTCGGCCGCCAACACGGCCGCCTGGGCCGCCCGCGCCGGTGCGGACGTGCGGCTGCTGGCACGGGTGGGCGCGGACTCGGCCTCCTGGCACCGCGAGGCGCTTGCGGACGTGGGAGTCCGCCCGATCCTGCGGATCGACCCGGTGCGGCCGACGGCGGTGGTGATCGCCCTGGTGGACGCGGCGGGGGAGCGCACCATGGTCACCGACCGGGGCGCGAGCGGCGCGCTGGGACCGTCCGACTGGGACGACGCGCTGCTCGACGGAGTCGCCCGGCTGCACCTGTCCGGGTATCTGCTCTTCACCGAGGCCGGGCGGGCGCTGGCCGCGCTCGCGGTGGGGCGCGCCCGGGCACGGGGTCTCGGTGTGAGCCTCGACCCCGCGTCGACGGGCTTCCTGCACGAGTTCGGCGTGCCGCGCTTCCGGCGCCTGCTGGAGCAGCTCGGCGGCGTGGACCTGCTCTTCCCGAACCTGGACGAGGCACGGATGCTGACGGACCGACGGAATCCGGAGCAGGCCGCGTGCGCGCTGAGTGCCGACTGGGGCTGCTTGGTCGCGCTGAAGCTCGGCGCGGACGGCGTGCTGCTCGCCGAGGACGGCAGCCTGCTCGGTGTGGTGCCCGCGCCGCGGGGGCCGGTGCAGGACACGACGGGGGCGGGCGACGCCTTCGCCGGCGGCTACCTCGCCGCGGCCCTGGCCGGGAGCACGGCGCTGGCAGCGGCGGTGGCGGGGTGCCGCGGCGGCGCGGAGGCGGTGAGCGTTGTGGGGGGCCGACCGGCGGTGGGCTCGGCCGGTACTTGAGGCAAGCGAGGTACCACAACAGGGGCGCGGGGAACTGCGCTGCCAGGTAGTGAGCTGGTACCTCGTCTGCCTTTGCTAGCGGGCCCAGGCGAGGACCGAGCGGTTGAGCGTGGCGTGGAACCCGCCGTCGGCGGAGAGTGCGGACTGCTCGGCGAGCCAGTGGTCCGCCTGGGCGGGACTGATCCGGCCGGTGTCGCGGGCCCGTTCGGCCGCGTGCGGCAGGGAGATGATCGGGGAGAGCTCCTCCAGTGAGGCGTAGACGGCGAGTTCGACCTCGACGCGTACCTCGGTGAACCCGGCGGCGACCAGCAGCCGGCGCAGGTCGCGGCCGACGGCGCGGTGCGCGATCTGCGCGCCGACCTGGCCGGCGACCGCCGCCGCCGTCTCCGGGTCGGCGGAGGCGATGGTGAAGGAGCTCCAGTCCGGCTCGCAGACCGCCAGCGTGCCGCCGGGGCGCAGCACCCGTCGGGCCTCGGCGAGTACGGCGGCCGGGTCGGCGACATGCTGCAGTACCCGCTCGATCCGGCAGGCGTCGAAGGCGGCCGCGCCGAAGGGGAGCCGCGCCGCGTCCGCCTGGGCCAGCCGCGCGGGAAGGCCCTTGTCGGTCAGCCGGGCCAGCCCGGCGTGCAGCATCACCGTGCTGGCGTCGATGCCGACGGCGACGGCGCCGCCCGCTTCGAGGCGGGCGAGTTCATGGCCGGTGCCGCAGCCGAGATCCAGGACGAGCGCACCGTGCTGCACGGCCAGCCCCTGTTCGAGGCGCAGCTTGGGAGCCTGCAGGCCATGGTGGGCGTGGTCCAGGTAGGCGATCAGCTCCTGCGGACGGGCGCTGGCGTCGACGTCGGAGAACGTGCTCATGGCGGCTCGATTCTCGGCGGGGCCCAGGCGGTCGGCCTCCGCTCGACTGCTCCCCGGTGGTCGCTTCCACCCTGGTGCCGCCAGTCGCGTTGTGCCGCATTCTGCCCCAGGGGTAGGGGTGCGGGTCAATGGTCCATAACTCCTTGAGTGCTCAAGTATCTGCTACGGTGGATCGTATGAACGATGCCCTTGAGGTCACCCTGCGACTGGTGCGGGCGCAGACGGCGCTGGTGAAGCGCTTCGACGCCCGGCTGTCCAGCCTGCACGGGGTGAGCTTCGCCGACCTGATGGTGCTGCTCCAGCTCGGGGCGGCGGAGGGCGGCCGGATGCGGCGGGTCGACCTGGCGCAGGCGCTGGGGCTCTCCGCTTCGGGAGTCACCCGGGGGCTGATCCCGCTGGAGCGGATCGGTCTGGTCGTGCGCGAGCCCGACCCGCGCGACGCCCGGGTCGCCTACGCGGCGCTGACCGCCACCGGGCGCGAACGGCTGGCGGAGATGACTCTGACCGCGGAGGAGGTCGCCGAGGACCTGTTCGCGGCCGAACGCCGGCGCGGCGGCGGGCTGGACCAGCTCACCGCGCTGCTGGCCACCCTCCCCGGAATCGGGGGGCCGCCGTAGTGGTTGAGCTCCTGGGGGCGTCCGGCGCCGCGCAGTGGCGGACGGTGGAGTACATGCTCGGCGGCGGCTTCTGGGGCGCGCCGCCGGCCCGGACCGGACGAGAGGCGGCACGGATGGCACAGGACGCGCGGTCGAAGCCGGATCAGTCGCAGCCTCGGAAGCCGCAGCTGCCGGAGGTGACCGCGCTGCGCTACCTCATGCCGCTGCGGGCGGGCGGTTCGCTGCCCGGCGTCATCGAGACCGACGACCTGGGTACCTACGTGGTGAAGTTCCACGGGGCCGCGCAGGGGCGCAAGGCCCTGGTGGCCGAGGTCGTCGTCGGCGAGCTGGGACGCCGGCTCGGCCTGCGCGTGCCCGAGCTGGTGCGGGTCCGGTTCGACCCGCAGGTCGCGGCGCACGAGCCGGACGAGGAGGTGCAGGACCTGCTGCGGGCCAGCGTCGGACTCAACCTGGGCATGGACTACCTGCCCGGTGCCCGCGACTTCGCCCCGCGAGTGGCCAGGGACGTGGACCTGTCCCCGGCCGAGGCCGGGCGGGTGGTCTGGTTCGACGCCCTGGTGGGCAACGTCGACCGCACCGTGCACAGCCCCAACCTGATGGTCTGGCACGGCGGACTCTGGCTGGTCGACCACGGCGCGGCGCTGGTCTTCCACCACCGCTGGTCCGGCGCCGCCGACGCGGTCGCCAAGCGCTACCCGATGGCCGAACACGCGCTCGGCGGCTACGCGCCGGACGTGGCCGGCGCGGACAGGCGGCTCGCGCCGCTGGTCACCAGGGAGCTGCTGACCGAGGTGGTCGGGCTGGTCCCGGACGAGTGGCTGGCCGCCGAGCCCGGCCTGGAGTCGCCGGAGCACCAGCGGGAGGCGTACGTCGCGCATCTGCTGGCCCGCGTCGCCCGCTCCGCGGAGTGGCTCCCGGACGGCTTCGCCGGCCCGGCGGAGCTGGCCGAACGCGAGGCCCGCCGCCTGGCCGCGACCAAGGCCGGCCGCCCCGCCTGGCTCCAGCACGTCAGGGGCTGACCCCGCGGCGCGGACGGCCGTGTCGCGTGGGTCGGCTGTCGTGCGGGGCTGCCGCAGGGGTGGCTTGACCGGGCGGGACACCGGTGGGTTAGCGTCGTCCCATGCGTATCTGTGTGCTGGGCGCCGGAGCCATAGGCGGGTTCGTCGGAACGCGGCTTGCCGCCTCCGGGGTGGAGACGTCCGCGCTGGCGCGCGGCGCCACGCTGGAGTCGCTGCGCAAGCACGGCTGGCGGCTGGAGTCCGCCGACGGCACGCTGACGACCGCGCCGGTCCGGGCGACTGACGACGCGTCGGAGCTCGGCGTGCAGGATGTCGTCGTGCTGGCGGTGAAGGCGCACTCACTGCCCGGCGCGCTGGACTCGCTCGCCCCGCTGGTCGGCCCGGACACCGCCGTGGTCGCGGCCGTCAACGGGGTGCCCTGGTGGTTCTTCGACGGCTTCGGCGGCCCCTGCGAGGGCCGCAGGCTGGACGCGGTCGACCCCGACGGCCGGATCGCCGCGACCGTACCGACCCGGAACACCATCGGCTGTGTCGCGCACATCAGCAGCAGTTCGCCCGAACCCGGCCTGACCCGGCACTACAGCGGCGCCGGTCTGATCCTCGGCGAGCCGCTGGCGGGGGAGACCGCGCGGGTCCGCGAGCTGGCCGAGCTGCTGCGTACCGCAGGCTTCGACGCGACCGTGTCGGCGGAGATCCACAAGGACGTCTGGTACAAGCTCTGGGGCAACATGACCCTGAACCCGGTCTCCGCCCTCACCGGCGCGACCGGCGACCAGATCCTCTCCGACGAGCTGGTGATGGCGTTCTGCTACGCCGCGATGCGCGAGGCCGCCGAGATCGGCACCCGGATCGGCTGCCCCATCGCCGAGAGCCCCGAGGACCGCAGCGAGGTCTCCCGCAAGCTGGGCCCGTTCCGGACCTCCATGCTGCAGGACGCCGAGGCCGGCCGCCGGCTCGAACTCGACGCCCTGGTCGGCGCCGTGCGCGAGATCGGCACCATCGTCGGCGTGCCGACGCCCAGCATCGACGGGCTGCTCGGTCTCACCCGCCTCAGCGCCCGGGTGCGCGGCCTGGACTGACCGGCTGCCGGCTGACTGGCTGACCCGCCTGCCACGGACCGTGCCGGAGCGGCCCGATCCGTCCGGGCGCCGGCTCGCCGCCCCGGGCCGTGCCCCGCACACTGGGAGGGTGCAGCGACCCGAAGGGGGGTGGTGACCGATGCCACCGTCAACGCCAACACCGCCGTCCCCGCCGCCGCCGTCCCCACCACCGCCTGGACCGCCGACACCGGCGTCACCGCCGCCGAGCGCCTCGGGCGGCCGTGCCACCGGCTACTGGACCGTGCCTCGGACCGTCCTGGCGGTGCTGCTCGGTCTGGTGGTCGTGTTCGCCGCCGGCTACGGAGGCGCGCACCTCGCCGCCCAGCGCGTCGCTCCGGCGCCCAACCCGCCGCTGAGCGCCCCGAGGCAGGGCGACTGCGTCACGCAGCAGGGGGTCCCCCGGGCCGGCGGCACCGCGCGCGTCGTGGCCTGCACCGACGCCGCCGCGCAGTACGAGATCACGCAGGTGTTCCCGCACACCGGTGACCTGGACACCTGCGCCGATGTCGACGGCACCCGGTTCGCCTTCACCCAGCGCCAGAACCCCACCGCCCCGGTCAACCTGCTCTGCACGGTGCTGAAGCGCGAGCAGGTGGTGAACCGCGGGCCGTAGCAGTCTCCCCAAGTATGCGGCGGTGCCGGACAGTTCAGGGGAGCCACCGGATGCCGCAGGATCCGGGCCGGCGCACGGTGCGGACACGCGTCGGCCCCGCAGTCGGGGGGACGCTGCGGGGCCGGGCGTGTCTTCCGGAACCGAGTCTGCACCATCGCGAGATCTCGGGTGGGGCCATCACACAACCTTCACGCGCCGTGCCGCGCCACCCGTTCGGCGCACCTACCTTGCCTCTGTGCCGGGCCCGGCCGAGGATGAAGGAGTCGCTCGACGATCAGGGCTGGTCGTGAGGACGGTCGGGTGCTCTTCTCCCCGGCGCAACGGAGCCCCCTGTGACGAGCAGGGGGCTTCCGCGTGCACGGGCGGACAGACGGACGGAAGGTGGTTGGCATGAACGACACCTACACACCGGAACCCCTGGTCATCATCTGGGGCGTCCAGTACGAGGACGACGGGCTGGGGCGGCGGGTCCAGATCGGACGCAACGTGGTCGCCGTGGCGGAGTCCTTCGCGGACGTCGAGCAGCTGATGAAGATGGCCGGGCTGTCCGAATGGGTGGAACTTGACCCCACCATCGTCGAATGGCGCGGCGGCGGCCCCGAGGTCTGGTCCTGACGAGCGGCCAGGGGCCCGTCCTGACGAGCGGCCCAGAGGGCCGGTCCTGACCGCGCTGCGTGTCGGGTCCTGACCGCGCGTCGCGTCGCGTTCTGACCGCGCGCCGCCGGGTCAGCCCTCGTCGTTGAGGTGGCGCCACCACGCGCTGACCGATCGGACGGCGATCCGCACGCCGCGGGCGCGGTGCCACTCCCCGCCCGCGAGGAAGGACGCCGTCGCGAAGTGCAGGAACGCGGGCGTGTCCGCGCCGCTGTCCTCACCGAGGTCGGCGAACACGTCTCCCTCGGACGGTACCGACGCGACGACGTCCGCCCAGGCGGCGGGGCCGATCAGCCGGCCCTGCCAGACGACGCCGTCCGCGACCAGTCGCACGACTTCCCCTCCGGGCTCGCCCTTCGCCGCCGCGGCGAGGGCCAGGCTCTGCAGGATCGGGTCACTAGTCATGCTTCCACCGTGCCACCGCCCCCGCCCACCCGCCTGTCCACGGTGCGACAGCACCCGGCCCGATCGTCGCCTGCCGGCACGCGGCTGAGCTCCACGGGTTCGGGCGGCGGGCCGCCGGAGCCGTCAGGGTCCGCGCGATCGATCCGGCCGGGTGGCGGCCGTCGTTCCCGCCTTCTGGCCGGCCCGCCGGTCGGGTGTGGTTTTCCCGCCGATCGGCGGGGTTGTGTCCTTGGGACGTCAGTGATGTGACGGTGCATCACCGTCCTGGCGTGGTCTTTCGCGACGGTGTCCGTGGGCCGGCGGGCCCACTGGTCGGGGGGTTCGGGGCGCCCCGCTCCCGCTGGGTGATTTCTTTACCGAACGCATATAGCAATCTCATGCGTGACATATGCAATGGTACTGCTCACACGGCACCCGCACTCATCGAAAGGAACACCTGTGACCGCAGTACCGTCGCGCCCGCGCCGCCGGGCGTTGAGCGTACTCACGGCCCAGCTCGCCACCCTGGCCCTCGCCGTCGGCGCCCTTGCCGGCGTCGGCGGGACGACCGGTGCGGCCGCCGCCGCCCCGGTCGACGCCCATCCCGCCTCGGCCGGCTGGGTGCAGACCCACGGCAGCTGGGTGCAGATCCAGCCCGGACGCCCGCACGCCGCCCTCGACGCCCGCACCGCGGCCCAGGCGGCCCAGGGCAAGGGCGCCGGCGGCAGTGTCGCGGCGTCCCCGAACACCTCAGGCAGCATCGTCCCCGTCAACAACGGCCAGCCGAACCTCGCCTACAACGGCGGTCAGGACTCGGTGGGCGTCACCTCGGGACCGCCCAAGGTCTACGTCATCTACTGGGGTTCCCAGTGGGGCACCGCGGGCAAGGACGCCGACGGCAACACCACGCTCTCCAACGACCCGGACAGCGCGGCGCCCTACCAGCAGTCCTTCTTCAAGGGCCTGGGGACCAAGAACGACGCCTGGAGCGGCGTCATGACCCAGTACTGCGAGAGCGTCAGCACCGGCTCCACCAACTGCCCGGCGGGGGCTCCGCATGTCGGCGCGCCGCACGGTGACGCGCTGGCCGGCGTCTGGGTGGACAACTCCACCGCCGCTCCGCAGGCCGCCACCGAACCGCAGATCGCCGCCGAGGCGGCCGCGGCCGCCAAGCACTTCGGCAACACCACGGCGGCGCAGAACCGCAACGTCCAGTACGTGGTCACCACCGCGCAGGGGATGGACCCGGACCACTGGCACGAGCTGGACAGCTGGTGCGCCTGGCACACCTTCGAGCGGTCCAGCTACGGCACCCTGGCCTACACGATCATGCCGTATCTGACGGACTACAAGTACTGCGGAACCAACTGGATCAACCCCGGGCCGCGCGGCCGGCTCGACGGCTGGAGCATCCTGGGCGGCCACGAGTACGCCGAGACCATCACCGACCAGAACGCCATGGGCGGCTGGATCGACCCGGCCGGCCAGGAGAACGGCGACAAGTGCGCCTGGATCACCGAGGGCACTCCGGGCGGTCTGTTCAACCTGCAGCTCGCCACCGGTGACTTCGCCGTGCAGACGACCTGGTCCAACGACCAGCACACCTGCTCGGGATCGCATCCCGTGGTCGCCAACCAGCCGCTGGTGGTGAGCACGCTGTGCGACCGCACCGTCCGCCTCGGCGGTGAGGTCTCCGTTCCGGTGATCGCCTCCGACACGGCGTCGAACCGCAGGTCGCTGACCTACTCGGCGACCGGGCTGCCCAGGGGAATGACCATCGACCGCCGTACCGGCGTGATCCACGGCCGCACCGGGCAGCGCGGGTACCGCTCGGTCACGGTCACCGTGCGGGACGGGGCCGGGAACCGGGCGTCCACGCAGTTCTGGCTCGGCGGCTTCAGCACCGGCCAGTACGGGTGCCTGGGCATCGAGCAGATCGTGGACCCCGGCTTCGAGGTCCCGACCGACGCCAAGGGCAACTACCCGGGCTGGTGGAGCCAGTCATCGCCCGGCATCATCACCCAGTCGACCGCGCACGCCGCCCGCTCCGGCCAGGGCTACGCCTGGCTCGGCCACAGCGCCGCGACCGACGACAGCCTGAGCCAGGGCGTGGAGACCACCCCCGGCTACACCCACGCGAGCCTGTCCTTCTGGCTGCACGTCGACTCCACCAACACCTCGGCCCAGTCGCCGGACACCCTCACCCTGGAGCTCGACGACCAGTACTCCGGCAAGCCGATCGCGACGCTGAAGACCTGGACCAACGCCGACGCGAGCTCCGGCTACGTGCCGGTCAGCATCGACCTGACGCCGTACGTGGCCAAGGAGTTCGGCTCCACGGTGATCGTCAGGTTCACCTCGCACGAGACCGGCGGCGCCGCCACCGCGTTCCTGATCGACGACACCTCACTGCGCCTCAGCTGACCTCCGGCCCCGCCGGCCGAGCGCCGCAGTTCTTCGGCCAGTCGCCGTACCCGGCGACCCGCGCGCCGCCTCCCGGGCCGGACCCACAAGGTCCGCCCGGGAGGCGGTTTCCCGCTCTCCGCGCGGGGAGGCGTCAGTACTGGTAGAAGCCGCGGCCGGACTTGCGGCCGAGGAGGC
Organism: Streptacidiphilus sp. EB129; assembly: GCF_041262645.1. Taxonomy (NCBI): domain Bacteria; kingdom Bacillati; phylum Actinomycetota; class Actinomycetes; order Kitasatosporales; family Streptomycetaceae; genus Streptacidiphilus; species Streptacidiphilus sp. EB129. Next base: position 54,892 of record NZ_JBGCCS010000003.1, read on the forward strand.
CGGCGTCGACCATGCGCTGCAGCAGCGGCGGCGCCGCGTACAGCGGCTCCTTGTACTCGTGGTACATCGACTCGGCGATGGAGACGATGGTGTCCAGGCCGATCAGGTCGCACAGCCGCAGCGGGCCCATCGGGTGGGCGCAGCCGGCCTCCATGCCCTTGTCGATGTCCTCGGCCGTGGCCACGCCCGACTCGAACATCCGGACGGCGGACAGCAGGTAGGGCACCAGCAGCGCGTTCACCACGAAGCCGGCCCGGTCGCGGGCGCGGATCGGGTCCTTGGCGAGGGTCTCCCGGGCGAAGGCCTCGGCGCGGGCCACCGTCTCGGCGGAGGTGGTCAGCGTGGGGATGATCTCCACCAGCTTCTGCACCGGGGCCGGGTTGAAGAAGTGCACGCCCAGCACCTGCTCGGGGCGCGAGGTCGCCGAGGCGAGCTTCACGATCGGGATCGACGAGGTGTTGGAGGCCAGGATCGCGTCGCGGCGCTCGACGACCTGGTCCAGCGTCTGGAAGATCGCGACCTTGACGTCCTCGCGCTCCGCGACGGCCTCGATGACCATGTCGCGGTCGGCGAAGTCGGCGAGCTGGGTGGTGAAGGAGATCCGGGCCAGCGCCTCGTCGCGCTGCTCCTCGGTGAGCTTGCCCCGGCGCACCGCGGTGTCCAGCGAACCGGTCAGCCGGGTCCGGCCCAGCTCCAGGGCCTCGCCGCTCGCCTCGGAGACTCTGACGTCCAGGCCTGCCCGGGCGAACACCTCCGCGATTCCCGACCCCATCAGGCCGCAGCCGACGACCCCTACTCGCGCGATGTCGTTCACCCTGTGTCTGTCCTTAGAACGGTGCTGTCGTGGAACGGTGCTGTTGTGCTGCGCGCCCGCCGGGTGACCGGCCGGCGACGGCGCCGCCCCGACGTTACCTCCCCGCCGTCCGCGTGTCCGCGCCCGGAGCCGGGCGGAGGCGATCAAGAATGGACCGCGGGCCGGTCCACGGCTCTTCGACGGCCGGCCGGGCGGTGCCCGTGCGGACGGCCCGGCGGGAAGGACCGAGGATGACGCTGCGGACCCTGGAGGGACAGGTCGCGCTGGTCACCGGCGCCGGACGGGGCATCGGACGGGAGATCGCACTCGGCCTGGCCGAGGAGGGGATGCACCTCGGCGTGCTCGGCCGGCACCGGGAGACGCTGACCGACACCCTGCGGTCCTGCGCCCGGCACGGGGTCCGCTGCGTCGCCGTGGTGGCGGACGTCACGCACCCCGGCGCGGTACGCGAGGCGGTGCGCAGCGTGGAGCGCGACCTGGGGCCGGTGGATCTGCTGGTCAACAACGCCGGCCAGGTCGACCGGGCCGAGGTGCCGCTGTGGGAGGCGGACGCCGCGCAGTGGTGGTCCGTGGTGGAGACCAATCTGCGCGGCCCGTTCAACCTGATGCGCTCGGTGCTGCCGGGCATGGTCGAACGCCAGCGCGGGCGGGTGGTGAACCTGAACTCGGGCTTCGCGCTGCGCCCGGAGTGGCGCTACTCCGCGTACGCGACGTCCAAGGCCGCGCTGCTGCGGCTCAGCGACAACGTGGCCGGTCCGCTGCGGCCGCACGGGGTGACCGTGCTGGACGTCAGTCCGGGGGCGGTGGCCACCGAGATGACCGCGGGCATGCCGATGTTTTCCGACATGGTGCACTGGGGCAGCATCCCGCTGCTGGTCTCCACCGTGGTGGACGCGGCGCGCGGGCGGCTGGACCTGCTGCACGGCCGGTTCCTGCACCTGGGCCAGGACAACATCGGCGAACTGCTGGAGCAGGCCGGGGCGATCAGCGAGTTCGACGCCCGGACCCTGCGGCTGCGCCCCTACGGGCCCGGGGACCCGCTGCGCTCGCACGCCTGACGACGCCTGTCCGACGATGTCTGATTGCATGAATGTGCCTTCCTTCGTATAGTTATCCCGACGGAGGAGGAGTCATGGCATTCCCGCCTGGGGCCGGCACGACGTTCAGAGCAGCGGTGGCAGGGGCGAGCGGCTACGCGGGGGGCGAGGTGCTGCGCCTGCTGCTGAACCACCCCCGGATCGAGATCGGCGCGCTCACCGGCGGCGGCAACGCCGGCACCCGCCTGGGCGAGCTCCAGCCCCATCTGCTGCCGCTGGCCGACCGGGTACTGCAGCCCACCAGCCAGGAGGCGCTGGCCGGGCACGACGTGGTGTTCCTCGGTCTGCCGCACGGCCAGTCCGCCGCCGTCGCCGAGCAGCTCGGCGACGAGGTGCTGGTCGTCGACTGCGGGGCGGACTTCCGGCTGAACGACCCGGCCGACTGGGAGACCTTCTACGGCAGCCCCCACGCCGGCACCTGGCCGTACGGTCTGCCGGAGCTGCCCGGGGCGCGCGAGGCGCTCAAGGGCAGCAAGCGCATCGCCGTCCCCGGCTGCTACCCCACCGCCGTCACCCTGGCGCTGATCCCCGCCTACGCGGCCGGACTCGCCGAGCCCGAGGCGGTCGTCGTCGCGGCCTCCGGCACCTCCGGCGCGGGCAAGGCCGCGAAGACCCACCTGCTCGGCAGCGAGGTCATGGGCAGCATGAGCCCGTACGGGGTCGGCGGCGTGCACCGGCACACCCCGGAGATGACCCAGAACCTGAGCGCGGTCGCCGGGGAGCGGGTCGCGGTCTCGTTCACCCCCACCCTCGCGCCGATGTCCCGGGGCATCCTGGCCACCTGCAGCGTCAGGGCCAGGCCGGGCGTGACCGCCGAACAGGTCCGCGCCGCCTACACCGCCCACTACGCCGACGAGCCCTTCGCGCACCTGCTCCCGGAGGGTCAGTGGCCGTCCACCGCTGCCGTGCTGGGCTCCAACCACGCCCTGGTGCAGGTGGCGCTCGATCCCGCGGTCGGGCGGATCACCGTGGTCAGTGCCATCGACAACCTCACCAAGGGCACGGCCGGCGGCGCCGTGCAGAGCATGAACATCGCCCTCGGCCTCCCCGAGGAGCTCGGCCTCCCGCAGACTGGAGTCGCACCGTGACCAGCCCCCTCACCCCTGTAGCCGGCGTCGGAGTGACCGCGGCCCAGGGCTTCCGCGCGGCCGGCGTCACCGCCGGGATCAAGGCCTCCGGCACCCCCGACCTGGCTCTGGTGGTCAACGACGGTCCCGGGCGGGCCGCCGCCGGCGTCTTCACCTCCAACCGGGTCAAGGCCGCTCCGGTGCTCTGGTCCGAGCAGGTGCTGCGGGCCGGGCGGCTGGCCGCGGTGGTGCTCAACTCCGGTGGCGCCAACGCCTGCACCGGTCCGCTGGGCTTCCAGGACACCCACGCCACCGCCGAGAAGGTCGCCGCCGCGCTCGGCGTCGAGGCGGCCGAGGTCGCCGTCGCCTCCACCGGCCTGATCGGCATCCGGCTGCCGATGGACCTGCTGCTGACCGGGGTGGACACCGCCGCCGCCGCGCTCGGCGCGGACGGCGGCGAGGCCGCCGCCATCGCCATCAAGACCACCGACACCGTCCACAAGACCAGCGCGGTGACCCACCGGGACGGCTGGACCGTCGGCGGCATGGCCAAGGGCGCCGGCATGCTCGCGCCCGGCCTGGCCACCATGCTGGTGGTGCTGACCACCGACGCGGACGTCGACAGCGCCGCCACCGACGCCGCCCTGCGCGCCGCCACCCGGACCACCTTCGACCGGGTCGACTCCGACGGCTGCATGTCCACCAACGACACCGTGCTGCTGCTGGCCTCCGCCGCCAGCGGGGTGACGCCGGCCCAGGACGACTTCGCCGAGGCGGTCCGCACCGTCTGCGCCGACCTCGCGCTGCAGCTGGTCGGCGACGCCGAGGGCGCCAGCAAGGACATCCGGATCGACGTGGTCAACGCCGCCACCGAGGCCGAGGCCGTCGACGTGGCCCGAACCGTCGCCCGCAACAACCTGCTCAAGTGCGCCATCCACGGCGAGGACCCCAACTGGGGCCGGGTGCTCGCCGCGATCGGCACCACCGCCGCCGCCTTCGACCCCGACGCGCTCGACGTCGCCATCAACGGCGTCTGGGTCTGCAGGGGCGGCAGCGTCGGCGAGGACCGCGACCTGGTCGGCATGAAGGACCGTCAGGTCGTGATCACCGCCGACCTGCACGCGGGTACGGCCGCCGCCACCGTCTGGACCAACGACCTCACCGCCGACTACGTCCATGAGAACAGCGCCTACTCCAGCTGAGGACTGATGATCGTGCAGCTCGCACCCAAGGGCGAACAGGCCCGCAACAACACCGCGTTGCCCAAGGCGCTCACCCTGGTCGAGGCGCTGCCCTGGCTGGAGCGCTTCCACGGCAAGACCGTGGTGGTCAAGTTCGGCGGCAACGCCATGGTCGACGAGGCGCTGAAGCGGGCCTTCGCCCAGGACATCGTCTTCCTGCGCTACGCCGGGCTGCGCCCGGTCATCGTGCACGGCGGCGGCCCGCAGATCAGCGCCCAGCTGGACCGGCTGGGCCTGGAGTCCTCCTTCACCGCCGGACTGCGGGTCACCACCCCGGAGACCATGGACGTGGTCCGGATGGTGCTGGCCGGCCAGGTCCAGCGCGAGCTGGTCGGGCTGCTCAACGACCACGGCCCCTTCGCGGTCGGCATGACCGGCGAGGACGCCCACACCATGACCGCCGTCAAACGCTACGCCCAGGTGGACGGGGAGCCGGTGGACATCGGCCTGGTCGGCGACATCGCCCATGTCGAGCCGGGCGCGGTCAACGCCCTGCTCGCGGACGGCCGGATCCCGGTCATCTCCTCGATCGCCCGCGGCGGCGACGGCCATGTCTACAACATCAACGCCGACACCGCCGCGGCCGCGATGGCGGTGGCCCTGGACGCCGAGATGCTGGTGGTGCTCACCGACGTCGAGGGCCTCTACGCCGACTGGCCCGCCAGCGACGACGTGATCAGCCAGCTCAGCGCGTCCGAGCTGGAGAAGATGCTGCCCACGCTGGCCAGTGGGATGCTGCCGAAGATGGAGGGCTGCCTGCGCGCCGTGCGGGAGGGCGTGGGCACCGCCCGCGTGCTCGACGGGCGGGTCCAGCACAGCCTGCTGCTGGAGATCTTCACCGACGAGGGCATCGGCACCATGGTCGTGCCCGACGCCGAGACCGACACCGAACCGCTCATCACCGGGGGCCTCGCATGACGAACGCCGGCACGACGAACAGCCAGGAGCTGACCGCCCGCTGGCAGCACACCCTGATGAACAACTTCGGCACCCCGCGGATCCCGCTGGTCCGCGGCGAGGGCGTGCACCTGTGGGACGCCGACGGCAAGCGCTACACCGACCTCTTGGGCGGCATCGCCGTCAACGCCCTCGGCACCGCCCACCCGGCGATCGTCGCGGCCGTCAGCGAGCAGATCGCCACCCTCGGGCACATCTCCAACTTCTTCTTCACCGAGACCACGGTGACGCTCGCGGAGCGGCTGGTCGCCCTGGACGGACGCCCCGACGGCCGGGTCTACTTCTCCAACTCCGGCGCCGAGGCCAACGAGGCCGCCTTCAAGATGGGACGGCTCACCGGCCGCACCCACATGGTCTCCGCCCAGGGCGGCTTCCACGGCCGGACCATGGGCGCCCTGGCGCTGACCGCCCAGCCCGGCAAGCAGGACCCGTTCCGGCCGCTGCCCGGTGACGTCACCCATGTGCCGTTCGGGGACGTGGAGGCGCTGCGGGCCGCGGTCACCACCGACACCGCGCTGGTCATCCTGGAACCGGTGCAGGGCGAGAACGGGGTGGTCGTGCCACCGGCCGGCTACCTGCGCGCGGCCCGCGAGATCACCCGCGCCACCGGCACCCTGCTGGTGCTGGACGAGATCCAGACCGGCATCGGCCGCACCGGCCACTGGTTCGCCCACCAGGCCTTCGACGGGGTCGACCCGGACGTGGTCACCCTGGCCAAGGGCCTGGGCGGCGGCCTGCCGATCGGCGCGACCCTCGCCTTCGGCGACGCCGCCGGACTGCTGCACCCGGGCCACCACGGCAGCACCTTCTCCGGCAACCCGGTGGTCTGCGCGGCCGCGCTGGCGGTCCTGGACACCATCGAGTCCGAGGGCCTGCTGGACCAGGTCGCCAAGGTGGGGGAGCGGCTGCGCACCGGCGTCGAGGCCGTCGGCGACCCGCTGGTGGACCACGTCCGGGGCGCGGGTCTGCTGCTCGGCATCGTGCTCACCGGACCGCTGTCCGCGCAGGTCCAGGCCGCCGCGCAGCGGGCCGGGTTCCTGGTCAACGCGGCCGTCCCGGACGTGGTCCGGATCGCCCCGCCGCTTATCCTCACCGAGCGGGACGCGGACGCCTTCCTCGCCGTGCTCCCCGGCATCCTGCGCTCCGTACGAGAGGCTTCCTGACCCATGACCGATGCCCACGCAGACTCCGGCGCCACCGGACCGGTGTCCCAGCTGCCGCAGACGCGGACAGCCCGGCACCGTCGCATCGTGGACCTGCTGACCCGTCAGCCCATCCGCTCGCAGAGCCAGTTGGCCAAACTGCTCGCGGACGACGGGCTCGCGGTGACCCAGGCCACGCTGTCCCGGGACCTGGACGAGCTGGGCGCGGTCAAGATCCGCAACCGGGACGGCGCGCTGATCTACGCCGTCCCGGCGGAGGGCGGGGACCGCACCCCGCAGGCCCCGGTGGGGGAGTCCGGCAACGAGGGCAGGCTGGCCAGGCTCGCCTCCGAACTGATGGTCTCCGCCACCGCCTCCGGCAACCTGGTGGTGCTGCGCACCCCGCCCGGCGCGGCCCAGTTCCTGGCCTCCGCCATCGACCAGTCCGGCCTGCACGAGATAATCGGCACCATCGCCGGCGACGACACCGTCCTCCTCATCAGCCGCGACCCCTCCGGCGGCCAGGCCCTCGCCGACCGCCTCCTCCAGATGGCCCAGTCCTGACCCGGTCGGCACCGGCTCGGGCGCGCGGACGGACGGCATCTGCCGTCCGGGGAATCGGCCGTGGGCGCTACTAGCGTGGGGACATGAGCTACGAGGGCGACGAGGAACGCGAGATCCAGCGGCTGTGGAACGAGCTGGAGCTGCCGAGCGGGGCCTGGGCCGAGCTGCTGGACTCGCGGATCGTCATGCAGGCGAATGCCACGCATCTGCATGACGTTCCGGGCCGCGTCTTCGTGCGGACCGTGCCCGAGCCGTTCGAGGCGTTCTCCGGGCGCGGCATCGCCATCGGCCCGGCCGACCGGCCCCGTCCCGACGTCGCGATCGCTCTCGGCGAGGACATTCCCGAGGACGTGCGCGAACATGCGAAGGGCGCGTTCGGGCAGCCCATCCCGCTGCCCGAGCCGCTGGGCTTCCCCATTCCCACGGTCGCCTTCCACCGCTACCCCGCCTGAGGCAGCAGGGTCCTGCTTCGCGTGCCGCGTCGCGTTTCATGCCGCTTCGCGTTTGATTTCCATACGGGAGCGTGCATAATTATTCCAAGCACCGCATGAAGCCCGCACCGCATGCAGCGCCCCTGAACTGCTACGCACCCTGAATGGAGATAGCCATGACCGAGCGCGTCGTACTCGCCTACTCGGGCGGTCTGGACACGTCCGTCTGCATCGGCTGGATCGCCGAGGAGACCGGCGCCGAGGTCATCGCCGTCGCGGTCGACGTCGGCCAGGGCGGCGAGGACCTGGACGCGATCCGCCAGCGGGCGCTGGACTGCGGTGCGGTCGAGGCCGAGGTCGCCGACGCGCGGCAGGAGTTCGCCGACGAGTACTGCCTGCCGGCGCTCAAGGCCAACGCGCTCTACCAGGGCCAGTACCCGCTGGTGTCCGCGCTCTCGCGGCCGGTCATCGTCAAGCACCTGGTCGCCGCCGCGAAGAAGCACGGCGCCGGCACCGTCGCCCACGGCTGCACCGGCAAGGGCAACGACCAGGTCCGCTTCGAGGTCGGCATCAACTCGCTGGCCCCCGGCCTGACCTGCATCGCGCCGGTGCGCGACTACGCGATGACCCGCGACAAGGCGATCGCCTTCGCCGAGGCCAAGAACCTCCCGATCGTCACCACCAAGAAGAACCCCTACTCGATCGACCAGAACGTCTTCGGCCGCGCGGTGGAGACCGGCTTCCTCGAGGACATCTGGAACGCCCCGATCGAGGACGTCTACGAGTACACCCAGGACCCCGCCGCCGCGCGGGAGGCCGACGAGGTCGTCATCAGCTTCGAGGCCGGTGTCCCGGTCGCCATCGACGGCCGCAAGGTGACGATGCTCCAGGCCATCGAGGAGCTCAACAAGCGCGCCGGTGCGCAGGGCATCGGCCGGCTGGACATGGTCGAGGACCGGCTGGTCGGCATCAAGTCCCGGGAGATCTACGAGGCCCCCGGCGCGATCGCGCTGATCACCGCGCACCAGGCGCTGGAGAACGTCACCGTCGAGCGCGAACTCGCCCGCTACAAGCGGCAGGTGGAGCAGCGCTGGGCCGAACTGGTCTACGACGGCCTGTGGTTCTCCCCGCTCAAGCGGGCTCTGGACGGCTTCGTGAACGAGGCCAACCAGCATGTCACCGGCGAGATCCGGATGGTCCTGCACGGCGGTCGCGCCGTGGTCAACGGCCGCAAGTCGAGCGAGTCGCTCTACGACTTCAACCTCGCCACCTACGACACCGGCGACACCTTCGACCAGTCGCTGTCCAAGGGCTTCATCGAGATCTTCGGCATGTCCTCGAAGATCGCGGCCAAGCGCGACCTGGGCTGATGCGGCGATGAGCAACGACAACGTACGGATGTGGGGCGCGCGGTTCGCCGACGGCCCCTCCGAGGCACTGGCGGCACTGTCCGCCTCGGTGCACTTCGACTGGCGGCTCGCGCCCTACGACATCGCCGGGTCCAGGGCCCACGCCACGGTGCTGCACCGGGCCGGGCTGCTCTCCGACGGCGAGCTCGTCCGGATGCTGGACGGCCTGACCGTCCTGCTCGCCGACGTCGCGTCAGGCGCCTTCACCGGTACGGTCGCCGACGAGGACGTGCATTCCGCCCTGGAGCGCGGACTGCTGGAGCGCATCGGGCCCGACCTCGGCGGCAAGCTCCGCGCCGGGCGCTCGCGCAACGACCAGATCGCCACCCTGGGACGGATGTTCCTCCGGGACCACGCCCGGATCATCGGCGGCCTGATCCTGGACCTGCAGCAGGCCCTGGTGGGCCTGGCCGAGGCGCACCCGAACACGGCCATGCCCGGACGGACGCACCTGCAGCACGCCCAGCCGGTGCTGTTCGCGCACCATGTGCTGGCCCACGTCCAGGCCCTGGGCCGGGACGCCGAGCGGCTGCGGCAGTGGGACACCCGTACCGCCGTGTCGGCCTACGGCTCGGGCGCCCTCGCCGGCTCCTCGCTGGGCCTGGACCCGCAGTTCGTCGCCGCCGAACTCGGCTTCGAGGGCGGCTCCGCGGCCAACTCCATCGACGGCACCGCCTCCCGCGACTATGTCGCGGAGTTCGCCTTCGTCACCGCGATGATCGGCGTCAACCTCTCCCGGATCGCGGAGGAGGTGATCATCTGGAACACCAGGGAGTTCGGCTTCATCACGCTGCACGACGCCTTCTCCACCGGTTCCTCGATCATGCCGCAGAAGAAGAACCCGGACATCGCCGAGCTGGCGCGGGGCAAGTCGGGACGCCTGATCGGCAACCTGACCGGCCTGCTGGCGACGCTCAAGGCGCTGCCGCTGGCCTACAACCGGGACCTGCAGGAGGACAAGGAGCCGGTGTTCGACTCCTGCGACACGCTGGAGGTGCTGCTGCCGGCGTTCACCGGGATGATGGCGACCCTCACCGTGCACGAGGAGCGGCTGGAGGAACTGGCCCCGGCCGGGTTCTCGCTCGCCACCGACATCGCCGAGTGGCTGGTCAAGCAGGGCACCCCGTTCCGGGTCGCGCACGAGGTGGCCGGCGCCTGCGTGAAGTTCTGCGAGCCGCGCGGCCTGGAGCTGTCGGATCTGACGGACGAGCAGTTCGCGGAGATCTCCCCCTCGTTGACGCCGCAGGTGCGCGAGGTGCTCACGGTGCACGGCGCGATCGCCTCGCGCGACGGACGCGGCGGCACCGCGCCGTCCGCGGTCGCGGTGCAGCTGGCCGAGGTCAAGGCCGACCTGGCGGTCCAGCAGGAGTGGGTCGCCGCGAGGAAGTAGTGCGGACCGGCGACGGCGCGGGACCGGCGAACCGCCGGGCCCGCGCCGCCGGCGTTGCGGGGGGCGGGGTCCGCGCCCGGAGGTGTTGCAGAGGCGGGTGGTCGGGGGCGCGCGATTCGGTGCCGGCGGGTGCTGGGCGGGGCGACTGCCGACCGACGGCGTCGGCGCGGCGGGGCGCGGGGTGCGGCCGGATGCCCGCGGCGTCGTCGGGAGGTCACTCGTGCGGGTGGTCCGGGCCGGTGACGGGATCGGTCGGCGCAGCTGCGGACGTCTGCTGGGGTGATCCATTCGCGCCGAGCCACCCGGAGCCGCGTATGCCGTCAGCCGCCGATCCCACGCTGCGGAAGTTCTTCCTCGGCCTGCTGCAGGCCGTCGCCCGGGCGCACGGCCTCGCACTGGAGGACCGGGAGGACTGGGAACAGCAGGTCTGGCTGCGCGCCGCCGCCGCGCCGCCGGTGTCCGATCCGGTGTCGCTGCTGCGGGCGCTGACGCTGCAGGAGTTCCGGGACCTCTCGACGGTCCACGGTGCGGAGCACCCGGTCGGCCTGACCCCGCCCCGGGCCTGCGGCGGGTCGCCGGAGGAGCTGGCCCTGGCCGGTGAGCGGGACGCCGAGCTGCGCGCCATGGTGGCCCGGCTGCCCGCGCGCTGCCCGGCCCTGCTGACGGCGCTGCTGGCGCAGCCCCCGTACAGCTACCAGGAGCTGGTGGAGGAGCTGGGCATGCCGCGCGGCAGCATCGGGCCGACCCGGTCCCGCTGCCTGAACTGCCTGCGCCGGTCGCTGGGCCCGGACTGGCATCCGGGGTCGCTTCGGCCGGTGGTGCTGCCGGCCGTGCTGCCGGGGGCCGGACCGGTCACGGCGCCGGAACCGCCCCGAGGTGACTCCTGAGCGCCATCGCGGTGGCCTCCGGGCTGGGGTGTTCCGCGGCCCAGGCCGCGTAGCCGTCGGGGCGCACCAGCACCGTGGTGCCGAGCCCGCCGGCCGGGACCACGCAGGTCAGCCGGCCCGCCCCGGCCCACTTCGCGCCACGCTCCGGGTTCGCGCCCACCAGCACGAAGGTGCCGCCCCTGAGCGCCTCGTGCAGGCGGGCCGGGTCGTGCTCCCTCGGCGTGGCGAGCCTGAGGTCCGGGATCCGGCGCCCGGTCAGCGGGTGCGCGCCCCTGGGGGCGTGCGCCGCGTAGGAGACGTCGATGCCGGAGACGGCCCGTCCGCCGCGCCGGGCCAGCGGTGTGAGCCGGTCGGCCAGCGCGGAGACGGCTCCGCGCAGCACCCGGGTGGTGGTGGTCTGCGCCAGGGCGACCCGGATCAGCCCGCCCGAGGTGCGCAGCACCCTACGGCCGACCGGGTGACGTTCGGTCTGGTAGCTGTCCAGCAGCCCGGGCGGCGCCCAGCCCTGGACGGCGGCGGCCAGCTTCCAGCTCAGGTTCGCCGCGTCCTGGAGGCCGGTGTTCAGGCCCTGGCCACCGGCCGGGGAGTGGCAGTGCGCGGCGTCCCCGGCCAGGAACACCCGTCCCTCGCGGTAGGACGGCGCCTGCCGCTCGTCGCTGTGGAACCGGGACAGCCAGCGGGCGTCGTGCATGCCGTAGTCGTCGCCCAGCACCCGCCCGGCCAGCGACCGGACCTCGGCCAGTTCCACCGGCGCGCCGTCGGGCAGCTGCCGGTCCCGGTCCCAGGCCACCACCCGGTACCAGCCGTCGCCGAACGGGGCCACGAAGGCGAAGCCCTGCTCGTTGGCCCCGACCGAGAGCAGCTCGTCCGGGGCGTGCTCCAGGCGGACGTCGGCCAGCATCACCGAGTTGACCACGGCCTGGCCGGGGAAGGCGATCCCGAGCAGCTCGCGGACGGTGCTGCGGACCCCGTCCGCGCCCACCGCGTAGCGGGCGCGGTAGCGCACCGGGGCCGGGTCCGTGCCGGGGACCGGATCGGCGCCCCGGGGCTCGGCGTCCAGTTCCACGCCCTCGGAGTCCTGGCGCAGCCCGACCACCCGGGCACCGCGCACCAGGACCACCCCGGCCGCCAGCGCCCGGCGCTCCAGCAGCCGCTCGGTGTTGGACTGCGGGGTGATCAGCACGAACGGGAAGCGGGACGGCAGCGTCGACAGGTCCACCGTGAGCCTGCCGAAGATCTGCAGCGAGCCCAGCGCGGTGCCGGTGGCGATCAGCTCGTCGGCGAGATCACGCGCGTCCAGCTGCTCCAGGCTGCGGGCGTGCACGGCGAACGCCCGGGTGAGGTTCGACTCCTCGGCGCGTTGCTCCAGCAGGGTGACTTTCAGCCCTGCCGCGGCGAGGTCCCCGGCGAGCAGCAGACCGGTCGGTCCGGCACCGACGACGAGGACGTCGGCTTGCGCGACTGTCGGGTCGGCTGTCATATGGGTCCCCCAAGGTCGGTGCCCTCGTCCGGATGAGTGATGATCGAGCATGAAGATCGAACCCTGCGGTCTCCACTATGCCGCTGAATCGAAGGTTGGAAGTGGGGAACGAATGGGTAATGGGCAGTGAAACGTACGCCCGGTCCGGTCGGCTGTCGCCGTCGGGGCCGACCCACCTCCGGTCAGGGCAATCCGGTCCGCATCCCCTCATCCTCGCGGCCGGAGTACACAGAAAGGGAGGAAAGCGCGCATGGGCATGAGCGTGACCACCTCGATCGCCACCGAGGACGACGCCGAGCGGATCCTGAAACTCCAGTTCCTCTGCTACCAGAGCGAGGCCGAGCTGTACGGGGACTGGGGCATCGAGCCACTGACCCAGACTCTGGACAGTCTTCGGACCGAGTTGAAGGAGCGTCATGTGCTGGTCGCCCGACTGGGTGACGAAGTCGTCGGCAGCGTCCGCGGCTGGATGGACGCCGACGGCGTGGGGCGCATAGGCCGCCTCTGCGTGCACCCCCGGATGCAGCGCCATGGGCTCGGCACCCGCCTGGTGCGCGCGATGGAGCAGACGCTGGCGGCCGGCGACCAGCCGGTACGGGCCTACCGGCTGTTCACCGGGCACCGCAGCATCGGCAATCTGCGCCTCTACCAGCGGCTGGGCTACCGGCAGACGGAGGTTGAGGAGGTGTCCGGCCGGCTCAGCTTCGTCGCCATGGAGAAGCCGGTGCCGCAGCTCGCGGCCACCGCCTGACCGTTCCTCCGCCGGCTCCCTCTCTGAACACCGTGTCGCCCCGGCCGCTTCGGCCGGGGCGACATGTCCGTTTGGGTGATCTCCGTACCTTCTGTTTTACTTGTCCCCATGACCACGCACACGACCATGCTCCCGACCGGCGCCATGCCGGCCGGTGGTCGCTGTCTGCGTATGTGTCGAATGTGCGCCTGCTGCTGAGGGCCTGAGCCCCGCCACGCGTACCCCGCCGTTCCCGTACCGCCGCTGATCCCTGTAGCGCGCGTTCCGGCGGCGTACGAGTGCCTCCCGCACCTTCTCGCACCCCCTGATCTGTCCATCCCGCGCCGGGCCCTTTCGCCGTGCGCGCCAGACCCACGGACCTCCCTGTGATCACCACCACTGACCTGACCAAGGTCTACCGCTCCCACGGCCGGGAGACGGCCGCTCTGGACGGCGTCGACCTGCACGTCCGCGAGGGCGAGGTGTACGGCGTCGTCGGCACCAGCGGAGCGGGCAAGAGCACCCTCATCCGCTGCGTGAACCTGCTGGAGCGGCCCAGCTCCGGCACCGTCACCGTCGACGGCCGCGACCTCACCGCGCTGGCCTCGCGCGGCGACCGTGCCAACCGCGAGCTGCGCGAGGCCCGGAGCGCCATCGGCTTGGTCTTCCAGCACTTCAACCTGCTGGGCCGGCGGACCGTGCGGGAGAACGTCGAACTGCCGCTGGAGATCAGCGGCCTGGACCGGCGCGCCCGGGCCCGCCGTGCCGCCGAGCTGCTGGAACTGGTGGGCCTGGGCGACAAGGCCGGTGCCTACCCGGCACAGCTGTCCGGCGGCCAGAAGCAGCGCGTCGGCATCGCCCGCGCGCTGGCCGGCGACCCCAAGGTGCTGCTCTGCGACGAGGCGACCTCGGCACTCGACCCGGAGACCACCCGCTCGGTGCTGACCCTGCTGCGCGACCTGAACCGGCGGCTGGGCCTGACCGTGCTGCTGATCACCCATGAGATGGAGGTGATCAAGTCGGTCTGCGACTCGGCGGCGCTGATGCGCGGCGGCCGGATCGTGGAGTCCGGCACCCTGGGCGAGCTGCTGGCCGCCCCCGGCTCCCGGCTCGCCCGCGAGCTGTTCCCGCTGGGCGCCGCCCCGGAGCCGTCCGCCGCCGGAGAAGCCGCCGCCGGAGAAGCCGCCGCCGGAGAAGCTGCCGCCGTGGGGACCGTGCTGGAGATCACCTTCCACGGCGACGCCACCGCGCAGCCGGTCATCTCGCATCTCGCGCGCACCTACAACGTCGACATCACCATCCTCGGCGCGGCCGTGGAGACCATCGGCGGACGCCAGGTCGGCCGGATGCGGGTGGGCCTGCCCGGAACCTACGAGGAGAACGTGGTGCCCATCGGCTTCCTGCGCGAGCAGGGCCTGCAGGTCGAGGTCGGCGGTACCGGCGGCCCGGCCGCTGACGCCGGCACAGCTGACGCTGACGCACGCACCGAGGCGGAGGTGGCGGCATGACCTGGCAGGACATGCAGCCGCTGCTGCAGCAGGCCACCCAGGAGACGCTCTGGATGGTCGGCCTCGCCGCCCTGGTCACCGTGCTGGCCGGGCTCCCGCTCGGCGTGCTGCTGGTGCTCACCGGCCGGGACGGCCCGCTGCGCAACCAGGCCGTGAACAAGCTGATCGGCGCGGTCGTCAACGTGGGCCGGTCGCTGCCGTTCGTCATCTTGATGGTGGCCATCATCCCGTTCACCCGCTGGGTCGTCGGCACCACCCTCGGCTGGCAGGCCGCCACCGTGCCGCTGGCCGTCGGCGCGATCCCGTTCTTCGCCCGGCTGGTCGAGAGCGCCGTCCGCGAGGTGGACGGCGGGCTGGTCGAGGCGGTCCGGGCGATGGGCGGCTCCACCTGGACGGTGGTGCGCAAGGCGCTGCTGCCCGAGGCGCTGCCGACCCTGGTGTCCGCGCTGACCACGACCGTGATCGCACTGATCGGCTACTCGGCGATGGCCGGCACGGTCGGCGGCGGCGGGCTCGGCACGCTGGCCGTCAACTACGGCTACATGCGCTTCGAGACCGGCTTCATGGTCGTCATCGCGGTCGAACTGATCGTCCTGGTCACGGTGATCCAACTGCTCGGCGACCTGGTCGCCCGCCGCCTGGACCACCGCCGGGCCGGCTGACCCCACCACCTCATTACCCCACCACCTCATTACCGCACCACCTCATTACCGCAAGAGATCGAAAGCAAGAAAGGGCACTTTTCGTGCGTACTTCCCTGAAGGTCACCACCGTTCTCGTCACCGGCGCCCTGGGCCTCACCCTCGCCGCCTGCGGCTCGTCTGGCAGCGGCAGCAGCGCCGCCAGGGCGGACCAGCCCCTGGTCGTCGTCGCCAGCCCCACCCCGCACGCGCAGATCCTCGAGTACATCGAGAAGAACCTCGCGGCCAAGGCCGGGCTCAAGCTGGACGTGAAGGTCGTCACCGACTACGTCACCCCCAACACCGCCGTGCAGGACGGTTCGGCCGACGCCAACTACTTCCAGCACGTGCCGTACCTCACCGACTTCAACAAGACCCACGGCACCGACCTGGTCTCGGTCGAGACGGTCCACCTGGAGCCGCTCGGCCTCTACTCCCACAAGGTCAAGTCCGCGGCGGCGCTCGCCGACGGCGCGACCGTGGCGCTGCCCAACGACGCCACCAACGAGGGCCGCGCCCTGAAGCTGCTGGCCGACAACGGCCTGATCACCCTGAGGAGCGGGGCCGGCACCAGCGCCACCCCGGCCGACGTCACGGCCAACCCCAGGCACCTGCAGTGGAAGGAACTCGACGCCGCGCAGCTGCCGCGTTCGCTCGACGACGTCGACGCGGCGGTCATCAACGGCAACTACGCGCTGGACGCCGGGCTCAAGCCCGCCGCCGACGCGCTGCTGCTGGAGAAGGCGGCCGGCAACCCCTACGCCAACATCCTGGCGGTGAAGAACGGGGAGCAGAACGACCCGCGCGTGCTCAAGCTCGCCGCACTGCTGCACTCCCCGCAGGTGAGGCAGTACATCGAGAGCACCTTCCACGGCTCGGTGCTGCCGGCCTTCTGACCCGCCGCAGCTGACCTCCCGTCACCCCTCGGTTCCGGCGCGCCGGACCCAAGGGGTGACGGGAGCCCCCCTCCTGCCGCATGATCGTTCCAGCAGCCCCGCAGCGGAGCGGCGACAGACCAGGAGCCGTGGTGATGACGTCCAGTTTTCCCGAGATCTCGATCAGCACCGACAGGCTGGTGCTGCGCGCGTTCGAACCGGAGGACGTCCCCGCGCTCGCCGACATGATGAGCGACGAGCTGGTCCGGATCTGGACCACCGTCCCGCCCTGCTACACCGTCGAGGACGCCCGGCACTGGGTCTCGCTGGGCGCCCCCGCCGTGCGCACCCAGGGCCGCGGCATCGTGCTCGCGGTCCACGAGTTCCTCACCCAGCGGCTGGTCGGCAGCGTCCGGCTGCGCGGCACCGACTGGCGGCTGCGGGCCACCGAGGCCACCGTCGTCACCGCCCCCTGGGCGCGCGGCGAGGGCTACGCCGCCGAATCGCTGCTCGGCGTCGCACACTGGCTGTTCGAGGACCAGCGGTTCGAGCGTCTTGAGCTGCGCACGGCAGCCGGTAACTCCGCGGCCCAGCAGGTCGCCCAGAAGATCGGCTGTATCAGCGAGGGCGTGCTCCGCAACGCCTGGATCACCCGCGACGGCGAGCAGCCCGGCCGGTCCCGCAGCGACCTCATCCTCTGGAGCCTGCTGCCCGAGGACCTCGACGGGCTCGACGGCCACTCCCCGGACGCCCCCGACCCCAACTGGACCGACCCGAACTGGTGACGGAACGGCTACTCTCGCCTGGTGCCGTCGATCACCCCGACCGCGCGTCCGTACGAGTTCACGGCGCCGGTCGCGGCAGGAGCAGCGGCACCAGTCACAGCATCAGCCATGTCGACAGCGCATGAGCATGAGGGGGAGCAGCCTCGATGGCCGACCGGGTCACGGTGATCGGCTGGGACGGATCACCGCTCTCGCAGACAGCGCAGGCAGCCCTGGACGCGGCGACGCTGGTCGCCGGCGGCAGCTACCAGCTGCAGAACCTCACCATCCCGGCCGGCGCCGACCGGATGGCGCTCGGCAGCGTCGAACTCGTCGCCCGGCGGGTCGCCGACCACCGCGGCACCGCCGTCGTGGTGGCCGAGGGCGACCCCGGGTTCTTCGGGGTGGTGCGCACCCTGCGCCGCCCGGAGTACGGGCTGGAGCTGGAGGTGCTGCCGGCGGTCTCCTCGGTCGCCGCGGCCTTCGCCCGCGCCGGGATGCCCTGGGACGACGCCCAGGTGGTCAGCACCCACGGCCGCGGGCTGCGACGGGCAGTCAACGTCTGTCGTGCGCACCCCAAGGTCGCCGTGCTGACCTCTCCCGGGGCCGGTCCCTCCGAGCTCGCGCTGATGCTGCGTGACGTGCACCGCACCTTCGTCATCTGCGAGGCGATGGGCACCCCGGACGAGGACATCTCGATGCTCACCTCGGACCGGGTCCCGGACCACCTGTGGCGGGACCCCAACGTGGTGCTGGTGCTCGGCGGCGGCAGCGCACGCGGTCCGGTACCGCCGTCGGGCTGGATCGCCGGACGTCCGCTGGACTACCCCGGCCCCGGGCGCGGCTGGGCCGCCGAGCCGTCCCCGGCCGGAGGGTCACAGGCTGGAGCCTCTCAAACCGGAGTCTCTCAAGCCGGGGCGTCGCCGGCTGTGGCGTCTCAGGAGCCGGACGAACTCCCGGCCGCGGTACGGGCACTGGTGCTGGCCCGGCTCGGTGCCAGACCCGGGGACCTGCTCTGGGACGTGGGCGCCGGCCGCGGCTCGGTCTCCCTCGACGCGGCCCGCGGCGGCGCCGCCGTGATCGCCGTGGACCGCGACGGCGACGCCTGTGCCCGGCTGGACGTCAGCGCCCGTCGCCACGGCGTGGAACTGCAGACGGTGCAGGGCACCGCCCCGGCCGTGCTCGCCGACCTGCCCGAGCCGGACGTGGTGCTGGTGCGCGGCGGCGCGGAGATCCTGCGCGCCTGCCTGGGCCGCCGCCCGGAGCGGATCGTCGTGCTGCCCCGCGGCCTGCGGGAGGTGGAGGAGGCACGCCGGGCCTTCACCGAGGTCGGCTACTCCGTCGACGGGGCGCTGCTGCAGGCATCGCCGCTGGTCAACATGCCGGGCCAGAGCGGGCATTCGCTCGGCCCGGCGACCCCGGCGGTGGTCCTCTGGGGCGACCGCTGACGGCTGTGTCGGTGGTGGCCGGTAGGCTGACGCCTGGTTCTCACGGACCGGCCGTCCAGTGGTCGAGACAGCTGTTGGGACAGCTGCCGAACGTGGCGCAGACCACACGTCGAGTCGGCGTGCGGGTGCGCCCCTGGGCCGGGCGGAACGGGAGAATGCCGGTATGTCCCGGGCGATCGTGCCGATTGCCCGGGTTCAGTCGTTGTTGTTGAGGAGCAGACCGGTGCCTGCCGGTTCGTCGCAGCGAGGCGAGGACCGGAAACAGATGGGTGCTGCGGTCTGTGATCGCGCCGCCAAGGACGCCACGCGGCCCTGGAAGGAGCTAGTGACATGAGCGATACCGGCCACGTCCCGGCAGGGGGGCTGACCGAGCTGCCGCTCGCCGCCGACGGCGCGCAGCAGTCCCCGAACGGAGCGCACGCCCCGGGCGGGGAGCAGCCCGCGCGCGACCCCTTCGGCGCGGACCCCTCCTCGGGGGGCAACGACCTGGGCGCCCACTCCGCCGTCGCCGCGGGGGAGCCGCTGCGCCCCCCGTACACCTTCCTCGACCTGCCCGACGGCATGGACGACGACGAGGACGAGCTGCTGATGCCCGGCCCGCAGGGGTCCTGGAGCGAGTCGGCCACGCCGTCCTTCGGACGCGAGGTGCCGCTCGCCGCCCAGCCGCTTGCCCCGCAGCCCCTCGCCGCGCAGCAGCAGATGGCGATGGGGCAGGTCCCGTCGCAGGAGCCGATGCAGGACCGGACGGTGATGCTCAGCCAGCCGCTGTCGCAGGCCGGTCCCTCCCTGTCCTCCGAGCCCGCTGAGCCCACCCAGCCGGTCCAGGCGGAGCCGGCCGGCGTGCCGGTGGAGCCGTCCTGGCCTCCGCTGCAGCCGCCGATGTCCGCGATGGCACCGGCACCCGAGGCGCCGCAGCCCGCCGTCGCGGCCCCGCGCCGACCGCTGCACGCCGGTCCGCCCATCCCCGACCCGTCGCTGATGACGGGCCAGGTGCCGGTGCGCTCGCTCGCGGATCGCGGTCCCTCCTCGAACAACGACTCCCCGTTCACCGTCTACGCCCCCTCGACCCCGCCGCACGGCACGGTGACGACGGCGGTGGCGCCGCAGCCGCAAGCCGACCCGGAGTACCTGGACCTGTCCGCCACTGCCGCAGCCCCTGCCGTGCTGTCGGCTGAGGCGCCGTCGACCGAGGCGCCGTCGGCGCCGGTCGCGTCCGTCCCGGTGCAGATGCCGTCGCCGGAGAGCACCCTCGGCGGCAACGCCGCACAGCCGGCCGTCGAGGTGGTCGCGGCCCCCGTCGAGGCGACAGCCGGTCCGGTGTTCGTCGAGCCCGCCGCAGCGTCGGTCCCGGACCTGGTACCGGCGGTGGAACAGCCGTCCGAGATGCCGCAGTCGGCCGAGCCGCTGTCCTCGGAGCAGCTGCAGCAGCCGGAGCCGCTGACTTCGGAGCAGCCGCAGCAGCCGTCGGAGCAGCCGCCGACGGCATCCGAGCCGCTCGCCGTCGCGATTCAGCCCGAGGTGGCGATCCCCGCGCAGAGCACCCTGCCTGACGCCGGTTCGAGTCGCATCGCCGCGTTCATGGCACCTCACACCCCGGTCTTCGCGGTCCCGGTCGAGCCGGAGCAGCCGCAGCCGTTGCAGCAGCCCGAGCCCTCGCAGCCCGAAACCCCCCAGCCCGAAGCTTCGCAGCCCGAAGCTTCGCAGCCCGAGCCGCAGCTGGTGGAACCGCAGCAGCCCGAGCCCCCGCAGCCCGTCCCGGTGGAGCAGCCGGTCGCCCAGGAGGCGGAGACCACCGCCCTCGGGACCGGTCTGCTCACCGACCCCGTCGTCACCCCCCTGCCGCCCACGGCACTTGCACCCGAGCCGGAAGCGGAAGCCCTCCCTGTGATCCAGCCCAGCACGCAGTCCGACAGCACCGAGACCCCGGCGATAGTGACCGGGTCCGTCCCCCATCAGGTCCAGCCGGCCGAGCCGCAGCCCTCCGACTCGCTGCTTTCCGACCCGCTGCTTTCCGAGCCGCAGCTTTCCGACCCGCAGAGCCCGGCCTCCGCCGAGGCCCAGGCCCCGGTCGAAGCCCCCGCTCGGACGCCTGCCGAGACGCCGGCCGAGGCCGTCGCGGAGCCCCTCGCCGAGGCAGCTGCGCCGATCGCGGTCCAGGTCACCGAGGGTGAGCCGGTCGCGGCGGAGACCGGCCCGGCCGAGCAGCTCCCGGCCGAGCCCGTCGAGTCGCAGCCCCTGGAAGCAGCAGTCCCGGCCGAGCCCGGCGCGCCCACGGCCGAGGAACCCACCCCGGCGCAGACCCCGCTGCCCGCAGCCGAGACCGCCGCCTCCGACGGTCCTGCCGCGCCCGCCGCCGAGTCCGGCCCGGAGGGTGTGGACAGCGTGGAGAGCGCCGAGATCCCGCCCATGGAGGGCACCGCCGCCCCGGCGTACGACGACGAGATGCGCGACGCGGTCCACCGCGTCATGCGCGAGCGCCGCGACATCCGCAACGGCTTCCGCCCCGACCCGATCCCGCACGAGGTGCTGATCCGGGTGCTGGAGGCGGCCCACACCGCGCCCAGCGTCGGCTACTCCCAGCCCTGGGACTTCGTGGTGATCCGCTCCGCGAAGACCCGGGCCCGGATGCACGAGCTGGCGGAGCGTCAGCGGGACGCCTACGCCGAGTCGCTGCCCAAGGGCCGGGCCAAGCAGTTCAAGGAACTGAAGATCGAGGCGATCCTGGAGACGCCGGTCAACATCGTCGTCACCGCCGACCGCACCCGTGGCGGACGGCACACCCTGGGCCGCCACACCCAGCCGCAGATGGCCCCGTACTCGGCCGCGCTCGCGGTGGAGAACCTGTGGCTCGCCGCCCGCGCCGAGGGCCTCGGCGTCGGCTGGGTCAGCTTCTTCGACGAGCGGGAGATGGTCACCGAGCTCGGCCTGCCCGAGCACCTGGACGTGGTCGCCTACCTCTGCGTCGGCTACGTCAACGAGTTCCCGGCCGAGCCCGAGCTGGCGCAGGCCGGCTGGGCCAAGAAGCGCCCGCTGTCCTGGGTGGTCCACGAGGAGACCTACGGCCGCCGCGCGCTGCCCGGCGAGGAGCCGCACAGCGTGCTCCAGGAGACGCTGCGCGGGATCCGCCCGCTGGACGCCAAGGCGCTCGGCGAGGCCTGGGACCGGCAGAAGCGGATGACCAAGCCGGCCGGCTCGCTCGGGATGCTGGAGATAATCTCCGCACAGCTGTGCGGTCTCTCCCGGAAGTGCCCGCCGCCGGTGCCGGAACCCGCCTGCGTGGCGGTGTTCGCCGGGGACCACGGCGTGCACGCCCAGGGGGTCACCCACTGGCCGCAGGAGGTCACCGCGCAGATGGTGGCCAACTTCCTGGCCGGGGGCGCGGTCGTCAACGCCTTCGCGACCCAGCTCGGCGCCGAGGTCTGCGTGGTGGACGTGGGCGTCGCCTCGGAGCTGCCCCCGGCCGTCGACTCCGGACGCACCACCGGCCTGCTGCCGCGCAAGGTCCGCGCCGGGACTGCCGACATGACCCAGGGTCCGGCGATGACCCGCGAGGAGGCGCTGCGCGCCGTCGAGGTGGGCATCGAGACCGCTCGTGACCTGGTCGCCGCCGGCAACAAGGCGCTGATCACCGGCGACATGGGCATCGCCAACACCACTGCCGCGGCCGCGCTGATCTGCGTCTTCACCGGTGAGGACCCGTCCGTGGTGACCGGTCGCGGCACCGGCATCGACGACGAGACGCACGCCCGCAAGATCGCGGTGATCCGCCAGGCGCTGGACCTGCACCGCCCGGACACCACCGACCCGATCGGTGTGCTCGCGGCGGTCGGCGGTCTGGAGCACGCGGCCATCGCCGGGTTCCTGCTGGGCGCGGCGAGCCTGCGTACCCCGGTCATCCTGGACGGCGTGATCGCCGGCGCGGCCGCGCTGGTCGCCAAGGCCATCGCCCCCGAGGTGCTGGCCGCGTGCATCGCCGGGCACCGCTCGGCCGAGCCGGGCCACAAGGCGGCACTGGCGAAGCTGGGGCTGCGGCCGCTGATCGACCTGGACCTGCGTCTCGGCGAGGGCACCGGCGCCCTGCTGGCACTGCCGCTGGTGCAGTCCGCCGCGCGGGCGATGCACGACGTGGCGACGTTCGACTCGGCCGGCGTCACCGAGAAGCACTGACGCGACGCACCACCGACCCGCAGCAGCCAGAATCACAGGAGCGACCATGCCCGCCGTCACCGACCCCGCCGCCGCCCCGCCGTACCCCGCAGGCCTGCGGTTGACGGGCCGTCGCGTCGTCGTCCTCGGCGGCGGCACGGTGGCCCAGCGCCGGCTGCCCGCGCTGCTGGCGGCCGGGGCCGAGGTGCACCTGATCGCCCCGGAGACCACCCCGGCCGTCCAGGCCATGGCCGACGCGGGCGAGCTGACCTGGCACGCCCGCCGCTACCGGGCCGGCGACCTCGCCGGCGCCTGGTACGTCCTGGCCGCCACCGACGACCCGGCGGCCAACACCGCGGCGTCCGCCGAGGCGGAGGCCGACCGCACCTTCTGCGCCCGCAGCGACGACGCCTCCGCGGCCACCGCCTGGACCCCGGCCACCGGCCGCCACGACACCACCACCATCGCCGTGCTCTCCGGGGACCCGCGCCACTCGGCCGGCCTGCGCGACGGGATCGTGGCCGGCCTCAGGGACGGCAGCCTCGCCGCCGCGCACCACCGCGGCCACACGCCGGGCGTCGCCCTGGTCGGCGGCGGCCCCGGCGACCCGGACCTGATCACGGTGCGCGGCCGTCGGCTGCTCGCCGAGGCGGACGTGGTCGTCGCCGACCGGCTCGCCCCGCGCGAGCTGCTGGAGCAACTGCCGCCGCACGTCGAGGTGATCGACGCGTCCAAGATCCCCTACGGCCGCTACATGGCCCAGGAGGCGATCAACAACGCGCTGATCGAGCACGCCAGGGCCGGGAAGTTCGTGGTCCGGCTCAAGGGCGGCGACCCGTACGTCTTCGGCCGGGGCATGGAGGAACTGCTGGCCTGCGCCGAGGCGGGGGTCCCGGTCACCGTGGTGCCCGGGATCTCCAGCTCCATCAGCGTCCCGGCGGCCGCCGGGATCCCGGTCACCCACCGGGGCGTGACCCACTCGTTCAGCGTCATCTCCGGTCACGTCGCCCCGGAGGACTCCCGCTCCCTGGTCGACTGGGACGCCGCGGCGAAGATCGGCGGCACCCTGGTGCTGCTGATGGCGGTGGAGCGGATCGCCGCCATCGCCGCCGCCCTGATCGCCGGGGGACGCGCGGCCGAGACCCCGGTCGCCGTGATCCAGGAGGGCACCACCGCCGCGCAGCGCAGGGTGGACGCCACCCTGGCCACGGTCGCCGCCGTCGTCGAGGCCGAGCAGATCCGGCCCCCGGCCGTGGTCGTCATCGGCGACGTGGTCACCCTGGCCGGCCGAACCACCGGCTGAACCGCTGACCGAACCACCGGCTGAACCGCTGACCGAAGCAGCCCGCCGCGCCTTGGCAGGCGCACCCCGAGCAGGCAGGATCGACCCCGTGGCTGAGCTCATCTCGATCGAGGACCCGCAGGACCCCCGCCTGGCCGACTACGTCGCCCTGACCGACGTGGAGCTGCGCCGACGGCGTGAGCCCGAGCAGGGACTGTTCATCGCCGAGGGCGAGAAGGTGATCCGCCGCGCCCGTCAGGCGGGGTACCGGATGCGGTCGATGCTGCTCTCGGCCAAATGGATCGACGTCATGCGCGACGTCATCGACGAGGTCCCGGCCCCGGTCTACGCGGTGGCGCCGGAGCTGGCCGAACAGGTCACCGGCTACCACGTGCACCGCGGCGCGCTCGCCTCCATGCAGCGCAAGCCGCTGCCCGACGCCGCCGAACTGCTGTCCACCGCCCGCCGGGTGGCCGTGCCGGAGGGCATCGTCGACCACACCGACATCGGCGCGGTGTCGCCTTCGGGTCCACAGGAACGTGCGGTGCAGCGCGTCGCCGTCTTCGAGGACATCGTCGATCACGCCAATCTCGGGGCTGCCTTCCGTAACGCGGCAGCCCTCGGCGTCGACGCCGTGTTCCTGACGCCTCGTTGCGCGGACCCGCTGTACCGGCGGGCCTTGAAGGTCTCGATGGGGGCGGTGCTCCAAGTGCCGTGGACGCGTCTGGAGTCCTGGCCCCGGGACGTCGATCTCCTGCGTTCTGCGGGCTTCACCGTCGCCGCGTTGTGCCTGAGCGATCAGGCGATCACGCTCGACGAGCTCGCCTCGCGGGAGTACGAGAAGCTCGCCTTGGTTTTCGGCACCGAGGGCGACGGCCTCTCGCCGGAGGCCCTGGTTGCAGCGGATGAGCACGTTCGCATCCCGATGGGCTCCGGTGTCGACTCCTTGAACGTGGCAGCCGCCTCGGCTGTCGCCTTCTACGCGACGCGCCGCAAGCCGACCTGACCCGGCGTCCCCGCCATCTCGGATGCGGGATCAGCCCCGGGGATCATCCTCTGCATGGTGAAACTCCACGTACTCAGCGTTCGATCAGCCGAGGATTCCGGGCAGGAAGATCAGTGCTGTGGCGATGAAGATCAGGGCGATCGGGATACCGATGGGCATCGCAGGTCACGCGGCCTTGGCTTCGACGTAGACCTCGAGGTGCGCAGACATCAACACCTCCTGCTCGTGCTGGGTGTTATGCCGTCAGCCTGTGGCTATCCGGCTCGGTCGGCATCCTGGGCAGTTGCAACCGCGCCTGCCCGAGTGAACAACGGCGCGATCGGCAGTTCGTTCACAGCCAGAGCCAGGAACGCGGGGCCCACGTTCTGGTGTGTGCCGGGGTCCGCACCCGTGATGGCGGTGGCCGCCATGAACAGTGCGGACAGCAGGGCCACGCCGGTCGCCCCCGCGAGGGCGAAGGGTGCGGCGCCTGCGAATACGCGCCCGGCCGGGTGGGTGGAGCTGAGCCGGGTGCGCAGCCGTAGCGCGTGCGCGGCCAGGCTGGCGTGCTCGCGCAGCAGCGTCAGCCCGGTCAGGTCGGCCGTCGCCTCCTCATGCACCGCGGCGATCTCCTGGCCGTGGGCGGCGCGGTAGGGCGCCGGATACAGGCGCAGCAGAAAGCAAGCGGGGTCAGGGGCCTGGGCGGTCATGCCGTCACCGTCACCGTCCCGCTGACGCCGCAGCCCTGTCCCCATCCGCGCCGTGGTCTCCGGTTTCCGGGCGTCCGATCCTTCGGGCTGCCCCCGCCTTCAGGCCGCCGCGCCCGATCGGTATGTGCTCAACGGGCTGACACGTCGGATGTCTTGACAGTCCCTCAGGGCATCAGCACGATTACTCATCGGATGAATTCCCGCACATCGCCACTCCGATTGCCCTATGCGCGCCACACCTGCCCACGGTGTGGCCCATACATCCGATGACCTCCCTGGTGGGGTCGCACAGGAGGATTGATGACGTCCCCTCTTCGTCGATCGTCGGACCAGCAGCCCGTACGCCGGCGTCAGATCCTCGGTGCCGCCGCCGGTGCCGCGCTCGCCGGAACCGCCGTCTCCGTCGGCTTCGGCGGCGCCACGCCCGCGGCTGCCGCCCAGCCCGCCGCACCGTCGCCCGCCGGTGCGCCGAACCGCGCCGGCACGCCGAGCGGCGCCGGCACTCCCGTCCCCGCGCCGGTACCGGTCCCGCTCGACGCGCTCTACGACAACGACGGCATCGACACGGCGACCGCCCACGGCGGAAGTTTCGACGGCTCCGGCTACACCTTCCCCGGCGAGGTTCTGACGGCGGGACCGGTCACCGTCGGCGGCGTGCCCTACCTGCTGGGCCCGTCCACGGCCGGGGCGAACAACAACGTGGTGGCCCTGGGCCAGCGGATCGCCCTGCCGGCCGGCCACTACCTCAGCGCCCTGTTCCTCGTCGCGGGCAGCTACGGCGCCGCCTCCGGCACCGCCGTGGTCGGCTACGCGGACGGGACGACCACCCAGGCCGCGATGGTTGCCCCGGACTGGTACGGCGCCGGGGGAGCGCTGACCGCCCCGTACCGCTACACCCCGTCCGGGGCGCAGGACCCCAACCCGGTGTCGCTCTGGTTCTGCGAGGTCGACCTCGACCCCGCCCGCCAGGCGGTCGCACTGACCCTGCCCACCACCGCGGCCCCGGCGCCCAACGTGACCAGCATGCATGTCTTCGCGCTCAGCCTGCAGGCCGCCGCCCAGGGCCGCGCCGTCATCATCCGTGACGCGCGCTGCACCAACGCCCTGCTGGGCGGCAGCGCCCCGCAGACGGTGGAGGCCACCGTGGTCAACGCGGGCAGCGTCTGGCTCACCGCCGCCGACCAGGTCACCGTCAGCGTCGAGGTCGCCGGGGCGCGCACCACCGTCCCCGCCGGGATCACCCGGCTCGCGCCGGGCGAGCAGGCACGGGTCCGGATCGGCATCGCCCCCGGCGCCGGGAACACCCCCGGCACCAGCGCCACCGGCGACGTCGCCGTCGACGCCAAGGGTGGCCGGCTGGCCACCCGCTCCACCGGGCTGATCCTCGGCGTGCCCGACTACCAGCCCACCGACTCCTCGTTGGCGGCCCATCAGGCGCCGTACTGGTTCGACGACGCCAAGTTCGGCATCTTCATCCACTGGGGCGTCTACTCGGTGCCGGCCTGGGGGCCCGTCGGCAAGGAGTACGCCGAGTGGTACTGGGACCACATGCAGGACCCCAACGACCCCACCTACGCCTACCACGCCCAGACCTACGGTCAGAGCTTCAACTACGACGACTTCATCCCGCGCTTCACCGCGGAGAAGTTCCAGCCCACCAGCTGGGTGCGGTTGTTCGAGGACGCCGGGGCCGAGTACTTCGTGCTGACGTCCAAGCACCACGAGGGCTTCGCGCTGTGGGACTCCAAGGTCTCGGACCGCAACGCGGTCAAGCTCGGCCCGCACCGCGACCTGGTCAAGGACCTGTTCGACGCCTCCAGGACGCACACCCCGGGGCTGCACAACGGGCTGTACTACTCCCTCCCCGAGTGGTTCAACCCGGACAACCCGTGGATGGGCCACGCCCCGCGCAACCCGTACACGCTGGCCCCGGTCCCGTACACCGGCTACCAGTCGGGCCGGGACTACGTGAAGGACTACCAGACCAAGCAGGTCCTGGAACTGGTCGAGGGCTACGACCCGGACATCATCTGGTACGACATCGGCGGGGCCAACGACACCCGCGACGTCCTG
This sequence comes from Streptacidiphilus sp. EB129, assembly GCF_041262645.1. Lineage (NCBI taxonomy): Bacteria > Bacillati > Actinomycetota > Actinomycetes > Kitasatosporales > Streptomycetaceae > Streptacidiphilus > Streptacidiphilus sp. EB129. The sequence continues at coordinate 82,572 of NZ_JBGCCS010000003.1, forward strand.
GCCGAGTACTTCAACCGCGCCAAGAACCGCCCCCGGCCCAAGGACGTCACCGTCGACAACCGCGGCGGCATCCCGGCACACGACTTCACCACGCCGGAGTACACCACCTACCCCAACACCGTGGTGGCCAAGTGGGAGGCCAGCCGCGGCCTGGACCCCTTCTCCTACGGCTACAACTCGGCCACCCCGGACAGCCAGTACATGACGGGGGAGCAGGTCGTGCAGACCCTGGTGGACATCGTCAGCAAGAACGGCAACTTCCTGCTGGACATCGGCCCCAAGGCGGACGGCACCATCCCGGCGATCATGCAGCGGGTGCTGCTGGACACCGGCGCCTGGCTGCGGGTCAACGGGGAGGCGGTCTACGGCACCACCTACTGGTCGCGGATGGCCCAGCTCGGTGAGCTGCGCTTCACCGTCAAGCAGAACGAGGCCTTCTACATCCACTCCTTCGCCCAGCCGGGCGACACCCTGGTGGTACAGGCGCCGGTGCCGATCCGACCCAGCGACCGGATCACCCTGCTCGGGTACCACGGACGGCCGCTCAACTGGTCGATCGACACCAGCGGTTCGCTGGTGATCGAGGTGCCCAGGGCGGCCCAGCGCAGCGGCCTGTACGACTGGGTCTTCAAGATCGCCTGATCCGGCGGTCCGTGCGCCTCGCCGTGAGCGCTCAGCCCTGCTGGCCCGCCACCGTCCCGGTGCCGGGCCAGCTCTCGGTCATGGTGCCGTTGGCCAGCGGGGTGTAGCGGGTGGTGCTGGCCAGGAGGGGGCCGGAGGCGGCGGTGTGCTCCTCGCGCAGCACCGCACCGTCCGCGATCCGCCAGCTCCCGGTCCCCTGGGGGTCGCCGGTGGACGCGTGCGAGGCCAGCAGAACCGGTTCTGCACCGCCATCGGTGGGCAGGCCGAAGAGTTCCACCAGATCTTCCGGCACGGTCCCGTCCCGGCGGGTGAGCACCACGACGGCGGCCGGGGCACCCCGGTACCGCGCGGGCAGCACGGCGGTCAGCGTCACCGGCGGCACCGCCGTCGCCGAAGCCGTACCCGTACGGGTACCCGCAGCCGCCGAGGACGCGGCCGGCCCGGGGGCGGGGGCGGAGGGAACCGCTGGGCCGGGGCCGGTCGCGGTCGTGGTCGCGGGGACGGAGCGGCCGCCGCGCAGCAGCACGGTCGAGCCGTCGCCGGGGTCGGGGTAGCGGCGGTCGGCCCAGTCCACTCCGGCCAGCGCGCCGTCCTGGGCCATGGTCGACGCCACCAGCCCGCCGTTCGCGGACAGTCCGCCGTTCGCCGCCGGTCCGCCGGCGGACCCCGGTACGGCTGCGGGCTGCGCCGGGTGGGTGGCCGGCGGCGGCACGGCGCCGGGAGTGACCCCCAGTCCCTGGCTGTGCCGGTTCTCACAGCCCTGGGCGGCGGCGATGGCCAGCGCCACGCCCGCCGTCACGGTGACGAAGACCACCAGCCGCTGGCGCAGCAGCCGTCGCGCCGACGCCGGGCCCGGCCGCTGCTGGCCCGCGCCCGGCGGGGGAGTGCGGCGCCCGGCCGGTGTCGGCGCCGCGCCGGGACCGGCGGTGCTCGCCGAACCGGCCGAGGGGCGGGGCAGCGGCCGGGTGTCGTGCAGGTTCGGCCGGGGCTCGCGCAGCGTCGGCGGCATCGGCCGCCGCACGCCGGGGCGCGCCCCCGGCTGCTGGACGCCGGGCCGCTGCGCCCCCGGACGCTGTGCGCCCGACCGATCTGCACTCGGGCGCTCGGAACCCGACCGCTCGGCCCCCGGGCGGTCACCGGCTGACCGCTCGGCGGCCGACCGGTCCGCGGCCGAACGCTGCGCCGTGCCCTGCCGGATCTGCGGATGCGGCACCGCGGCCGGCGGGTGCGGCAGTTGGGCGCGGCCGATGGCCGCCCCACGTGCCGTCATCTCCCGCAACTGCTGGTGCAGTTGCGCGGTGGTGGGACGGTCGGCGGCCTCCTTGGCCAGGCAGGCGCGGATCACCGGGACCAGGGTCGCGGGCAGCCCGCTCAGGTCCGGCTCCTCGTGCACCACCCGGTAGAGCATCACCTCGGAGCTTCCGGAGCCGAACGGCGAGTCGCCCATCGCGGCGTAGGCCAGGGTCGTGCCGAGGGCGAACACGTCGGTGGCGCTGGTCACGGCGATGCCGCGGACCTGTTCCGGGGCCAGGAACCCGGGGGAGCCGACGGCCGTGCCGACGTGGGTCAGCGTGCTGGCACCGGTCGACCAGGCGATGCCGAAGTCGATGATGCGCGGGCCCTTGGGGGAGAGCAGGATGTTGGAGGGCTTGAGGTCGCGGTGCACCACCCCGGCCTCGTGGACGTGCACCAGGCCCTCGGCCAGCGCCGCGCCGATCGCGGCGACCTCGGGCCAGGGCAGCGGACCCTCGTCGCCGACCCGCTTGTAGAGCGAGGGGCCGGGTACGTAGGAGGTGGCCAGCCAGGGCCGTTCGGCGTCGATGTCCGAGTCCATCAACCGGGCGATGCAGCCGCCCCGGATCCGGGCGGCGGCGGCCACCTCGCGGGCGAAGCGGGTGCGGAACTCCTGATCCTCCGCCAGTTCGGCACGGATCAGCTTCAGGGCGACCTTCTGGCCCCTGCGGTCCGATCCCAGGTAGACCACGCCCATGCCGCCGGTCCCCAGCCGCCGATGGAGACGGTAGGGGCCGACGACACGCGGATCCTCCCGCCGGAGCCGCATCATCGCCACACATCCATCCCGCCGTCAGGTCCCCGTGCCGGGACGTGTTCTGCTGGTCGCAAGCCCTGCTGATCTTCAGTGCCAGGCCACAGCTTACGGACTGGGCCGGGTGGTGCGCTGATACGCAACGCCTGGGTACCCGTCGGATTGTCGGACTTGCGGCGGCCCGCGACCCCTCCGCGCTCCCCGGACGCCACCCCTGAGCGCCCCCGGGTGCCGCCTCGGGGCCGGCTTTCGGGGTGCTTCTCCGGGACACCCCTCAGGGGTACCCCTAATACCGGCGGGGACGGGACTCCCCCTGCGGTAGTAGTCCTCAGGTACCGGGCTCCTCCTCCGGGATGCCCGAGAAGGAGTCCCGGGGCATGACGCCCCGGAAGGTTCCCGACCGTAGTTTTGTTACCAGCGGTGGGCGGGCAGCTCGTCCCCCGAGGTACTCCGCCCATCGCGACCACGTGCAGTGACGCAAGAGCGCAGTGATGCAGTGACGCCAGAGATGTAGGCACCGCGTAGCGAACGCGGAGACGACGAGAGTGGGATGCGGGCATGTCTGTGTACACGGGAGAACCAGCACGCCGAAGCTCCGTCCGCCGTTCCGCCGAGCGGCACCAGGGCAGCCGCAACCCGCTGGTGGCCCTGGCCATCGCGCTGCCGGTCGCCGCACTCCTGGCGTTCGCCTTCGGGGGCTGGTCCCAGTTCGAGGTGCAGGCCACCTCGGTGGTGCATCTGATGAGCCGCTGAGGCGGCATCACAAGGACTGCGACGTCGCGTCCGGACTGTCGGTGAGGGCAGCCCGGACGCGACGGTCGCGCAGAACCCCGTCGCACCCGGCCCACCCGCACCCGTCCCACCCGCGCTTGGCCCGCACACGGCCGGCCGGGCCCGGCGACGCCGAAGGCCCCCGTCCGACCTGCGGACGAGGGCCTTCGTGCGTGCCTGCTGGTGCGCGATACTGGGATTGAACCAGTGACCTCTTCCGTGTCAGGGAAGCGCTCTCCCGCTGAGCTAATCGCGCGGGACGTACTGCGGTACTGCGATGCGACAGGCATACAAGCCCCCGAGGGGGCAGTGCGCGATACTGGGATTGAACCAGTGACCTCTTCCGTGTCAGGGAAGCGCTCTCCCGCTGAGCTAATCGCGCCTGAGACCCCGAGCGGTGAACCGCTCAAAACCTCTGTGAGGTGGAGACGGGATTTGAACCCGTGTACACGGCTTTGCAGGCCGTTGCCTCGCCTCTCGGCCACTCCACCGAGCAAGGGCCCACCTACGACCCTCAACCGAGCGGACGACGGGATTCGAACCCGCGACCCTCACCTTGGCAAGGTGATGCTCTACCAACTGAGCCACGTCCGCATGCTCCCCATTCGGCCCACCGCTCGTTTCCTTGCGGTCCGCGTCCTGGCGACGTGTTGAACTTTAGCGGATTCCCGGCCCAGCTCAAATTCCGTATCCGCGCAGCGTGCCGCCGGGGTCCCCGCCGTGACCTGCGGCAGCCCCTCGGGACGGGCCACGGCAGGCGCTCCCACCACCCGTTACCTAGACTCCGCGCAGCGCGGAGACCCCGCAGACCCGCAGAGAATCAAGAGCGAACGTGACCGACAATTTTCCGCAGCTCGTCCCGCTGGCCCGTTTCGACGACCGCGTCGCCACCGGCCTGCTGGACGTCACCGACGACCCGGCCGCCCTCGACGGCACCGGCTTCTGGGCCGTCGTCGCCGACTTCGAGGGCGGCCTCACCTGCGCCCGCTTCGCCGACGTCCGCCCTGCCGGCCCGCACACCGTCTCGTCCGGCCGCTGGCGCGGCCCTGCCCGCGACTCCTGGACCAGCTCGCTCGACCACGCCGCCTACACCGCCGGGGTGCGCGCCATCCGCGACCGGATCGCCACCGGGGAGGTCTACCAGGCCAACCTCTGCCGGGTGCTCTCCGCGCCGCTGCCCGACCCCGGGCACGGCGCCGACGTGGACGCCCTCACCCGGCTGCTCGCCCACGGCAACCCCGCCCCCTACGCGGGCACGATCCGGCTGCCCGGGCACAGGGTCGAGGTCGCCACCGCCTCGCCCGAGCTGTTCCTCGCCCGGACCGGGCAGACCGTCCGCTCCGGGCCGATCAAGGGCACCGGACGCACCGAGGCGGACCTGCTGGAGAAGGACTACGCGGAGAACGTCATGATCGTCGACCTGGTCCGCAACGACCTGGGCCGGGTGTGCGGCACCGGCAGCGTCACCGTCCCCGACCTGTGCGCGGTCGAGAAGCACCCGGGGCTGGTGCACCTGGTCTCCACCGTCGAGGGCGAGCTGCGCCCCGGCGCGGGCTGGCCGGAACTGCTGGACGCGACCTTCCCGCCCGGGTCCGTCACCGGCGCGCCCAAGTCCAGTGCGCTGCGGATCATCCAGGAGCTGGAGACCGCCCCGCGCGGTCCCTACTGCGGCGCGGTCGGCTGGGTCGACGCGGACCGCCGGGAGGCACGGCTCGCCGTCGGCATCCGCACCTTCTGGCTGGACCGGGACGACCCGGCCGGCCCGCAGGTCCGGTTCGGTGCCGGCGCGGGCATCACCTGGGGGTCGGACCCGGAGGGCGAGTGGGACGAGACGGAACTCAAGGCCGCCCGGCTGCTCGCGATAGCGTCTGCGGGAACAGACTGAGCCGGACCTTCGGAGCAAGAGCAGAGGAGCACCATCGTGCGGATCTGGGTCAATGACACGCTGCGGGAGTCCGCCGACGCGGCGGTCTCCGTCCTCGACCACGGGATGACCGTCGGCGACGGGGTGTTCGAGACGGTCAAGGCGGTCGACGGCCGCCCGTTCGCGCTCGGCCGCCACCTCGACCGGCTGGCCCGCTCCGCGCGGGGCCTGGGCCTGCCGGCGCCGGACCGTGACCAGGTCCAGCACGCCTGCGCCGAGGTGCTGGCCGCCAATCCGATGCCGCTGGGACGGCTGCGGATCACCTACACCGGCGGCGTCGCCCCGCTCGGCTCCGACCGGGGCGACAGCGGTCCGACCCTGGTGGTCGCACTGGGCGAGGTCGTCCGCCGCCCCGAGACCGCCGCGGTGATCACCGTCCCGTGGACCCGGAACGAGCACAGCGCGGTGGCCGGACTGAAGACCACCTCCTACGCCGAGAACGTGGTCGCGCTGGCCCGCGCGCACGAGTACGGGGCGTCGGAGGCGATCTTCGCCAACACCAAGGGCCGGCTCTGCGAGGGCACCGGCTCCAACGTCTTCGTGGTCATCGGCGGACGGGTGCTCACCCCGCCGCTGACCTCGGGCTGCCTGGCCGGGATCACCCGCGCCCTCACCCTGCAGTGGCTGGAGGCCGAGGAGGCCGACCTGCCGCTCTCGGCGCTGCAGGACGCCGACGAGGTGTTCCTCACCGGGACCCTGCGGGACATCCAGGCCGTCTCCCGGGTCGACGACCGCGAGCTGCCGGGTGCCCCCGGCCCGATCACCGCCAAGGCCGTCGCGCTGTTCACCGAGCGCGCCGCCGCCGACCTGGAGCCCTGAGGTGACCACCACGCTGCGCCCGTTCACCCCCGAGGCCGTCGGGCCGGACGGTGCCCGCAGCCGGGAGTACGCGATCTGCGTCAACGGCCGACCGGTCGGAACGGCCCGGCTGCTCGCCCCGGCGGGACCCTCCCGGGTGGGCCGGATCGAGGAGTTGACGGTGAATCAGGGCGAGCGGGGGCGCGGCCGGGGGACCGTCGCCGCGCTCGCCGCCGAGGAGGTGCTGCGCGGCTGGGACTGCACCCGGGTCGAACTGGGGCTCGCCGAGACCCCGGACACCCCCGCCGCGCTGCGCTTCGCCGAGGCCCTGGGCTACACCGTCCGCTCCCGCAATATGGTCAAGGACCTGCCCGCCGAGGCCCCGGCGCTGCCGGCGGGCACCTCGGCACGGCCGATCCTCGACGCGGAGTTCCCGGCGTGGCAGGCCGCGGGTCTGGCCGGCTACGTTCAGTCGCTGATCGGCGGGGGCCTCAGCGAGGACGACGCGCGCGTCGAGGCCGAGGCTTCCCACGCCGCGCTGCTCCCGCAGGGCCCGCACACCCAGGGGACCGTGCTGCGGGTGCTGGAGGCGGAGGGCGAGCGCGTCGGCTCGCTCTGGGTCACCCTGGCCGGTCCCGACGTCCTGGCCGGCCGGCGGCTCGCCTGGGTGTACGAGGTCGAGGTTCCGCGCGCGGGCGGGGCCACGGCCGCGCGCTGATGCTCCTCGCCGAACGGGAGTGCCTCGCGGCGGGCCTCGGCCGCCTCGGCCTCAACGTCTTCGCTGACAACGTCCCCGCCAACGCCCTCTACGCCGCCCTGGGCTACCGCACCTACCGCACCACCCTGCAGAAGTACCTCTGAGCTGCGCGGGCTTCAGGTTCCAGAGGTGCAGGTGGCAGGGGTTTCAGCCACCGCTGAGCAGTTCGGTGATCCGGGCGCGCAGGCCCTCCTGGGACCTGCCGCCGTCCAGACGTTGTCCGGCGACCACGTAGGTGGGGGTCCCGGTGACGCCGATGGCCTTGCCCTCGGCCTGGTCGGCGTCGACGACCAGGATGTGTCGGCCGTCGATCAGGGCGGTGTCCATCTCCTCGGCGTCCAGTCCGAGTTCCCCGGCGACCCGCACCAGGAACTGCTCGCCGCCGGTGGCCAGCTCCTCCGTCCGGGCCAGCACGGCCTCGACGTAGGGCCATCCCATGCCCTGGGCGAACGCCTCCTCCGCAGCCTGCGCTGCCGCGAAGGCATGCTTGTGCTTCTCCAGCGGGAAGTGCCGCAGCACGATCTCCAGCCGGTCACCGAAGGCGGCGCGCAGCGCGCGGATGTCGTCGAGGGCGGCGGTGCAGTCGGGGCACTGCAGTTCGCACCAGTACTCGACGATGGGAAGGGGAGTCTCGCTCATGGTCCACAGTCTCCCATCCCGGGTGGCCGCAGCCCCGCGACCGGTCCGCCCGCCTTTGACCGGGGCCAGGGTGGGCATCATGGCTGGGACGGTATTTTCGAACAGCGTGGAGGGAGACGGGGACCGATGACCGCGATCGTCTGCATGGCACTCTCGGGGGCGGGGCTGGTGATCGCGTTGCTGGCCGCGCTGCGCGGCCGGTTCCGCACGGCGCTCCGCCTGACCGCCCTGGCACTGGTGCCCGCCGGCCTCTACCTGACCGGGCTGATCCCGGTGTTCAGCCACATCGGCCACATCCTCGGGACCTGGGGCAGCCACCTGGTGTTCGACCCGCGCGTGTGGACCGGCGTCGGCCTGCTCGGAGCCGCCGTCCTGCTGCTGCTCGCCACCGGCTTCCGCCGCCGCAGCCGCGCCGGTACGGCCCCTGCGGCGGCTCCGTCCCGCCCCACCGGCACCGCGCTCGCGCCCACCACCCCGGCGGGCCGCGCCGCACCGGGCGCTCCGGCGAAGAAGCCGGACGACCTCGGCGACTTCTCCGACATCGAGGACATCCTCAAGCGCCGCGGCATCTGACCCGCCCGCCCGCCACCCATGCTGTACGCGGGCCGCCGAGCGGTGTTGACGGGAAGCCACCGACCCTGACCTGCTGGGACGTAGGGGCCGGGGACGAAGTGGTAGGACACGGTGCTGAGCATGTATATGATCATCAGTCGGCGCTAGCATGACCGGCCGGGACCGGCGGCCCAAGGGTGGCCGTGCCATCGAGGAACGTCACGCGTTCTCAACCGGCGGCGGGGGGCTACGACATGGCGCGGTGGAAGGCATTGCCCGAGGGGCTTGACCCGACGGTCGTCCAGTACGTGGCGCAGTTGCGCCGGTTGAAGGACGAGAGTCGGCTGAGCCTCAAACAGCTCGCGCTGCGGACCGGCTACAGCACCTCGTCGTGGGAGCGGTACCTCGGTGGGCGGGTGCTGCCACCGCGCGGGGCCGCCGAGGCGCTGGCCGAACTCGTCGGCGTGGATCCGGTACGACTGGTCGCACGGTACGAGGCGGCAGCGGAGGCCTGGCAGTCCGAAGCAGCGGACCGGGAACGGAAGCAGGGCCGGGAACCGGGCCAGGATCCCGGGACGGGGGTGACGGAGGTCCGCGGCGACACGTCACCGGAGCAGCCGCGTGGGATCGGCTCCGGCAGCGCCGAGGCCCCGCCACCTCCCGGCGTCGGACCGTGGAGCGGCCAACGTCTGCGGACCGCCCTGATCGCCCTGGTCGCCGCCCTCGCCGGTGCGGGCATCACCCTGCTCGCCGTCCAGCCCGCGCGGCAGGTGGCGGCCGGTCCCGCCGCGCATCCGATCGCACCGGTCGCGTCGCAGGTGTCGTATCTCTGCACCTATGCCCGTCGTGGCGGGCTCTGGTACGCGGGGAACAGCACCACCACCACGGAACTCGTCGAGGTCGACATGTACGGCCCGGTCGTGGCCGAGCTGCAGTGCCTGCTGCAGCGAGCCGGCATCTCGCCCGGCGGCATCGACGGCGCCTTCGGACCGCTCACCGAAGCGGCGGTGATCCAGGCACAGAAGAAGTACCACCTTGACGTCGACGGTCAGGTGGGGCCGCACACCTGGGCGGCGCTGCGCGGATGAGCGAGATCCCCCCGGAGTGCCGGCGCCTGGCCGCCGAACTCCGCGCGCTGCGCGTGCGCTGCGGAATGAGTCTGGCGGCGCTGGGCGCGGAGTCCGCCTACAGCAAGTCGTCCTGGGAGCGGTACCTGAACGGCAAGGCGCTGCCACCCTGGCCGGCGGTGCGGACGCTGTGCCGGCTGGCCGACGAGCCCGAGCCACGGGTACGGGCGCTGTGGGAGCTGAGCGAGTCCGCGTGGAGCGGACGCGCCGCCGTGAGCCGTGCCGCCAGGCCCGAGCCCGCACCGGCCGTGGCGCCCGAGCCCGGGACATCTCCGGCACCTCCGGCGGGGGTGGCGGCCGACGCGGCGGAGGTTCCACCCGCCCAGGCCCAGGCATCGGCGCCGCCGGCCGCCGCGCGGTCGTGGCGTCCACGCTGGTCGCGCGTGGGCCTGGCGGTGGCCGTCGCGATCGCGTGTGCCGCGCTGACGGCGGGGGCTGCGTTCGAGTGGCAGGACGCGCACCGGGGGTCGTCGGCCCAGAGCCCGGCCTCCACCTCGTCCCACGACGGCTTTCACGTCGGGTGCACCGGTGCCGCCTGCGGCGGGCTCGACCCGCAGGCGGCGCTGTGCGGGGTGCAGCCGCAGACGCTGGCCGACTTCCGGACGACCACGGGTGCCGTGCTGGAGATCCGCTACAACCCGCTCTGCAGGGCGGCCTGGGCCCGGACCTGGAACACCGGGATCGGCGACCGGATCGCGATCTCCGCGCCGGGCGAGTCGACCCGCAGCGTCGACGTACGCGACCTGGCCGCGTCCGAGAGGTTCCTCTACACGCCCATGATCCCGGTGGCCGGCACGGGAACCGTGCTCACCGCCTGTCTGACCCCGCACGGCAGCAGACCGCAGTGCTTCACGACGGGGTCTCCCTAGTGCCAGTGCCTGCCCCACGCACGTCTGTAGCGGGGTGCTGGTCAGGGCGGGCGGTCGCCGAGACGGAGGCCGCAGGCGCAGTCCAAGCAGAGCCGTCCCCCCGGATCCGCACCGAATTCCGCGTCCCCGCAGGTCACAGCGGAGCCGTCCCAGGAATCCGTCAACCGGTAGGCGGCTCTTGTTCTCGGGACGCCTTCCCCGTCAGGATCGGCGTGCTCCGGGCCCGAAGGGATCGGGTCCCCGAGCCCAGAACACCCGAACCCCAGAACACCCCTTGTCCCAGGAGGAGAAGCAGATGAGGATGCCCCAGCGACTCGTGACCGGCATGGCGGCCTTCGCACTGATCGGGAGCGTGACGGCGGTCGCCGCGGCCCCGGCCCAGGCGGCGCCGTCGGTTGAGGCCGCTTGTAAATTCCAGCCGGGCACGACGGGCACGACGGGCACCAACGCGCACGGTCTCCCCGAATTCTTCGGCGGCACGACCTTCACCAAGCCGAGCACGTCCAGCACCACCTGCCATGACCTCAACCTGTGGTCGGGCAGGGCCGGTGTCAGCTACGAGGGCTGGCTCTACTACGGCAACGGGAACTGGGGTGCGTGCAACGCCGGGTACGTCAGGTACTCCGGCGGCCCCGTCGTCCTCTGCACCGACGTGCTGCCCGGTACCACCATGGGTGTGACCTCGACCAACGGTGCCGGCCAGAGCATCCAGATCGAGGACTGACCTGAATCACCCTGCTGCTCCGGCGGGCTCCGGCACCGGGCTCCGGATCAGACCCGGACCGGCTGCTCCGGCGCGGTGCGCCGGCGGGCGCGGTACGCGGCGACGTGGAGCCGGTTGCCGCAGGTGCGGCTGTCGCAGTAGCGACGCGAGCGGTTGCGGGAGAGGTCCACGAACACCCGCGCGCAGCCCGGGGCCTCGCAGAAGCGCAGCCGGTCCCGCTCCTCGCCGGCGACGATGAACGCCACCGCCATGCCCGAGTCGGCCGCGAGGTGGTCCGCCAGTGCCGCGCCCGGCGCGAAGAAGTGCAGGTGCCACTCGTGGCCGTCGTGGTCGGTCAGCCGGGGGGTGGTCCCGGCCCGCGCCACCAGGGCGTTGACCAGGTCGGCCGCCACCCTGGTCGAGGGGGCCCGGAACACCTCCTGGAAGCGTGCCCGCACCGCCCGGACCGCATCCAGGTCGGCGGCGGTGAGCGTGCCGACCTCGCTGACCGCGTGCCGCACCACGAAGTCGCGCAGCGCCGCGAGATCCGGCAGGCCCTCCTGCCCGCAGGCGTCCGGGGCGGTGTTCACGAGGTCGACGAGGACGTCGAGCGCGCACTGCGTGTCGTGGTTGATCAGCACGTCGAGACTCCCTGGCCCGGCGTCGCGCCCAGCGCCCTGTGGCGGCCGGACCGTTGGCGGTGACTCTACCGCTGACCACGTCCGGGCAGGACTGTTCGACGGTGCCGTCGGACCGGCCCGTCGGGCGGGGCGGCATGACAGCGAGCCGCCGCAGTCCTGGAGCGGACTGCGGCGGCTCGCTGTCGTGCCGTGCCCCCGAGTAGCACGGCTGCGCACGGTCGAAGGGACGGGAGGATCAGCTTTCCGCCAGGATGTGGGAGAGCTCTCGGTCGAGGTCGAAATGGCGGTGCTCGGTACCGGGCGGCACGGCCGCGTCGGTCCTCTTGAGGAAGGACTCCAGCGCGCGGGCCGGGGCTTCCAGCAGGGCTTCTCCTTCCGGAGAGCTCAGGGCGATGCAGACGACTCCTTGTCCGTGGCTGCGTGAGGGCCAGACACGGACATCGCCGGTCCCGGTCGGCCGGTGCAGCCCCTCCGCAAGGAGGTCGCGGGCGAACACCCAGTCGACGGTTTCGTCGGCGCCCGTGTGGAACGTGGCGTGCACGGCATAGGGGTCGGCAGTGTCGTAGCGCAGGCCCGCGGGGACGGGCAGGGATGACTCGCTCGACACGATGAGGCGCAGGTGCAGCTCGCAGCTGACCGTGGTGTTCATAAGCGCCAGGGCCTTTCGCTCAGTGTGCGCTCGGGGATCGCACGTCGGCGAACGGACCATCCCACCTCGGCGACCGGTGTAAACCCCTCTGTCCTGATTAGTACGCACCTGGTACCCCATCCGGCGCACTTTTCTCTCAGGTCACAGCGGTCCCGTTACGCTGCGCTCATACCGGTCGGGAGCGACCGCAGAGCGTACGTTTCCGGTCACCCGCGGACAGGGGGGTGCGGGAGCACGGCCTGCGATGCGGTAATGTTTTCCCTGCAAGCGAGCACCACAACCCGCGCGATTAGCTCAGTGGGAGAGCGCTCCGTTCACACCGGAGAGGTCGCTGGTTCGAACCCAGCATTGCGCACCGCACAGTAGCCCCGCAGGCCGATGGCCTGCGGGGCTACGTCGTGTTTTCTGGGCCCCAGCTTTTCTGGGCGTCAGCGGAAGGCGATCTCCTCGACCGGGGCGATGGTCGCGCCCGCGGCGGACAGCTCCAGCTCCACGGCCTGCGCCGTCGTCTCGGCCGACTGCTCGCCCGGGTAGGTGCCGTGCGCGCCGGCCGCCAGCGTGACCCGGTGGCCGCGGGAGAGAGCCGCCAGTGCGGTGGCCCGCACGCAGTACTCGCTCTGCATGCCGGCGAGCACCAGGGCGGTCCCGGGCGGGAGCAGCTCGCCGAGTGCGGTTCCGGCGAAGCTGTTCTGCCGGGACTTGTCCACGACGTGCTCGCCGGCGCCGGGCTGGTGCACCAGCTCCCAGCCCTCGGTGCCGGGGCGGTCCGGATCGTCCTCCCCGCCGTTGTTGCGGATGAAGACGACGGTGGCCCCGGCCGCGCGGGCGCGGGCCAGGAGCGCGTCCAGCGCCTGGGTGACGGTGGTGGCGGCGGGGATGGGCGCGTCCAGCTGCAGCATGTTCCGCTGGGCGTCGATCACCAGCAGGGCGGTGGCCGCGGTGACCGCGGTGGCCGGAGGAGGGGTCATGACCAGCGCGCTAGTACTGGTGTTCGAATGCCGGTATGCGAATGAGGGCACGGTTAAGGCATTTCGACCAGCCGGGACGGCGATGCTACTGTTCTGCCTGTGCCCGCGCGATTAGCTCAGTGGGAGAGCGCTCCGTTCACACCGGAGAGGTCGCTGGTTCGAACCCAGCATTGCGCACCGGAAGCACTGAAGGCCCCTCAGAGCAGGGGCCTTCAGTGCGTTCTGAGGTGGTGCGTTCTGAGGCGGTTCCGACGTCGGCTCGGGCGGGCCGGTTCAGGCTGCGCGCTCCGCGTCGCCGGGGGCGTGCGGCCGTAGCGGCCAGGAGGTGTCGACCAGTTCCGGCGAGCCGCTGCGGGTGAACCACTGCTGCAGCCCCCGTGCCTGCGCCGCGTGCCACACCGCCTGACGCAGGTGCAGTTCCCCCGGCGCCAGCCCGTCCAGCCGCTCCGCGTGGCGGCGGCCTATCGCCCGTACGAGCTCCATGGCGGCGGTCGCGTCCGCGGTGGCGTCGTGTGCGGCACCCAGTTCCACGCCGTAGTGCGCGCACAGGTCGGTCAGCGTGCGGCGGCCCTTGCGGTAGCGGTCCAGGTGCTTGTCCAGCACGCGCGGGTCCAGCACCAGCAGCGGTGCGCCGGTCAGGTACTGGCCCAGCGTCAGGTTCCGGTGCCGGCGCAGCTCGCGGTCCAGCAGGGTCAGGTCGTAGGGGGCGTTCATGATGACCAGCGGCACTCCGGCCCTGGCCGCGTCGGCCAGGGCGCGGGCTATCTCGTCCAGCACCAGCTGCGGGGCGCCGCCGTGCTCGCGCGCCCAGTCGTCGGTCAGGCCGTGCACCGCCGTAGCCCCGGCCGGGATCGGCACGCCCGGGTCGGCGGCCCACTGCCGGCCGCGGACCGGACCGTCGCCGGCGTCCTGGGCGACCAGCGCGGCCGTCACGATCCGGTCCCGCTCCACGTCCACGCCGGTGGTCTCGGTGTCGAAGGAGGCCAGCGGCCCTTCGTACCAGTGCGTCATGGTGGCCTCCCCCTTCGGCGCGACGGCCCCGAACCGTCACACCGGGGTGATACCCGGTCACCCTGTGCGTTCAATCGCGGCCGGGGCCGCGGATCCGGATGGATCGGGCCGGCGGATCCGGCCATCGGCCGGCGGGGACCTGTTTCGTGCCGACTTCCGGCGGAGACAACAGAGGTGACGGCCCGTCCGGTCCGGACGGAGGGCCGCCGGTCGACGGGGAAGACGGCAGCGATGGCGCTGACACAGCCCGAACCGGCCACCCCGCCGCCCGGCGGCTGGGGCAGGGGCGGTTCAGGGCAACCGATGCGAGGTCAACTCGCGGTCACCTCCTGCATGGAGACGCTCCAGGTGGGATACCTGCACGCGGTCGCGGCGGCGGCCGGCTGCGCGCTGTGCTCGCCGTTCCCCGACAACGGGATCGACTGGCACGTCAGTCACGGCAGCCCCGCGCACGTCGAGGACGACGAGGTCACCATCAAGGTACAGTTGAAATGCACCTATCAAATCGCGCCGAATCCGCCCGGCCCGTCCTTCGGCTTCACCCTCGACAACGACCACCTGCGCAAGCTCTCCCACAGCCGGGTCGCGGTGCACAAGATCCTGGTGGTGATGCTCGTCCCGAGGGAGGTGGACCAGTGGCTGCTCGCCGCGCCGGACCGGCTGGAGCTGCGGCACTGCTGCTACTGGGTCAATCTGGCGGGGCACCCGGTCACCGGGAAGCGACGGACGAATGTCCGGATACCGACGGAGCAGGTCTTCGATGACCGCGCGCTGTGCGCCATCATGGCGCGTGTAGGAGCGGGCGAGCGGCCTTGACCAGCGCACACCGGCCCGGAGCGCCGAAGCCTTCGGTCTCCCGGGTCCCTGGCCTCACCAGCTCCCAGCCCCCACGGCCGGTACGGCCCGGCGACCCCTGCGGAAGGGAAGGCGTGACAGCGATGCGGCGTGACACCCGACCAGAGGCCCTGGACGCCGTGGGGCGCGACGCCGTCCGAGCCCGCGCGGGCCAGGGGCTGCGCGCCCCCGACGCGCTCTCACTGCCGGACCCGGCCAGGGTCGACCCCGACATCCTCAGCACCCTGCTGGCCCGGCACGGCTGGTGCCGGCGCGGCGGCGCGCAGGGCCGCTACGCCCGGTGGACCCCGCCCGACGACACCGAGCCCGACACCAGCCTGCTGGTGCCCTCGGACCGGGCCTTCGAGGACAGCACCGACCTGCTGGAGGAGGCGGTCGGCGCGCTCTCCCGCTCCGGCGTCCCCTCGGCCCGCGCCATCCTCGCCGCGCTGCTGGTCCCCGGCGACGAGATCCACTGGCGCCGGGAGACCCCCGGTGTGGGCGGGGCGGTGCCCTGGGCCATCGAGGACGAGCTGCGCACGGCGGCCAGCGCCATGCTGGTCGCCGCCGCCAAGGCCGGGCACTCCCGGGCCGCCTACTTCGGCGCCCGGCTGGACGCCTACGCGGCCGACTTCCTGGACCGGGTCCTGGTCGTCGCCCCGGGCACCGGCGCCGGGCTGCTCACCGCCTACACCCCCGCGCCGGAGGACCGCCCCACCACGATGACCCTGGTCCGCGCGCTGGAGGCGACCCGGGACGCGATCGACCTGCAGCGGGTCACCGGCCAGACCGACGCCTTCGACGCCGGTGTCCGGCTCGGCGTCAGCCGGGAGCTGATCGCCTCGGTGGTGCAGCTGGTCCGCGGCAGCGAGGGCGCGGAGGTGGCGCTGTCCTGGGCCGCGGCGGTCGGCACCCCGCACGGTTTCGCCAACCGGCGGCTGCTGCTGGAGTTCACCCCCGGCGACCTGCCCGCGCTGGAGGCGGCGGGGGAGCGGCTGGAACGCAGCGAGCCCCCGGTGGACGTGGAACTGACCGGGTCGGTGGTCCGGCTCAAGCGGCCCGCGCCCGGCGGCGACGGAGTGGTGCGGCTGCGGGTACTCAGCGGCGCCGAGGTGGACGAGGTGCGGATCCGGCTGGACGAGGCGGCCTACCGGGTCGCGGTCGAGGCCCACCTGGCCGGCGTTCCGGTGCGGCTGAACGGCCGGCTGCAGCGCAAGGGCGGCTTCCGCCGCCTCAGCGGCGCGGCCGGCATCACGCCGGTCGAGCTGGACGACGCCGAACGCGACCGGATGCTGAAGGCGCTGCGGCTCCGCGGCCGCCGCGAACCGGCCGACCCGGACGAGGCCCCGTAGCCGCACGGCCACGTCGGGTTCGGCGCGAGCAGCACCGCACTCTCGGTACCATCGTGGCTGGCAGCGCCCGCTGCCGGCGAAGTCAGGTATGCCGAGAGTCAGGAGAGTCCGGTGTCGGACGTCCGTGTGGTCATCAGTCGCGAACCCGATCGGGAAGAGCGCGTGGTCACGACGGGCACGACCGCCGGTGACCTCTTCCCCGGCGAGCGCGCGGTCATCGCGGCCCGGGTCGGCGGCGAGCTCAGGGACCTCGCCCATGTGCTGGCCGACGGCGACGAGGTCGAGCCGGTCGCCGTCGACAGCCCCGACGGCCTGTCGATCCTGCGGCACTCCACCGCGCACGTGATGGCGCAGGCCGTGCAGGAGCTGCACCCCGAGGCCAAGCTGGGCATCGGCCCGCCGGTCAAGGACGGTTTCTACTACGACTTCGACGTCGAGAAGCCGTTCACCCCCGAGGACCTCAAGGCCATCGAGAAGAAGATGACCGAGATCGTCAAGCGCGGGCAGAAGTTCGCCCGCCGGGTGGTCAGCGACGAGGCCGCCCGCGAGGAACTCGCGAACGAGCCCTACAAGCTGGAACTGATCGGCCTCAAGGGCGGCGCCTCCAGCGAGGACGGTGCGGACGTCGAGGTGGGCGGCGCCGAGCTGACCATCTACGACAACCTCGACCCGAAGTCCGGCGAGCTGTGCTGGAAGGACCTCTGCCGGGGTCCGCACCTGCCGTCGACCCGCATCCCCGCGTTCAAGCTGATGCGCAACGCCGCCGCGTACTGGCGCGGCAGCGAGAAGAACCCGATGCTGCAGCGCATCTACGGCACCGCCTGGGCCACCAAGGACGAGCTCAAGGCCTACCTGGACCGCCTGGCCGAGGCCGAGAAGCGGGACCACCGCAAGCTCGGCGCCGAGCTGGACCTGTTCTCCTTCCCCGAGGAGATCGGCTCCGGCCTGCCGGTGTTCCACCCCAAGGGCGGCACCATCCGCCGGGTGATGGAGGACTACTCCCGCAAGCGGCACGAGGAGGAGGGCTACTCCTTCGTCAACACCCCGCACATCACCAAGGAGGAGCTCTACCAGACCTCCGGCCACCTGGACTGGTACCGCGACGGCATGTACCCGCCGATGGAGCTGGAGGAGGGGCAGCGGTACTACCTCAAGCCGATGAACTGCCCGATGCACAACCTGATCTTCCGCTCGCGTGGCCGCTCGTACCGCGAACTGCCGCTGCGGACCTTCGAGTTCGGCACGGTCTACCGCTACGAGAAGTCCGGCGTGGTGCACGGTCTGACCCGGGTCCGCGGGCTGACCCAGGACGACGCGCACATCTACTGCTCCAAGGAGCAGATGGCGGACGAGCTGGACTCGCTGCTGACCTTCGTGCTCAACCTGCTCCGCGACTACGGTCTGGACGACTTCTACCTGGAGCTCTCCACCAAGGACCCGGAGAAGTCCATCGGCTCGGACGAGGTCTGGGAGGAGGCCACCGAGACGCTGCGGCAGGCCGCCCAGAAGCAGAACCTGGAACTCGTCATGGACCCGGGCGGCGCCGCCTTCTACGGCCCGAAGATCTCGGTCCAGGCCCGCGACGCCATCGGCCGCACCTGGCAGATGTCGACCATCCAGGTCGACTTCAACCTGCCCGAGCGCTTCGAGCTGGAGTACGCGGCGGCCGACGGCAGCCGGCAGCGGCCGGTCATGATCCACCGGGCCCTGTTCGGCTCGATCGAGCGCTTCTTCGGCGTGCTGCTGGAGCACTACGCCGGCGCCATGCCGCCGTGGCTGGCCCCGGTCACCGTGGTCGGCATCCCGATCACCGACGAGCACGTGCCCTACCTGCAGCAGGTGTCGGCGGAGCTGCGCAAGCAGGGGATCCGGGTCGAGGTGGACGCCTCGGACGACCGGATGCAGAAGAAGATCCGCAACGCCCAGAAGCAGAAGGTCCCCTTCATGCTGCTGGCCGGCGACGAGGACATCGCCAACAACGCGGTCAGCTTCCGCTACCGCAACGGCGAGCAGAAGAACGGCATCCCGGTGGCCGGCGCGGTCGCCGAGATCGTCGACGCGGTGGCGCGCCGCATCCAGGTCTGACCGCTCCGGGCGGAACGCGGGGGCGGGCTCATCCGTGAGCCCGCCCCTCGGCGTCGGTGCGGCAGCGCCTATGCTGATCAGCATGACGACGGAGCCGGAGCTGCAGGACGGGGTGGGCGTCCAGGACGCCTTTCAGCGCCTTTGGACGCCGCATCGCATGGCGTACATCAAGGGTGAGAACAAGCCCAGCGGTCCCGAGCCCGCCGACGGCTGCCCGTTCTGCGCGATCCCGGCGATGACGGACGAGGACGGACTGATCCTGCGCCGCGCCGAGCACGCCTACGCGGTGCTCAACCTCTACCCGTACAACGGCGGCCACCTGATGGCCGTCCCGTACCGGCACGTCGCCGACTACACCGAGCTGACGCCGGAGGAGACCGCCGACGTGGCGGCGCTCACCAAGCAGGCGATGGTGGCGCTGCGCGCGGCGTCGGGGGCGCAGGGCTTCAACATCGGCATGAACCAGGGTGACGTGGCCGGCGCCGGCATCGCCGCGCACCTGCACCAGCACGTGGTGCCGCGGTGGGGCGGGGACACCAATTTCATGCCGATCGTCGGCCACACCCGGGTGCTGCCGCAACTGCTGGCCGACACCCGCAAGATGCTCGCCGACGTCTGGCCCGGCTGAGAGGTCTGGCCCGGCTGAGGTACGGCCCGGCTGAGAGATCAGCCCGCGTCGTAGACGTCCGCGTTGCTGGGGCGCGCGCCCTGCACCTCCATGCCCAGCAGCAGCGAGCGGTTCTGGAAGCGGTCGAGGTTGACGTCGTGCTCCTTGAGCACCTCGATCATCGCCTGGTGCACCGCGCGCAGCACCGGGGTGGCGATCCGGATCGCGTCGTCGGCCATGAACCGGCGGTTCCACGGCCGGTCCGCCCAGACGTGCCGCAGGCCGAAGGGCTCGGGCAGCTTGTAGGTGCCGCCGAGCCAGTCCAGCAGCGTGGTCCCCCAGGGCCAGGTGAACGGGGCGCGCACGGCGAGCCGGACCACCTCCTGGCTGCTGACGACCGGGCGGTGCTTGGTCTGCTCCTCCCAGAACTTCCCGGGCTTGGGGACGGAGTACTCCTCCATGGCCGGCTTCGCGGTGAACAGCGGTGGCAGCGGGCCGAGCGCGTGCCCGGTCACCTCGATCCGCAGGGTGTCGTGCAGCACGGTCACGGTCACCAGCATGGTCAGCACCAACTGGCCCTGCCAGAGCACGAACTGGGTGCCCAGGTAGTGCCGCGGCCCGTCCCCGAACTGCTGCTTGTTCGCCAGTGCCGCCAGTGCCGGTCCGCTCATCCGGGTCTGCGGGTAGCTGGAGTCGCCCGCCAGCCGCATGCCCTCCATGACCTCGCCGCTGGGCCGGGCGATCTCGCCCGCGCCCTCGCCGATCTCGGTCACCGCCCAGTGGCCCACCCTCGGCCGCGGGATCCCTCCGGTGGCCAGGGTGCTGCGGGAGAGCTGGTTGAGATGCTCCTCGATCTTCCGGATCACGTCGAACGGGTGGAACCGGCGGATGGCGTCCACGCCCTCGCGCGGGTCCAGCTGCTCGGCGAGCTGCCAGGAGCCCCAGCGCTTGCCCATGCCCAGGATGCCCTTGGTCCCGGCGTAGTGGGCGATGTTGCTGTCCTGTTCGGCGCCGAGGAACTCCAGCTGGGTGCGCAGCAGTTCGGCCCTGGCGTCGGCCGGTCCGATCGGCACCGCCTCGGGGATGGTCGGGCCGATCGCGCTGCCCTCCAGCAGCGCCGACCAGCGGCTGCGCATCACTTCGGCGCTGCTCTTGCAGATCCGGTCGGCGACGTACCAGCCGACGAGCGGTGCCAGCATCATGACCCGGATGTAGAGCCCGGCGTAGCCGGACGCGTAGGGCCGCCACTCCAGGAAGGCGGTGATCAGCCCCATCACGACCAGCGCGATCCCGCGCAGCCAGGAGCGGCCCTCGGCGGCGTTGGCGCGCCGCTCGGTCTCGAAGGCCAGCAGCCACAGCAGCGCGCCGGGCAGGAACAGGAACCCGGCGACGAAGGACACCGCGGTGAGCTTGCGGTCACGCTGGTGCCGCAGCGCCTCGGCCTCGACGCAGTGCTCGACCACCAGCCGGGCGTCGGTGCCGTAGGAGGGCACGATCGGCTTGCGGCCGCGGCCCAGGGTGCGGGCCACCACGGCGCGGCAGAAGGCCTCGCCGAGGGTCGGCGCGAACAGCTTGATCTTCGGCCGCTTGCCGGCCGAGCCCTCGTGCAGCGCGGCCAGCGCGGCCAGCGGGCTGTCCCGGTACGCGGCGGACGCCAGTGCGGCGCTCGCCCCGGTGTGCGGGGTCGGGTCGGAGCTGGGGACCTGCGGGCCGAGGCCGCCCCTGTCCATCGGTGTCGACATCCTGGCCCCCGTCTGTCTGAAGCTGTCTACCCCGCCACCGTGGTGATCATCCGCTGAGCGGATGTCAGGAACCGGCGGAGCCAGGGTATCGCCGTGGATCAACCTCCGTCAGTTCCTTGCGCAGCTCGCCCACGAGCAGCAGGGGCGGCCGGACCCGCGCGGGCCGGGCGCGCGGCCCGTCCCGCGCGCCCCACGGCGGCCCTCGCCGCCACGGCCACCGTTCCGCCTCGGTCAGGACAGCCGGGCGGCCACGGCCTCCGGCATCGGCTCGTGCCGGACGTAGCTGCGGGTGAAGTCGCCGGCGCCGTGCGAGAGCGAGCGCAGATCGACCGCGTAGCGGACGATCTCGACCTCGGGGACCTCGGCCCGGACCAGGGTCCGGCCGGTGCCCACCGGTTCGGTCCCCTGGACCCGGCCGCGCCGGCCGGACAGGTCGCTGAGCACGCCGCCGACGTACTCGTCCGGTACCAGCACCCGTACCTCGGCCACCGGTTCGAGCAGCCGCACCGTGGTCGCCGCCGCGGCCTCGCGCAGCGCCAGCGCCCCGGCGGTCTGGAACGCGGCGTCGGAGGAGTCCACCGAGTGGGCCTTGCCGTCGACCAGGCTGACCCGCACGTCCACCACCGGGAAGCCCGCGCTGACACCCCGGAGCAGCTGGGCCCGTACCCCCTTCTCGACCGAGGGGATGAACTGGCGCGGCACCGAGCCGCCGACCACGCGGTCGACGAACTCGAAGCCGCTGCCGGGCGGCAGCGGTTCCACCTCGATCTCGCAGATGGCGAACTGCCCGTGACCGCCGGACTGCTTGACGTGCCGTCCGCGTCCCCGGGCCGGCCCGCCGAAGGTCTCCCGCAGCGGTACCACGTAGGGCACCGGGTCGACCTGGACGCCGTAGCGGCTGCGCAGCCGCTCCAGCAGCAGGTCGGCGTGGGCCTCGCCGAGGCACCAGAGGATCAGCTGGTGGGTGTCCGGGTTCTGCTCCAGCCGCAGCGTCGGGTCCTCGGCGACCAGCCGGGCCAGGCCCTGGGAGAGCTTGTCCTCGTCGGTCTTGCTGTGCGCCTCGACGGCGACCGGCAGCAGCGGGTCCGGCATCGCCCAGGGGGCGACCAGCAGCGGTTCGGCGGGCGCGGACAGGGTGTCGCCGGTCTGCGCGCGGCCCAGCTTGGCCACGCAGGCGATGTCCCCGGCGACGGCCTGCGCCAGCGGGTGCTGGGCCCGGCCGAAGGGCGAGGAGAGCGCGCCGACCCGCTCGTCGACGTCGTGGTCCTCGTGGCCGCGGTCGGTCAGGCCGTGGCCGGAGACGTGGACCGGCTGGTCCGGACGCAGCGTCCCGGAGAAGACCCGGACCAGGCTGAGCCGGCCGACGTACGGGTCGCCGCTGGTCTTCACCACCTCGGCGGCCAGCGGCCCGGCCGGGTCGCAGCTCAGCGGCGGACGGGCGGCGCCGTCCGGGGTGGTCGCGGCCGGCACCGGGTGCTCGCCGGGGGAGGGGAAGGCGGCGGTGACCAGCTCCAGGATCTCGGCGGTGCCCAGACCCTCCCGGGAGCCCCCGTGCGGCGCGGCGGAGGCCAGCACCGGGTGGAAGCTGCCGCGCGCCACGGCCCGTTCCAGGTCGTCGACCAGCGTCTTGGTGTCGATGTCCGCACCGGAGAGGTAGCGGTCCATCAGCGCCTCGTCCTCGCTCTCGGCGATGACCGCCTCGATCAGCCGGTCCCGGGCCGGGCCGGCCGCCGCCAGCAGGTCGGCGTCCGGCTGCTGCTCGGTGCGCTGCCCGCTGCCGTAGTCGAAGCAGCTGCCGCTGAGCAGGCCGAGCAGGCCGGAGATCCGCGGGTTGCCGTCGGCGCCGATCGGACCGTGGTCGACCGGCAGGTAGAGCGGCATCACGCACTCGGGGTTCTCGCCGCCGAAGGCGGCCCGGCACAGTTCGACGGTGGCGGCGAAGTCGGCCTGCGGGGCGTCGAGCTTGGTGACCACCAGGGCGCGCGGCATGCCGACCGAGGCGCACTCCTCCCAGAGCATCCGGGTCGCCCCGTCGATGCCGTCGGTGGCCGGGACCACGAACAGCGCGGCGTCGGCCGCGCGCAGCCCGGCCCTGAGCTCGCCGACGAAGTCGGCGTAGCCGGGGGTGTCCAGCAGGTTGACCTTGGTCCCGTCGTGCCGCAGCGGCACCAGGGAGAGCTGGACCGAGCGCTGCTGGCGGTGCTCGATCTCGTCGTAGTCGGAGACGGTGCTGCCGTCCTGGACCCGGCCGGCCCGGGTCAACGCGCCGGTCGCCAGCGCGAGTGATTCGGTGAGTGTGGTCTTTCCGGCTCCGCTGTGGCCGACCAGCACGACGTTCCTGATCCGTTCCGGCCCGTATCCGGCCGGCTGGTCGGCCGTCGTACCCCTGCCGGCGGCCCCTGCGTCCCTCGTCCTGTCGCCCATGGCCTGCTCCTCCCGCCTGCGCGCACCGGTTGCGCCACGGGGGACCGCGCAGAGTGGGAATGGTGTCACCCGCGGTGATGTGGAGCTTGGCACCAGCTCGCGCACAGGTCCATAGCTCCCGCAGCACACTCCACAGCTCACCCGGGGCGGCGTGCCCGGCCCGGTGCGGCGCTCCGGCCCCGGATACGATGTCCCGGCCCGGGGCCCACGCTGGTCCCCGACGTCAGCGGAGCCAGATCGGAGCGGTCGGCAGGCCCATGCTCAACAAATACGCGCGAGCTTTCTTCACGCGGGTCCTCACCCCCTTCGCGGCCCTTCTGCTGCGGATCGGCGTCAGCCCGGACATGGTCACCCTGGTCGGAACGGCCGGGGTGGTGGCCGGTGCGCTGGTCTTCTTCCCCCAGGGTAGTTTCTTCTGGGGCACAATCGTGATCACCGCCTTTGTCTTCTCCGATCTCGTCGACGGCAACATGGCCCGTCAGGCGGGCACCTCCAGCGTCTGGGGCGCGTTCCTGGACTCCACCCTGGACCGGGTCGCCGACTCGGCCATCTTCGGCGGCATCGCCTTGTGGTACGCCGGGCGCGGTGACAACCTGCTGCTGTGCGCGGTGGCGCTGTTCTGCCTGGCCAGCGGCCAGGTGGTGTCGTACACCAAGGCGCGGGCCGAGAGCCTCGGCCTGAAGTGCGACGTCTCCGGTCTGGTGGAGCGGGCCGAGCGGCTGACGGTGACCCTGGTCGCCGCAGGCCTGGCCGGACTGCACGGCTTCGGGGTGCCGGGGATCGAGTGGCTGCTGCCGATCGCGCTGTGGCTGATCGCGGCGGGGAGTCTGGTGACGCTGATGCAGCGGATCCTGACAGTGCGTCGGGAGGCCGCGGAGGCCGCGGCCCTGGACCAGGGGGGTGGCCGGGTATGACGGACGGCGGTAGTGACAGGAGCGCCGGTGACAGGAGCGCCGGTGTCCGCAGCGCCGGTCGCGGGAGTTCCGGGGTGCGGGACCAGCTGACCTACGCGGCGTACGCGGCCGGCTGGGGCGCGGTGAAGAAGCTGCCCGAGCCGGTGGCCGAGCGGCTGTTCCGGCGGATCGCCGACTTCACCTGGAAGCGGCGCGGCAAGAGCGTGCTGCGCCTGGAGGCCAATCTGCGCCGGGTCCGCCCCAAGGCGACCGACGCCGAGATCGCCGAGCTGGGCCGGGCCGGGATGCGCAGCTACCTGCGCTACTGGTGCGAGTCCTTCCGGATGCCGGTGTGGAGCGAGGAACGGATCCGCGGCTCCTTCGACCCCGAGTTCATCGAGCGCCTGGACCAGGCCATGGCCTCCGGACGCGGCGCGGTGCTGGCACTGCCGCACATGGGCAACTGGGACCTGGCCGGCGCCTGGGTGGTGGTGCGCGGCTACCCGTTCAGCACCGTCGCCGAGCGGCTCAGGCCGGAGAAGCTGTTCGACCGCTTCGTGGCCTATCGGGAGGGCCTCGGCATGGAGGTGCTGCCGCTCACCGGCGGCGCCAACACCCTCGCCACGCTGGCCAGGCGACTGCGTGCGGGCGGCCTGGTCTGCCTGGTCGGCGACCGTGACCTGTCCGCCTCCGGGGTCGACGTCGAGTTCATGGGCGAGGCCGCGCGGATGCCGGCCGGCCCGGCCGTGCTGGCCGCGCAGACCGGCGCGGCCCTGCTGCCGGTGACGCTCTGGTACGACGGCACACCGGTGATGAAGGGCCGGGTGCACGCCGAGATCCCGGTGCCGGAGAGCGGCAGCAAGCGGGAGAAGACCGCGGTGATGACGCAGGCGTTGGCCGACGTCTGGAGCGAGGGCGTGCGCGAGCACCCGGAGGACTGGCACATGCTGCAGCGGTTCTGGCTCGCCGACGTCGACCAGGACCGGCTCCGGCCGACGGCCGCGGACCCTGACAACGGCGACGCCGGGGACGGCGCGACCGGCGGGCCCGACGGCGCCGGCGCGCGGCCGGCGACCGGGGCGGGGGCGGGGTCATGAGGATCGGCATCGTCTGCCCCTACGCCTGGGACGTCCCCGGCGGCGTCCAGTTCCACGTCCGCGACCTGGCCGAGCACCTGATCCGGCTGGGCCACACGGTGTCCGTGCTGGCCCCGGCCGAGGACGACACCCCGGTGCCGCCGTACGTGGTGCCGGCCGGCCGGGCCGTGCCGGTGCCCTACAACGGCTCGGTGGCGCGGCTGAACTTCGGCTTCCTCTCCGCCGCCCGGGTGCGCCGCTGGCTGCAGGACGGCGACTTCGAGGTGCTGCACATCCACGAGCCGGTCACCCCCAGCCTGGCGCTGCTCGCCTGCTGGGCCGCCACCGGCCCGATCGTGGCCACCTTCCACACCTCCAACCCGCGCTCCCGCGCCATGATCGCCGCCGAACCGATCATGCAGCCGGCGCTGGAGAAGATCAGCGCCCGGATCGCGGTGAGCGAGTACGCCCGGCGCACCCTGGTGGAGCACTTCGGCGGTGACGCGGTGGTCATCCCCAACGGCGTCGACGTCGGCTTCTTCGCCCGCGCCGAGCCGCAGCCGCAGTGGAGCGGCGGCACCATCGGCTTCGTCGGCCGGATCAACGAACCCCGCAAGGGCCTGCCCACGCTGCTGGAGGCGATGCCCCGGATCCTCGCCGAGCTCCCGGACACCCGGCTGATCGTGGCCGGCAAGGGGGACGAGGAGGAGGCCCTGAAGGGGGTGCCGGAGGCGGTGCGCAAGCGGATCCGCTTCCTCGGCATGGTCAGCGACGAGGAGAAGGCGCAGCTGCTGCGCAGCGTCGACCTCTACGTCGCGCCCAACACCGGCGGCGAGAGCTTCGGCATCATCCTGGTCGAGGCGATGTCGGCCGGTGCGCCGGTGCTGGCCAGCGACCTGGACGCGTTCCGCCAGGTGCTGGACGGCGGCGCGGCCGGGGAGCTGTTCCCGGTCGAGGACGCCGCGGCGCTGGCCGACGCGGCGGTACGGCTGCTCGGTGATCCGGTCCGGCTGGCGGCGCTGCGCGAGGCCGGGTCACGGCATGTGCGCCGGTTCGACTGGGAGAGCGTCGGCGCGGACATCCTGTCGGTGTACGAGACCGTCGCCGCCGGCGCCGCCGCGGTCACCGACGCGGCCCCTGGCCCCAGCCCGACCTGGCGCTCCCGGCTGGGTCTCGCGGCCCGGGACGAGGCCCGGAAGGCCTGAGTCCGGCGGCTGTCCCGATTCGCTAGGGTGACTGCCCGTGAGCACCTGGATCTGGATCGCCGTCGCCGTCGTGGCCGTGGGCCTCTACCTCAGCTGGACGGCGGGGCGGCTGGACCGCCTGCACGCCCGGATCGACGCGGCCAGGGCCGCGCTGGACGCGCAGCTGCTGCGCCGCGCCTCGACCACCCTGGAGCTGGCCACCTCCACCCTGCTCGACCCGGCCGCCTCGATCGTCCTCTACCAGGCCGCCCACGCCGCCAGGACGGCGACCGAGGAGGGCCGCGAGGTGACCGAGAGCGAACTCAGCCAGGCGCTGCGCGCGGTCCTCGGCGACCAGGCCCAGGTCGACGCGCTGCGGACGCTGGTCGGCGGCGAGGAGATCGTCGCCGACCTGGCCTCGGCGGCGCGCCGGGTGCCGATGGCGCGGCGCTTCCACAACGACTCGGTGCGGGCCGCGCGGGCGGTGCGCAGGCACCGGGTGGTCCGGCTGTTCCGGCTGGCCGGGCACGCGCCGTTCCCGATGGCGTTCGAGATGGACGACGAGCCGCCGGCCACGCTCAGCCCGGCGTGAGCCGCGGATCCGGGGTGAGCCGCGGGGGCTCGACGCGGGAGGCGGGATCGAGGTGAGACGCGCCACTGCGGCGTGTGCGGTGATCCCCGTCTGGACCCGGTGGAGCATCGGCTAGGGTCGGTCCGGGCCTACGATGGCCTTATCGCACCACTGTCCGTGTCTTCAGTGAGGTCTTTCGTGTCCACCAACACCCCCGCCCCGACCGACCAGCCCGCGATCGGCACTGCTCGCGTCAAGCGCGGCATGGCCGAGCAGCTCAAGGGCGGTGTGATCATGGATGTGGTCAACGCCGAGCAGGCGAAGATCGCCGAGGACGCGGGCGCCGTCGCCGTCATGGCGCTCGAGCGCGTGCCCGCCGACATCCGCAAGGACGGCGGCGTGGCCCGGATGTCCGACCCGAACATGATCGAGGAGATCATCGACGCGGTCTCCATCCCGGTCATGGCCAAGTCCCGGATCGGTCACTTCGTCGAGGCCCAGGTGCTGCAGGCCCTCGGTGTCGACTACATCGACGAGTCCGAGGTGCTCACCCCGGCCGACGAGGTGAACCACTCCGACAAGTTCGCCTTCACCACCCCGTTCGTCTGCGGCGCCACCAACCTGGGCGAGGCGCTGCGCCGCATCGCCGAGGGTGCGGCCATGATCCGCTCCAAGGGCGAGGCCGGCACCGGCAACGTGGTCGAGGCCGTGCGCCACCTGCGCCAGATCAAGGCCGAGATCGCCAAGCTGCGCGGCTGCGACAACAACGAGCTCTACGCCGCGGCCAAGGACCTGCGCGCCCCGTACGAGCTGGTCAAGGAGGTCGCCGAGCTCGGCAAGCTCCCGGTGGTGCTGTTCTCCGCCGGTGGCGTGGCCACCCCGGCCGACGCCGCGCTGATGCGCCAGCTCGGCGCCGAGGGCGTCTTCGTCGGCTCCGGCATCTTCAAGTCGGGCGACCCGGCCAAGCGCGCCGCCGCCATCGTCAAGGCCACCACCTTCTTCGACGACCCGAAGATCATCGCGGACGCCTCCCGCAACCTGGGCGAGGCCATGGTCGGCATCAACTGCGACACCCTCCCGGAGACCGAGCGGTACGCCAACCGCGGCTGGTAGTGCACAGCCGGCCGGTAGTGCACAGCACAGTGCCGGCATGACCGTGGGGAGCGCGGCCGTCAGGTCCGCGCTCCCCACGTCCGTTCCCGGGTCCGCCGGACCAGCAGTACGCCCGTCCCCCGGGCCGTGCTTCAACCCGTACGCGGGTGCGGCGGTACCCCCGCCCTCCGCCCGTGCCCCTTCCCGATCGAGGTCCTCCACCGTGTCCAGCAGCTCTCCCGTCGTCGGTGTCCTCGCCCTGCAGGGCGATGTGCGCGAGCACCTGGTGGCCCTGGCCGAGGCCGACGCGCTCGCCCGTCCGGTCCGCCGGCCGGAGGAGCTCGCCGAGGTCGACGCCCTGGTGATCCCCGGCGGCGAGTCCACCACCATGTCCAAGCTGGCGCTGCTCTTCGGTGTGATGGAGCCGCTGCGGGCCCGGGTGGCGGCCGGGATGCCGGTCTACGGCACCTGCGCCGGCATGATCATGCTGGCCGACAAGATCCTCGACGGCCGCGACGACCAGGAGACGGTCGGCGGCATCGACATGGTGGTGCGCCGCAACGCCTTCGGCCGGCAGAACGAGTCCTTCGAGCTCGGCGTCCACTTCGCGGGCCTGCCCGACGAGTCCCGCCCGGTGCACGGCGTCTTCATCCGCGCCCCCTGGGTCGAGTCCACCGGCACCGGCGTCGAGGTCCTCGCCTCGCTGCGCACCGAGGCCGGGGTGGACCACCCGGTGGCGGTCCGTCAGGGCAACCTGCTGGCCACCTCCTTCCACCCGGAGCTGACCGGCGACCACCGCGTGCACGCCTACTTCGTCGACCTGGTGCGCGCCGCGGGGAACTGAGCCCTCGGCCCCGGTCGGCCCGGCGCCGGACCTTCCGCACCCAACGGCTGGCGCCGCGTCAGTGAATCCCCGTTCAACGGCGGGAGGACGGGGCCAAGGTAGGATCTCGCATGTTCATCTTCCCGGTGTTGCGTTAAGGAGCTACTCGATGTCCGGCCACTCCAAGTGGGCTACCACCAAGCACAAGAAGGCCGCCATCGACGCGAAGCGCGGCAAGCTCTTCGCGAAGATGATCAAGAACATCGAGGTGGCGGCCCGCACCGGCGGCGGCGACCCGGCCGGCAATCCGACGCTCTACGACGCCATCCAGAAGGCGAAGAAGAGCTCGGTGCCGATCGACAACATCAACCGCGCGGTCAAGCGCGGCTCCGGCGCCGAGGCCGGCGGCGCGGACTACAGCACCATCATGTACGAGGGCTACGGCCCCAACGGTGTCGCGGTGCTGATCGAGTGCCTCACCGACAACCGCAACCGTGCCGCCTCCGACGTCCGGGTCGCGATGACCCGCAACGGCGGCTCGATGGCCGACCCGGGCTCGGTCTCCTACATGTTCACCCGTAAGGGCGTCATCGTGGTGCCCAAGGGTGACAAGCTGGACGAGGACACCGTGCTGGACGCGGTCCTCGACGCCGGCGCCGAGGAGGTCAACGACCTCGGTGACACCTTCGAGGTGATCAGCGAGGCCACCGACATGGTGCCGGTGCGCACCGCGCTGCAGGCCGCCGGGATCGACTACGACTCCGCCGACGCCAGCTTCGTGCCCAGCGTCCAGGTCGAGCTGGACGTCGACGGCGCCCGCAAGATCTTCAAGCTGATCGACGCGCTGGAGGACAGCGACGACGTGCAGAACGTCTTCGCCAACTTCGACCTCAGCCCGGAGACCGCCGCCGCGCTCGACGAGGACGAGTAGTCCCGGGTCTGACGGTACGTCGCCGCCCGGCGCCCGCTGCGGGTGCCGGGCGGCGGCATGTCCGGGGCCGGGTTGTCCGACCCGACCGATAGCCTCACCGCAGAACCACTTGTTCGAGAACGTCGAGAGAGAGGCTGCGGCGCGTGCGCGTACTGGGGGTGGACCCGGGCCTGACCAGGTGCGGCGTCGGCGTGGTCGACGGCGCGCCGGGCCGCCCGCTGCGCATGGTCGCCTGCGGAGTGGTCCGCACCCCGGCCGACCTCGACGTGGCCCGGCGGCTGCTGCGCATCGAAGAGGGCCTTGAGCTCTGGTTCGACCAGCACCAGCCCGAACTCGTCGCCGTCGAACGGGTCTTCGCGCAGCACAACGTCCGCACCGTGATGGGCACGGCCCAGGCCAGCGCGGTCGCCATGCTCTGCGCCACCCGCCGCGGAATACCCGTCACCCTGCACACCCCCAGCGAGGTCAAGGCGGCCGTCACCGGCAGCGGCCGCGCCGACAAGGACCAGGTCGGCGCGATGGTCACCCGGCTGCTGCGGCTGGACGCGCCGCCCAAGCCCGCCGACGCGGCCGACGCCCTGGCCCTCGCCATCTGCCACATCTGGCGCGGCACGGCCGCCGACCGGATCGCCGCCGCCGTGGCCCTGGCCCCCGGAGCGTCCAGCGCCGGAGCCCCCCGAACCGGAGCCCCCCGAACGAGTCCCGCCCGCAAGGAGTACCGCAGGTGATCGCCTTCGTCAGCGGCCCCGTCGCCGCAGTCAGCCCCGGCTCCGCCGTGATCGAGGTCGGCGGCGTGGGCATGCTCGTCCAGTGCGCCCCCGGCACGCTGGCCACGCTCAGGGTCGGCGAGCCGGCCCGGCTGGCCACCTCGCTGGTGGTCCGCGAGGACTCGCTCACGCTCTACGGCTTCGCCGACGACGACGAGCGGCAGACCTTCGAGCTGCTGCAGACCGCCAGCGGCGTCGGCCCGAAGGTCGCCCAGGCCATGCTGGCCGTGCACAGTCCCGAGGCGCTGCGCGTCGCCGTCCAGCGCGGCGACGCCAAGGCGCTGACCGCCGTCCCCGGCATCGGCCCCAAGGGCGCGCAGAAGCTGCTGATCGAGCTCAAGGACCGGCTCGGCGCGCCCACCGGCGCCGTGCCGGCCCAGCACAAGGCCGTCGCCGCGGGTCCCGCGCCCTGGCCCGAACAGCTGCACGCCGCCCTGGTCGGCCTGGGCTTCGCCCCGCGCGAGGCCGACGACGCCGTCACCGCGGTAACCCCCGAGGCCGAGGCCCAGGCCAGGCCCGACATCTCCGCCCTGCTGCGCAGCGCCCTGCGCACCCGTAACCGCGCCCGCTGAGGAATCATCCACCCATGAGCACCCATGACGAGTCCTCCTCCCCGGTCGCCTCCACCGCCGACGGGGAGGACCGGGCCGTCGAGGCCGCGCTGCGCCCGAAGGACCTGGAGGAGTTCATCGGCCAGGAGCGGGTGCGCGAGCAGCTGTCCCTGGTGCTGCAGGCCGCCCGGCACCGCGCGGCCACCCCGGACCACGTGCTGCTCAGCGGCCCGCCCGGACTGGGGAAGACCACCCTGTCGATGATCATCGCGGCGGAGCTGAACGCGCCGATCCGGATCACCTCGGGACCGGCGATCCAGCACGCCGGCGACCTGGCCGCGATCCTGTCCTCGCTGACCGAGGGCGAGGTGCTCTTCCTCGACGAGATCCACCGGATGTCCCGGCCCGCCGAGGAGATGCTCTACATGGCGATGGAGGACTTCCGGGTCGACGTCATCGTCGGCAAGGGCCCGGGCGCGACCGCGATCCCGCTGGAGCTGCCGCCGTTCACCCTGGTCGGCGCCACTACCAGGGCCGGCCTGCTGCCGCCGCCGTTGCGGGACCGCTTCGGGTTCACCGGGCACATGGAGTTCTACGCCCCGGCCGAGCTGGAACGGGTGATCCACCGCTCGGCCCGGCTGCTGGACGTGCGGATAGACACGGCCGGAGCCGCCGAGATCGCCGGGCGCTCGCGCGGCACCCCGCGCATCGCCAACCGGCTGCTGCGCCGGGTCCGCGACTACGCCCAGGTCCGGCACGACGGGGTGGTCACCCAGGAGATCGCCGAGGCCGCGCTGGCGGTGTACGAGGTGGACGCGCGCGGCCTGGACCGGCTGGACCGGGCCGTGCTGCACGCCCTGCTCAAGCTGTTCGGCGGTGGTCCGGTCGGCCTGTCCACGCTGGCGGTCGCGGTGGGGGAGGAGAGCGAGACGGTCGAGGAGGTCGCCGAGCCGTTCCTGGTCCGCGAAGGCCTGCTGGCCCGTACCCCCAGGGGCCGGATCGCCACCGCCGCGGCCTGGCAGCACCTGGGCCTCACCCCGCCGCAGCTGCCGCCGCACGCCTCCCTGCCGATACAGCAGGAGCTCTTCGGCGGATCCGCGCAGAGCCCGGCCGCGCCGGCCGCCGAATGACCGATGTGCGCGTCCTCACGCACGGGACTCGCTATCAACGGAACCGGGATGCGATGCTTGACGTTGTCCGACCAGGGCGCGTCCCCTAGACTCCGCCCGCCGCCCCTCTCACCGGGTGGACCACCACCGAGATGACCGGCCGCTTCCCTTGCGGCCTCGCAAAGGACCCTGTCAGTCGTGAATCCCACTTTCCTCGTCATCATCATCGTGATGTTCGGTGCCATGTACGCGATGACCCGCTCTGCCAAGAAGAAGCAGCAGCAGGCCGTCGAGATGCGCAACAAGATGGAGCCCGGCTCCGGTATCCGCACCATCGGTGGCATGTACGCCCTGGTGAAGTCGGTCGAAGAGGAGACCGTCGAGCTTGAGGTCGCCCCCGGCGTGCACGCGATCTACGCGAAGAACGCGATCGCGGTGGTCATGGACGGCGCCGAGTACAACCGCATCGTGCATGGCGACACCCCGGACGAGGCCGACGACGTCGAGGACGAGTCGGACACCGACGCGGTGGTGGCGGAGACCGTCGAGCTGGACAAGAAGGGCGTCGACGAGACCGAGCCGGCCCAGGCCGACTCGGACGTGTCCGACCTGAAGCCGGCCGACGCCGCGAGTGTCGGGACCCAGACCGACGCAGACAAGGGCGTAACCGCCAAGTAGCCTGCCCCTTACGGCAGCGCCTGGAGCCACCAGCTCCGGGACGGCCCCAACGACCGCTGCGTCGTGGCCGCGCCATCCCCTGTCCGTCGAAACCCTCGACGGTGGTGGCGCGACCCACCCACGGCATGGACAGAGAGAATCGAGAAGGTGGCATCACCCAAATCCCGTCCGCGTGACGGATACCCGGGGCGTGCGTTGAGCCTGATCCTGGCGGTCGCGGTGGCCCTGGTGGCCATCATGTTCGCCACCGGGAACACCAAACCCCGCCTCGGCATCGACCTCGCCGGTGGTACCAGCGTCACGCTCAAGGCGGTCGCCCCCAAGGGCGACCCGGGCGCGGTCAACTCGACCAGCATGAACGAGGCCGTCTCGATCCTGCAGCAGCGGGTCAACGGCCTCGGCGTGTCCGAGGCGACGGTGCAGACCCAGGGCAGCGACACCATCGTGGTGACGATCCCCAAGGGCACCGACTCGACGACGATCGCCAGCGAGATCGGCAAGACCGCGAAGCTCTACTTCCGTCCGGTCCTCGCCGAGGCTCCCTCCGGTGTCGCGGTCAGCCCCTCTCCCTCCTCCTCGGGGTCCTCCTCGGCCAGCCCCAAGCCGTCCACCTCGGCGACCGGCACGGCCAAGCCCCAGGCCGCGGCTCCGTCCGGCGGTGCCTCGGCACTGCCGTCCGCGAGCAAGACGCAGGGTGACGCGGTCACCAAGGACCTCACCGCCGCCACCGCCTCGCCCGGTACGGCGAAGCCGGCCGCCAGTGCCTCGGGCAAGCCGGTCGCGGCCACGCCCAGCACCGCGGCCGCCGCTCCGCCGACCACCTCGCTCACCACGGGCACGGTGCCGGCCGACCTCACCGCGCAGTTCAACGCCCTGGACTGCTCCAAGTCCGCGCAGCGGCTCAACTACCAGACCGCCGACGCCGCCGACACGGTCGCCTGCTCCTCCGACCCGGATCCGACCACCGGGGTGTACTACAAGTACGCGCTGGGCCCGGTCGCCGTCCCTGGGACGAACATCAGCAGCGCCTCGGCCGGCGTCAGCCAGCAGACCGGCGCCTGGCAGGTCAACCTGAGCTTCAACGGCGCGGGCAGCTCGCAGTTCACCAACGTGACCGGCCAGCTGGCGACCAAGACCACGCCGCAGAACCAGTTCGCGATCGTGCTGGACGGCCAGGTGCAGTCGGCCCCGTCGGTCGCGGCGGCCATCCCCGGCGGCCAGGCCCAGATCACCGGCAGCTTCGACCAGCAGAGCGCCGGCGCGCTCGCCAACGTGCTGAACTTCGGCGCGCTGCCGCTGACCTTCCAGCAGCAGGAGGTCGTGACGGTCTCGCCCGAGCTCGGCGGCAGCCAGCTCACCGCGGGTCTGGTCTCCGGCGCCATCGGCCTCGCCCTGGTGATCCTCTACTCGCTGCTGTACTACCGCGGCCTCGGCTTCGTGGCCATCGCGGGTCTGGCCGTGTCGGCACTGCTCACCTACTCGATCATGGCCCTGCTGGGCGCGACCATCGGCTTCGCGCTGAACCTGCCGGCGGTCTGCGGCGCCATCGTAGCCATCGGTATCACCGCCGACTCGTTCGTCGTCTACTTCGAACGGATCCGCGACGAACTGCGCACCGGCGCCTCGCTGCGTCCGGCCGTGCAGCGTGCGTGGCCGAAGGCCCGGCGCACCATCCTGGTCGCCGACTTCGTCTCCTTCCTGGCCGCAGCGGTGCTGTTCTTCTTCACCGTGAGCAAGGTGCAGGGCTTCGCGTTCACGCTGGGTCTCACCACCCTGCTCGACGTGGTCGTGATCTTCCTGTTCACCAAGCCGCTGATCACGCTGCTGGCGCGGCGCAAGTTCTTCGCGAACGGTCACCCCATGTCCGGGCTCGACCCCAAGAGCCTGGGTGTCCACCCGCCCATCCGCGGCGGACGTCGCCCCGCCGCCCCCAAGGAGGCCTGACCAGATGTCTCGCTTCGGCAACATCGGCCACCGGCTCCACACCGGTGAGCTCAGCGTCGACTTCGTCGGCCGCCGGAAGCTGTGGGTGGCGATCTCCGGCATCATCCTGCTCGCCGCCGTCCTCGGCCTGGGCATCCGCGGCCTGAACCTCGGCATCGAGTTCAAGGGCGGTGACATCTACACGATCACCAAGCCCGGACTCACCGTCAGCCAGGCTCAGGACGCCGCCAACAAGGTCACCGGCGACACCTCGTCCCAGGTCCAGACGGCCACCAGCAGCGCCGGCCGGCAGATCACCATCCAGATCAACTCCTCGGAGAACGTCCCGGCCGCCAAGGGCACCGTCGAGCTGGCCGCCAACCTGGGGATCCCGCCGAACCAGATCCAGAACCAGATCAGCACCCAGTCGATCGGCGCCAGCTGGGGCAAGGACATCAGCCAGAAGGCCCTGTACGGCCTGATCGCCTTCATGGTGCTGGTGACCCTGTACCTGGCCATCGCCTTCGAGTGGCGGCTCGCCGTCGCCGCCCTGGTCGCGCTGATCCACGACCTGCTGATCACCATCGGGGTCTACGCCCTGCTGGGCTTCACGGTGACCTCCGGAACGGTGATCGGCTTCCTGACCGTCCTCGGTTACTCGCTGTACGACACCGTCGTCGTCTTCGACGGTCTCAAGGACGCCACCAAGAAGCTCACCAGCCAGACCCGGATCACCTACAGCGAGGCCGCCAACCGCTCGCTGAACGGCACCCTGGTCCGGTCGATCAACACCACCGTGCTGGCACTGCTCCCGGTGGCGGCACTGCTGTTCATCGGCGGCGGCCTGCTCGGCGCGGGCACGCTGAACGACATCTCGCTGGCGCTCTTCGTCGGCCTGAGCGCCGGTGCGTACTCCTCGATCTGCGTGGCCACCCCGCTGGTGGCCTGGCTCAAGGAGAAGCAGCCGGAGTACCAGGCGCTGACCAGGAAGGTCATGCAGCGCCGCGCCGCGGACGCCAAGGCCCAGGCCGAGGGCCGCACGGTGCCGTCCGACCGTGACAGCCAGGACGCCGACAACCAGGACGCCGACGGCGATCCGCGCGACGACCTGCCCGTGGGCAGTGGCACGGGTGCGATCCGGCGTCAGCCGACCAACCGCAGCCGCAGCGACCGCCGCTCGACCGGCAAGCGCAAGTAGGGGGAGACCGCAGATGAGCACCGACGACCTGGCCGTACGGCTGGCCGCCCTGATCCGCGACGTCCCGGACTACCCCAAGCCCGGTGTGGTCTTCAAGGACATCGCCCCGATGCTGGCGGACGGTCCGGGCTTCGCCGCCCTGGTCGACCACATCGCGGCGCGGGCCCGGGTGCTCGGCGCGACCAAGGTCGTCGGGCTCGAGGCGCGCGGCTTCATCCTGGCCGCCCCGGCGGCCTACGCCGCCGGGGCCGGGTTCGTCCCGGTGCGCAAGGAGGGCAAGCTCCCCGGGGCCTGCCTCAGCCAGGCCTACGACCTGGAGTACGGCTCGGCGGTGATAGAGGTCCAGTGCGACGCCTTCGTCCCCGGTGAGCGGGTCCTGGTCGTCGACGACGTGCTGGCCACCGGCGGCACCGTCGAGGCCTCGCTGGACCTGGTCCGGCGGGCCGGGGCCGAGCTGGCCGGGGTGCTCGTGCTGATGGAGCTGGGCTTCCTCGGCGGACGCGAGCGGCTGGCGCCGCACCTGGGGGACGCTCCGCTGGAAGCGGTCATCCAGGTCTAGGCACACCTCAGGCACAACAGGGGCGCGAGGCTCTGCTTGATCAACTGCGCGCGCTGCCCACCATGCACCTCCGTAGAGGGCTGGTCGCGCAGTTCCTCGCGCCCCTGTTGTGCTACCTCACCTGCCTCATGCAACGACCTGCGGCGCCTCTCGGTACCATGAGTAATCGCCGCACATGAAAACGGCCGGCGACTCCCGCTCTAGGAGTGCACTTGCCCGAAGAGGTCGTGCCCACCGCTGCCACCGCGCAGGACGGCGCCCCCGCCGCAGACCAGGCGCAGGGGCCGCGCCCCGGCACGCCCAAACCGGCACCCCCCGCTTCGGCCCCGGCCGCCGCTCCTGCCGCCGCCCAGGCACCTGCCACGCGGGCCTCCGCGCCCGCCGCTCCCTCGACGCCGGCAGCGCCACCGCGCCCGGCGACCTCGTCCGCGCTGCGGCCCTCCTCGGCCTCGCCCAGCCGGGTGCGGGCCCGGCTGGCCCGTCTGGGCGGGCAGCGCACCAACGCGGTGAACCCGGTCCTGGAGCCGCTGTTCCGGATCGTCCGCAGCAACGACCCCAAGGCCGACCTGGTCACCCTGGAGCGGGCCTACCAGGTCGCGGAGCGCTGGCACCGGGGCCAGAAGCGCAAGAGCGGCGACCCGTACATCACCCATCCGCTCGCGGTCGCGACCATCCTGTCCGAGCTGGGCATGGACACCCCGACGCTGATGGCGGGGCTGCTGCACGACACCGTCGAGGACACCGACTACGGCCTGGAGACGCTGCGCCGCGACTTCGGCGACACCGTGGCGATGCTGGTCGACGGCGTCACCAAGCTGGACAAGGTCAAGTTCGGCGAGGCCGCGCAGGCGGAGACGGTCCGCAAGATGGTCGTGGCCATGGCCAAGGACCCGCGCGTCCTGGTCATCAAGCTGGCCGACCGGCTGCACAACATGCGCACGATGCGCTATCTCAAGCGGGAGAAGCAGGAGAAGAAGGCCCGCGAGACGCTGGAGATCTACGCCCCGTTGGCGCACCGGCTGGGCATGAACACCATCAAGTGGGAGCTGGAGGACCTCGCCTTCGCGATCCTCTATCCCAAGATGTACGACGAGATCGTCCGTCTGGTCGCCGAGCGCGCCCCCAAGCGCGACGAGTACCTGAGCACGGTCACCGACCAGGTCGTCAACGACTTCCGGGCCGCCAGGATCAAGGCCACCGTCACCGGGCGCCCGAAGCACTACTACAGCGTCTACCAGAAGATGATCGTGCGCGGCCGCGACTTCGCCGAGATCTACGACCTGGTGGGCATCCGGGTCCTGGTCGACTCCGTCCGCGACTGCTACGCGGCGCTGGGCACCATCCACGCGCGGTGGAACCCGGTGCCGGGGCGGTTCAAGGACTACATCGCCATGCCCAAGTTCAACATGTACCAGTCGCTGCACACCACGGTCATCGGCCCCGGCGGCAAGCCGGTCGAGCTGCAGATCCGCACCTTCGATATGCACCGCCGCGCCGAGTACGGCATCGCCGCGCACTGGAAGTACAAGCAGCAGGCCGTGGCCGGCACCTCCAAGGTCCGCACCGACACCCCCACCGGCAAGGGCGCCAAGGCCGACACCGTCAACGAGATGGCCTGGCTGCGGCAGCTGCTGGACTGGCAGAAGGAGACCGAGGACCCGAGCGAGTTCCTGGAGTCGCTGCGGTTCGACCTCTCCAACAACGAGGTCTTCGTCTTCACGCCCAAGGGCGACGTGATAGCGCTTCCGGCCGGGGCAACCCCGGTGGACTTCGCCTACGCCGTCCACACCGAAGTCGGCCACCGGACTATAGGCGCCCGCGTCAACGGCCGGCTGGTGCCGCTGGAGAGCACCCTGGACAACGGCGACCTGGTGGAGGTCTTCACCTCCAAGGCCGCCAACGCGGCGCCCTCGCGGGACTGGCTCGGCTTCGTCAAGTCGCCGCGGGCCCGCAACAAGATCCGCGCCTGGTTCTCCAAGGAGCGCCGCGAGGAGGCGATCGAGCAGGGCAAGGAGGCCATCACCCGGGCCATGCGCAAGCAGGGCCTGCCGCTGCAGCGGATCCTCACCGGTGACTCCCTGGTCACCTTGGCGCACGAGATGCGCTACCCGGACATCTCCTCGCTCTACGCCGCGATCGGCGAGGGCCATGTCTCCGCGCAGACCATCGTGCAGAAGCTGGTCCAGGCCCTGGGCGGGGAGGAGGGCGCCACCGAGGACATCGCCGAGACCACCACCCCGACCACCGGCGGCGGCCGTCGCAACCGGCGCACCGCGGCCGACCCGGGCGTCGTGGTCAAGGGCGTGGCGGACGTCTGGGTCAAGCTCTCACGCTGCTGTACGCCGGTCCCCGGCGACCCCATCGTCGGCTTCATCACCCGCGGCAACGGCGTCTCGGTGCACCGCGCCGACTGCGTCAACGTGGACTCGCTGGCGCAGCAGCAGGAGCGCATGGTCGAGGTCGAGTGGGCGCCGACGCAGTCGTCGGTGTTCCTGGTCGCCATCCAGGTCGAGGCCCTGGACCGGTCCCGGCTGCTCTCGGACGTCACCCGGGTGCTCTCCGACCAGCACGTCAACATCCTGTCGGCGGCGGTGCAGACGTCCCGCGACCGGGTGGCGATGAGCCGCTTCACCTTCGAGATGGGCGACCCCAAGCACCTCGGCCACGTCCTGAAGGCGGTCCGCGGCGTAGAGGGCGTCTACGACGTCTACCGAGTGACGTCCGCGCGCCAGCGGTAGCTCAAGGCAGACGAGAAACAACAACAGGGGCGCGGGGAACTGCGCGACCAACCATCTACGATCTGCATGGTTGGCAGCACAGTTCCCCGCGCCCCTGAAAAGTGCGGGGTCAGCCGCCGAACTCCTGGAGCCCCTTCAGGGCCTGGTCCAGCAGCTCGCGGCGCCCCGCCAGCTCCGCTTCGAGCTTGGCGACGCGACCGTTGTCGCCCTTGGCGCGGGCGGCCTCGATCTGCTTCTCCAGCTTGTCGACCGCGGCCTGCAGCAGCCCCGTCATGCCCTGCGCGCGGGCGCGCGCCTCGGGGTTGCTGCGCTGCCACTCGGCCTCCTCGGCCTCGCGGATCGCGCGTTCCACCGTGTGCAGCCGGGCCTCCAGCTTCGGCCGGGCGTCGCGCGGCACGTGGCCGATCTCCTCCCAGCGCTCGCTGACCGACCGCAGCGCGGCCTTGGCGACCTTGAGGTCGTCGATCGGAAGCAGCGCCTCCGCCTCGACCACCAGGGCCTCCTTGAGCGTCTGGTTCTCCCGCTCACCGGCGTCACGCTCGTCGAACACCGACGAACGGGCCTGGAAGAAGACGTCCTGCGCGCCCCGGAACCGGGTCCACAGCTCGTCCTCGGCCTCGCGCTGGGCGCGTCCGGCCGCCTTCCACTCCGTCATCAGCTCGCGGTAGCGGGCCGCCGTGGCGCCCCAGTCGGTCGAGCCGGAGAGCGACTCGGCCTCCTTGGCCAGCTTCTCCTTGTGCTGCCTGGCCTCGTCGCGCTGCTGGTCCAGCGTCGCGAAGTGCGCCTTGCGGCGCTTGGAGAACGCCGAACGGGCATGCGAGAAGCGGTGCCACAGCTCGTCGTCGGACTTGCGGTCCAGCCGGGGCAGGCCCTTCCAGATGTCCACCAGGGCCCGCAGCCGGTCGCCGGCCTCGCGCCACTGGGTGGACTCCGCCAGCTGCTCGGACTCCGCGACCAGCGCCTCCTTGGCGACCTTCGCCTCGTCCTGGGCCTTGGCCCGGGCCGCCCGGCGCTCCTCGCGGCGGCTCTCCACCTCGGCGACCAGGGTGTCCAGACGCTTGGCCAGCGCGTCCAGGTCACCCACCGCGTGGCCTTCGGCGACCTGCGCGCGCAGGTGCTCGATCGCGGTCATGGCGTCCTTCGCGGCCAGGTCGGTGGTGCGGACCCGGCGCTCCAGCAGGCCGATCTCGACCGCGATGCCCTCGTACTTCCGGGTGAAGTAGGCAAGCGCCTCGTCGGGCGACCCTGCCTGCCACGAGCCGACGACGCGTTCGCCCTCGGCCGTCCGCACGTAGACGGTCCCCTCGTCGTCGACACGGCCCCACGGGTCGCTGGTCACAGCGCCTCCTCCATATGGTGGTCCCTCGTCCGTCCGGACAGGGCCACCGTCCACAGTTCGTTGTCCGGGCGGTCCGTCACATCGCCGCCGGGTTCAGGCACCCTACAAGACGCCAACATAGGCGACCGGCACTGGTGCTGTCCGTATCCCGGCGGCGAAAACTGTCCCGCGTGCCGTCACCCGGGCCGGTCCGCGACGTGGCGGACCGGCCCGGGCGGCGGGCTAGCCCTTGGCGGCGGTGACCGTGTTCATCACGACGCTCTGCAGCGGGGCGCCGTCCCCGGTGCCGTTGGCGTTGTCGGTGCCGGCGGCGGCGACCTTCTGCAGGATGTCCATGCCGCCGGTGATGGTGCCGAACGGCGTGTAGTTAGCGGGCAGCTGGCTGTCCTTGTAGACCAGGAAGAACTGGCTGCCGTTGGTGTTGGCGCCCGAGTTGGCCATGGCCACGGTGCCGGCCGGGTAGGTGCCGCCCTTGATGCTGGGGTCGGTCAGGTTCTCGTCCTTGAAGCTGTAGCCGGGGCCGCCGGAGCCGGTGCCGGTCGGGTCGCCGCACTGCAGCACCGACAGCCCGCCGGTGGTGAGCCGGTGGCACTTCACATGGTCGAAGAAGTGCTGGCCGGCCAGGTACACGAAGGAGTTGACGGTGTGCGGCGCCTTGGCCGGGTCCAGCTTCAGGGTGATGTCGCCGCAGTTGGTGGCGATCGTCGCGGTGTAGGTCGTGGTGGTGTCCACGGTCATCGCCGGCTCGGTCTTCCACTGCTGGGTGGTGGGCGCGCCGGGGGCGGCCGCGGAGCAGCCGGCCACGTGCACCGCC
Source organism: Streptacidiphilus sp. EB129 (assembly GCF_041262645.1). Taxonomy (NCBI): domain Bacteria; kingdom Bacillati; phylum Actinomycetota; class Actinomycetes; order Kitasatosporales; family Streptomycetaceae; genus Streptacidiphilus; species Streptacidiphilus sp. EB129. The sequence goes on from NZ_JBGCCS010000003.1 coordinate 123,960, forward strand.
GCCGCCTTGGCGGTGGTGCTCGCGCTCGCCGAGGGGGTCGCCGCGGCGGACGCGGTGGTGGCCTTCTTGCTGCTGGAGGAAGTCAGCGCCCAGGCGCCGCCGGCGACGGCGACGAGGCCGACCACCACCGCGCCGACCACCGCGGTGCGCTTGCGCGCCCGGACCACCGCATCGGCCCGTCGCTGCTGCTGCCGCTGCAGTTTCAGCCGCTCCAGTTCCCGGCGCCGCCGCTCCTTGTCCTTCGGGAGGGGCTTGCTCGGCCTGTCATTGGGTGCCACCGACTGTTCACTCCTTCATGTCCGCCACACCTCGCCGGTGGGGAACTGCCTACCCGTCGGCCGCTCAGTGTAGGGAGAGAATCTGTAGGACGGGTGTCAACGTATCCTGATCGAGTCCCGGAACTACTGGTTCGCAAACGCCCCCGCGCCGCCGGTAGGCTGCGTGCAGACTTCCACCCTGACGTGCAAAGGACCGATGTGTTCATCGCCGGATTCCCCGCGGGGGCCTGGGGCACCAACTGCTACCTGGTCGCCCCCGCCGCCGGCGAGGAGTGTGTCATCGTCGACCCCGGCCACCAGGCGGCCGCCGGCGTCGAGGACGCGGTGCGCGAGCACGGGCTCAAGCCGGTCGCCGTGGTCCTCACCCACGGCCACATCGACCACGTCGCCTCGGTCATGCCGATCTGCGGCGCGCGCGGGATCCCCGCCTGGATCCACCCCGAGGACCGCTACATGCTGGCCGACCCGGAGAAGGCCCTGGGCCGCTCGCTGGGCGCGCAGCTGATGGGCGAACTGGAGCTGGGCGAGCCGGACGACGTCCGGATACTGGCCGACCGCACCGTCCTCGACCTGGCCGGTCTGCGGCTGACCGTCGACCACGCCCCGGGCCATACCGGGGGGTCGGTGACGTTCAGGACCCCCGCCGCACCGGACCTTCCCCCGGTGCTGTTCTCGGGAGACCTGCTCTTCGCCGGCTCGGTAGGACGTTCCGACCTCCCCGGAGGCGATCACGACGCCCTCCTGAAGTCGCTGGCCCGCGTGTGCCTGCCGCTCCAGGACGAGACCGTGGTGCTGTCCGGACACGGCCCCCAGACCACCATCGGCCGCGAGCGCGCCACCAACCCGTACCTGCTGCAGGTCGCGGGCGCGACAGCCGAGCCCGGCGCAGCGCGTCGGGGACTCTGATTCGAGACGAGACGTGAGCAGTTCTTTCCAGGCACCCAAGGGCACGTACGACATCCTTCCGGCCGACGCGCCGACCGTGCTGGCGATCCGCGAGGCCTTCGCCGCGCCGCTGCGCCGCGCCGGCTACGGCTACATCGAGACGCCCGTCTTCGAGGACGTCAAGCTCTTCTCGCGCGGTGTCGGTGAGTCCACCGACATCGTCAGCAAGGAGATGTTCACCCTCACCAAGCGCAGCGACGAGGATCTCGCGATGCGCCCCGAGGCCACCGCTTCGGTTCTCCGGGCCGCGCTGCAGGCTAATCTGCACCGGATCGGCAACCTCCCGGTCAAGCTGTGGTACTCGGGCTCCCAGTACCGCTACGAAAAGCCGCAGAAGGGCCGCTACCGGCAGTTCTGGCAGGTCGGCGCCGAGGCGATCGGCGCCGAGGACCCGGCCCTGGACGCCGAGCTGATCATCCTCGCCGACGACGCCTTCCGCTCGCTGGGCCTGCGGAACTTCCGGCTGCTGCTCAACAGCCTCGGCGACAAGCAGTGCCGCCCGGTCTACCGGGCCGCGCTGCAGGACTTCCTGCGCGGCCTGGACCTGGACGAGGACACCGTCCGGCGCGCCGAGATCAACCCGCTCCGGGTGCTGGACGACAAGCGCGAGTCGGTACAGGCCCAGCTGGTCGGCGCGCCGATGCTGCGGGACTACCTGTGCGAGGAGTGCAAGGCCTACCACGAGCAGGTCCGCGAGATCCTGACGGCCGCTCAGGTCCCCTTCGAGGACGACCCCAAGCTGGTCCGCGGCCTGGACTACTACACCCGTACGACCTTCGAGTTCGTGCACGACGGCCTGGGCTCGCAGTCCGCGGTCGGCGGCGGCGGGCGCTACGACGGGCTGTCCGAGATGATCGGCGGCCCCGCGCTGCCGTCCGTCGGCTGGGCCCTGGGCGTGGACCGCACCGTCCTCGCGCTGGAGGCCGAGGGCATTCAGCTGCCCACCCCCGGCAGCAGCGACGTCTTCGCCGTGCCGCTCGGCGAGCAGGCCAGGACCGTGCTCTTCGGCGCCGTCACCGAGCTGCGCCGGGCCGGCGTCCGGGCCGACTTCGCCTACGGCGGCAAGGGCCTCAAGGCAGCGATGAAGGCCGCCGACCGATCCGGCGCGCGGTTCGCACTGGTCGCCGGCGAGCGGGATCTCGCCGAAGGCGTCGTGCAGCTCAAGGACCTCAGCACCGGTGACCAGACCGCGGTCGCCCTGGACGCTCTCGTCAGCACCCTCAAGGAGAAGCTCAAGTGATCCGCAGCCACGAAGCCGGCACGCTCCGCCCGGAGCACGCCGGCACCAGCGTGACCCTCGCCGGCTGGGTCGCCCGCCGCCGTGACCACGGCGGGGTCGCCTTCATCGATCTGCGCGACGCCTCCGGCACCGTCCAGATCGTGGTGCGCGACCTGGAGGCGGTCTCCGAGCTGCGCTCCGAGTGGTGCGTCAAGGTCGTCGGCGACGTCCGGGTCCGCCCCGAGGGCAACGCCAACACCGAGATCCCCACCGGTGAGATCGAGGTCGTGGTTCACGAGCTGACCGTGCTCTCCGAGGCGGCCGCGCTGCCGTTCCAGGTCGCCGAGTACGAGCCCGGCTCGGTCAACGAGGAGGTCCGGCTCCGGTACCGCTACCTCGACCTGCGCCGCGAGGGCCCGGCGAAGGCGCTGCGGCTGCGCTCGCGGGCCACCCACATCATCCGCACGGTGATGGAGGAGAACGGCTTCCTCGACATCGAGACCCCGTACCTCACCCGGTCCACCCCCGAGGGGGCCCGCGACTTCCTGGTCCCGGTCCGGCTCCAGCCCGGCCACTGGTACGCGCTGCCGCAGTCCCCGCAGCTGTTCAAGCAGCTGCTGATGGTCGCCGGCATGGAGCGCTACTACCAGATCGCCCGCTGCTTCCGGGACGAGGACTTCCGCGCGGACCGCCAGCCGGAGTTCACCCAGCTCGACGTCGAGGCCTCGTTCGTCGACCAGGAGGACATCCTGGCGCTGGGCGAGAAGCTGGTCGCCCGGATCTGGAGCGAGGTGCACGGCTACGAGGTGCCCACCCCGCTGCCGCGCCTCACCTACGCCGACGCGATGGCCCGCTACGGTTCCGACAAGCCGGACATCCGCTTCGACAACGAGCTGACCGACCTGACCGAGTACTTCGCCGGCACCGAGTTCCGGGTGTTCCAGGCCGCGTACGTCGGCGCGGTGGTCATGCCCGGCGGCGCCTCGCAGCCGCGCAAGCAGCTGGACGCCTGGCAGGACTGGGCCAAGGCGCGCGGCGCCCGCGGCCTGGCGTACGTCCTGGTGGACGCGGAGACCGGCGAGCTGCGCGGCCCGGTCGCCAAGAACCTCTCCGCCGAGCACCTGGCCGGCCTGGCCGAGGCGGCCGGCGCCAAGCCGGGCGACGCGGTGTTCTTCGCGGCCGGCCGGAAGACCGACTCGCAGGAGCTGCTGGGCGCGGCCCGGCTGGAGATCGGCCGCCGCTGCGAGCTGATCGACGAGTCCCGCTGGGCCTTCCTCTGGGTCGTCGACTTCCCGATGTTCGAGCACCTGTGGGACGACAAGGGCGAGCACATCGGCTGGCACGCCGTGCACCACCCGTTCACCGCCCCCACCGCCGAGTCGATGGACACCTTCGACAAGGACCCGGGCAACGCCCTCTCCAACGCCTACGACCTGGTGCTCAACGGCTCCGAGATCGGCGGCGGCTCGATCCGTATCCACCAGAAGGACGTGCAGAAGCGGGCGTTCGACGCGATCGGGCTCTCCGAGGAGGAGGCCCAGTCGCAGTTCGGCTTCCTGCTGAACGCCTTCGACTTCGGCCCGCCCCCGCACGGCGGCATCGCCCTGGGCCTGGACCGGCTGGTGGCGCTGCTGGGCGGCTACGACACGATCCGCGACGTGATGGCCTTCCCGAAGACCTCCACCGGCGGGGACCCGCTGACCGGGGCGCCGACCCCGATCACCGCGCAGCAGCGCAAGGAGGCAGGCGTGGACGCCACGCCCAAGGAGCAGCAGGCTGACGCCTGACGTATGCCAAGGGGGCGCGGGGCTCTGCTTGATCAACTGCGCGCGCTGCCAGGCCTCTACGGAGGTGCATGGTTGGCAGCGCAGTTCCCCGCGCCCCTCTTGTGCTGCCGCAGTACCTCAGCTGATCCGTGCGAGATATCCCTGATCGACCAGCCAGAGGACGTTCAGGCGGGACGGTGCGCCGGACACGAGGCTGCCGTCCAGCTGGTACTGCCAGCCGTGGCCGGGCTGGCCGAACCAGGGGGCGATCGGGCCGGCGTCCACCGTGAACGGCTTCAGCACCCGGTAGTCGTGGTAGTTGCAGCTCGCGGCCGGGGTGCTGTCCAGGCTGGACGGCGGGATGGACCTCGCGGCGTAGGGCAGGCCCTCGGGGGCGAGGAACGAGCCGTACTCGCTGCCGTAGCGGTCGATGTCCGCTCCGGGGAACAGCGTCTGGGTGATCTCCTCGGGCTGTCCGTTCCGGATCACATAGCCGTTGTCCGGCGGGTAGATCCACCCGGGCGAGCCGGAGTTCGCGGTCGGACTGTAGTACTGCGCCAGCAGCTGGGCGTCGGTGAGGTCACCGGAGCGGTGGTAGCCGAGCAGTTCGACGCCCGCCCGGCCGAACAGCGGCAGCTGGTCGGGGCCGAGCCGGGAGTCGTTGTCGTGGAAGGCCGCCGAGCACTGGTCCAGCGGGATGGACGTGGCCGCTGCCGCGCTTCCCGCGCTGAGCGCCGTGCCGGTCAGCAGGGCGGCGGTCGCGATGAGCGCTGCGATGGTCCGTCGGATGTGCATGGTCCCCCTTGGTCGGGTTGGTCACCGTACGTGTGCGTACGGTGACCATCCAAGGGGTGCTGGCCGTGCGCAGTCAAGACCTCATCGGGGTGAAGGGATCATGGCGTCGGGCTCGCGCTCGGCGCTCGGCTCCGGCTCCCCGGCCGGCCGCGCCAACTGTGTGCTCTCGTCGAACGGCAGGCCGCCACCCAGCACCAGGGCCAGCCGCCGGTGGTCGAGCTCCCCGGTCCAGTGGCCGATCAGGACGGTGGCCACGGCGTTGCCGGCGAAGTTGGTCAGGGCGCGGGCCTCGGACATGAAGCGGTCGATGCCCACGATCAGGCCGACGCCGTCGACCAGGGCCGGCTGGTGCGACTGCAGGCCGCCGGCCAGGGTGGCCAGGCCCGCGCCGGTGACGCCGGCGGCACCCTTGGAGGCGATCACCATGAACAGCAGCAGCGAGATCTGCTCGCCCAGTGACAACGGCTTGTCCATCGCCTCGGCGACGAAGATGGACGCCATGGTCAGGTAGATGGCCGTGCCGTCGAGGTTGAAGCTGTAGCCCGCAGGGACGGTGATGCCCACCACCGGGCGGCTCACGCCGAGGTGCTCCATCTTGGCGATGAGCCGGGGCAGGGCGCTCTCCGAGGAGGAGGTCGAGAGGATCAGCAGGAACTCCCGGCCGAGGTAGCGCAGCAGCGCGAGGACGTTGACCCCGGCGACCAGTCGCAGCAGCCCGCCGAGCACCAGCAGCACGAAGATCGCGCAGGTCAGGTAGAAGCCGAACATGATCACGGCAAGGCTCTTCAGTGCGGCCACCCCGGTCGCGCCGACCACTGCCGCCATCGCGCCGAAGGCACCGAGCGGGGCCACCCACATGATCATCGACATCACCTTGAACATCAGCCGCTGCACATGGCCGAGTCCGCGCAGCACCGGCACGCCAGCCGGGCCCAGCGACTGCAGCGCGAAGCCCACCAGCAGCGCGACCAGCAGTGTCTGCAGGACCTGACCGCCGGTCAGGGCGGAGACCAGGGTGGTCGGGATGATGCCGAGCAGGAAGTCCGCGGTGCCCTGCGTCGCGCCGGCGACCGCCTGCGCATGGCCGGACTTGGCGAGGGCCGCGGTCAGATGCAGTCCACTGCCGGGGGTCAGCAGATTGCCGACGAGCAGTCCCAGCGCCAGCGCCACGGTGGACATGACCAGGAAGTACCCCAACGCCAGCCCGCCGACCTTGCCGACCTTGGCGGCCTTGGTCACCGAGCCGATGCCCAGCACGATCGTGGTGAAGATGATCGGACTGATCATCATCTTGATCAGATTGACGAAACCGGTGCCGATCGGCTTCATCTGCACGGCGAACGAGGGTGCGGTCAGGCCGACCACGATGCCGGCGACCACTGCCGCGATCACCATCAGATAGAGCACATGTGTACGACCAGCCGGGCGTCTGCCCATGGCCGGTGCGGTTGCCTCGGTGGTCATGCTGCGGCTCCTTCGCCGGTCGGACTCCCGTCCCCAGGTGTGGTGGGCCGGTTCGACGACTATCGGCGCGGAGGTGGTGTGCGTCACGTTTGCGTTCATACTGTTCACGCCGTGCGGGTTCGCAGACCGCGCGCCAGCGGGCACACTGTCCCGCATGTCGCGCATGTCCAGACCGCAGCGTCAGCCGCCGCGCCGGGCCCGCAGCCTGGCCGGGCAGCTGTTCGCCGTCCAGGTGCTGATCGTGGCGCTGGTCGTGGTCGCGGGCGCGGTGCTGGCGTACTGGCTCACCGACGAACGTACCCAGCAGTCCGCCGCGCGCCAGGTCACCGCGACCGCCCGCGCGGTCGCGGACTCCCCGACCGTGCGCGCCGCGGTCACCCTGCCCGACCCCAGCACCGTCCTCCAGCCCTACGCCCAGCAGGTGGGCGTGGACGCCGGGGTGGACTTCGTCACCATCATGAACACCGACGGCATCCGCTGGACCCACCCCGACCCGGCCGAGATCGGAAAGCCCTTCCTCGGGCACATTGCGGCCGCGCTGGCCGGGCACACCTTCACCGAGACCTACACCGGTACCCTCGGCCCCTCGCTGCGCGTGGTCACCCCGGTGCTGGACGCCCACGGCAGGGTCGTCGCCCTGGTCAGCGTCGGCCTGAAGCTGCAGTCCATCACCGGCCAACTGCGCGCGCCGGTCACCGCGCTGGTCCTGGTCGCCGGCGCCGCGCTGCTGCTGGGTGCGCTCGGCAGCTGGCTCGCCAACCGCCGCCTGCGCCGCCACACCCACGGGATGGGCGCGGCCGAGCTCAGCCACCTGTACGAGTACCACCAGGCCACGCTGCACTCGGTGCGGGAGGGCCTGGTGCTGCTCGACCGTGCCGGCACGGTGGTGCTGTGCAACGACGCCGCCCGCGAGCTGCTCGGGCTGACCGGCGAGGTCGACGGCCGTCCGCTTGCCGGCCTGGGACTGCCGCAGCCACTGTGCGAGGCGGTCACCGGTCCCGAGCCGCTGCGGGACGAGGTGCGGCTGACCGCGGAGCGGGTGGTCGTTGTCAACACCTCCGCCATCGGCAGCGGCGCCGGCCTCGGCACCGTGGTCACGCTGCGGGACCACACCGAGCTGCAGGCGCTGTCCGGCGAACTGGACTCGGTCCGGGGATTCGCCGAGGCCCTCGGTGCCCAGGCGCACGAAGCCGCCAACCGGCTGCACGCGGTCGTCTCGCTGATCGAACTGGGCCGTCACCGTCAGGCGGTCGACTTCGCCACCGCCGAACTGGAACTCGCCCAGCAGCTCACCGACCGGGTCGTCGGCGCCGTCGGCGAACCGGTGCTGGCCGCACTGCTGCTCGGCAAGGCCGCGCAGGCCGCCGAGCGGGGTGTGGAACTGACCGTGACCGAGGACAGCCTGATCGACGACTCCCTGGCCGGCGCGGTCGGCGCCCGCGACCTGGTCACCCTGCTGGGCAACCTGATCGACAACGCCATGGACGCCGCCATCGAGGGAGCGGCCGAGCACCCCGGCCCGCCCGAGGTCACCGTCACCGCCCGCAACGACGGCGGCGAGTTGCTGCTCCGCGTCGCCGACACCGGTCGCGGGATAGACCCGGACGCGGTCCGCCAGGTCTTCCGGCGCGGCTGGTCCACCAAGCAGCCGGGCCGCGGTCTCGGCCTGGCGCTGGTCGCGCAGACCGCGCGCCGCAACGGCGGCAGCGTCGAGGTCGACAGCCGGGCCGGTGCCGGCGCGGTGCTGACGGTCCACATCCCGCTGCAGCGCGGCCCGTCGCAGCCCAGCCCGGTGCGGCGCGGCGCGGTGCAGAGCGGCGCCTCGCCGCGCCCCGTGGGGGAGGCGGCGGGATGATCGACGTCCTGGTGGTCGAGGACGACCCCGTCGCGGCCGACGCGCACGCCCTCTACGTCGAGCGCGCCCCCGGTTTCCGCTGCGTCGGCACTGCCCGCAGCGCGGCCGAGGCGCTGCGCTTCCTTGAGCGGCGCCGGACCGAGGGTGCCCCGGTCGCGCTGCTGCTGCTCGACCTCTACCTCCCCGACGGCCACGGTCTGGAGCTGTGCCGCCGACTGCGCGCGGCCGGGCACGGCGCCGACATCATCGCCGTCACCTCGGCCAGGGACCTGGCGACGGTCCGGCAGGCGGTCTCGGCCGGGGTGGTCCAGTACCTGCTCAAGCCCTTCGCGGCCGCGTCGCTGCGCGGTCGGCTGGACCGCTACGCCCGCTACCGGGCCTCGCTGTCCCGCGACGGTGAGGCGGTGGGGCAGGACGAGGTGGACCGGGCCTTCGCCGAGCTGCGCACCGCGGACACCAGCACCCTGCCCAAGGGCCTGACCACCGCCACCCTGGAGTCCGTCGCCGCCGTGCTGAGAGAGGCCACCGGCGGCCTGGCCGCCGCCGCGGTCGGGACTGCCGCCGGAGTGTCCCGGATCACCGCCCGGCGCTATCTGGAGTACCTGGTCGAGACCGGGCGAGCGGTCCGGGAGCCCCAGTACGGCCAGGTCGGCCGTCCCGAGCTGTGCTACCGCCGGACCTGAGGCGGCGGTAGCAGCCGGGGGACGGGCCCGGCTCCGGACGCCGCTGCCGTAGGGTCGGGGCGTGGAACCGGACCTCTTCACCACCGCCGCCGACGAACGCCTGGCCACCGAGCCCGGCCGGGCCCCGCTGGCCGTACGGATGCGCCCGCGCACCCTGGACGAGGTGGCCGGCCAGCGGCGGCTGCTGGGGGAGGGGTCGCCGCTGCGGCGGCTGGTGGCCGGGGCCGCCGGGCCCGCCGCGACCTCGTCGGTGATCCTCTACGGGCCGCCCGGGACCGGGAAGACCACCCTCGCGTATGTGATCAGCCAGGCCACCGAGAAGCGCTTCGTGGAGCTCTCCGCGATCACCGCCGGGGTCAAGGAGGTCCGCGCGGTGATCGAGTCCGCGCGGCGCGAGGTGGGCATGTCCGGGCGGGAGACCACGCTGTTCCTGGACGAGATCCACCGCTTCTCCAAGGCCCAGCAGGACAGCCTGCTGCCGGCGGTCGAGAACCGCTGGGTGACGCTGATCGCCGCGACCACCGAGAACCCGTACTTCTCGGTGATCTCCCCGCTGCTGTCCCGCTCGCTGCTGCTCACGCTGGAGTCGCTGACCGAGGACGACATCCGGGGCCTGCTGCACCGGGCGGTGGCCGACGAGCGCGGCCTGGGCGCGGCGCTGACGCTGGCGCCGGACGCCGAGGACCATCTGGTCCGGATCGCCGGCGGCGACGCCCGCAAGGCGCTGACCGCGCTGGAGGCGGCGGCCGGGACCACGCTGGCGCTGGCCGGGCCGGAGATCCGGCTGGCGGACGTGGAACAGGCCGTCGACAAGGCGGCGGTGCGCTACGACCGGGACGGCGACCAGCACTACGACGTGGCCAGCGCGCTGATCAAGTCGATCCGGGGTAGCGACGTCGACGCGGCGCTGCACTACCTGGCGCGGATGATCGAGGCGGGGGAGGACCCCCGGTTCATCGCGCGCCGGCTGATGATCTCGGCGAGCGAGGACATCGGCCTGGCCGACCCCAACGCGCTGCCGATCGCGGTGGCCGCCGCCCAGGCGGTGGCGATGATCGGCTTCCCCGAGGCGGCGCTGACCCTCTCCCACGCCGTGATCGCGCTGGCCCTGGCGCCCAAGTCCAACGCCGCGACCACGGCCATCGGCGCCGCTCTCGCCGACGTCCGCAAGGGCCTGGCCGGGCCGGTGCCGCCGCATCTGCGGGACGGTCACTACGCGGGGGCGAAGAAGCTGGGCCACGCGCAGGGCTACGTCTATCCGCACGACCTGCCCGACGGCGTCGCCGCGCAGCAGTACGCCCCCGACGCGGTGCACGGCCGGCGCTACTACGAGCCCACCCGGCACGGCGCGGAGGCCCGCTACGCCGACATCGCCGAGTGGGTGCGCGGCAAGCTCGGCGGTCAGTAGCACCCGGTAGTCAGTAGCACCCGGTAGTCAGGGGCGCGGATCTGGTGGTCGGTGGCACCGGGAGCGGTCCGTTAGACTGTCCCGAGCGAGATGTCCCGTGCCCAGGCGCAAGCCTGGCATCACCAGCGGGGCGTCATACAGGGAGCCGCACCCGCGAGGGAACGGTTCCAGGAGCGTCGCGCACCCTTCGGGTGTCGCGTGCAGCCCACCACCTTGACGGCGGTGGGCCGTTCGTGTGCTGCACATTGTGCCCGGTACCGGAGAGCGGCTGATTACCCTGCCTCGCGGCAGGGTGGTTTCCCCGGACCGCGAGAGGCGACCTCCTTCAACAGTGGTGAGCCATTCACAAGTGAGATGAGGTTTGGTTCATGGCGAACCAGAAGCGTCCCAAGGTCAAGATTGCCCGTGCCCTGGGTATTCCGCTGACCCCGAAGTCCGTCAAGTACTTCGAGGCCCGCCCGTACCCGCCCGGCCAGCACGGCCGTGGCCGCAAGCAGAACTCGGACTACAAGGTCCGTCTGGTCGAGAAGCAGCGTCTGCGCGCTCAGTACGACCTGAGCGAGACCCAGATGGCCCGCGCGTTCGACCGTGCTCGCAAGGTCGAGGGCAAGACCGGTGAGGCGCTGATCTCCGAGCTGGAGACCCGTCTGGACTCCCTGGTGCTGCGTTCGGGCATCGCCCGGACCATCTACCAGGCCCGCCAGATGGTCGTCCACGGCCACATCGAGGTCAACGGCAGCAAGGTCAACCGCCCCTCGTTCCAGCTCAAGCCTGGCTTCGTGGTGACGGTCCGCGACCGCTCCAAGGAGAAGACCCCCTTCCAGGTCGCCCGTGAGGGTGGCAACGCGGGTGAGGGTCAGACCCCGAAGTACCTCGAGGTCAACCTGAAGGCCCTGGCCTTCCGTCTGGACCGCGCGCCGCAGCGCCGCGAGGTTCCGGTCATCTGCGACGAGCAGCTCGTCGTCGAGTACTACTCGCGCTGACCCGCGACAGTCCTCCACCGCGCCCCCCGCAGCCGAAAGGCCGCGGGGGGCGCGGTGCGTTGCGGCGTGGCTGCCGCGGGGCACGCGGCGTCCGCCTGCCCGGCGGGGGTGCCCGTGCCGTCGGAGGTCAGGCGTCGGCCGGGGCCGGGGCGCGCGGGGTGCTGGGTACCGGCAGCAGGGGCCCGGGCGGGCCGTCGGTGCCGCGGCCGGAGGCCGGGTCGGCTCCGTGCAGGGCCCGCGCCACCGCCGCGTCCAGGTCCAGCGCCGAACCCGAGCGGAACGATTCGGCAGCCTCCTCCTCGCCCAGCCCCGCCAGCACCCGCAGCTCGCACTCCGCATGCGCCGCGTTGAAGCTGCGCGAGCCGAACAGCGGGATGCCGACGTCCTGCCAGATGGAGTGCGCCGCACCCTGCAGCAGCCGGGCCTCGCGCAGGTCGCCGGGGGCGCCCTCGTCGCCCGGCTCGGTCGCCAGCAGCGCCAGCACCTCGATCCCCAGCACCACGCCCACCAGGTCGCGGAAGACGTGGTTCAGCCGCACGCACTCGCGGGCGTGCGCCCGGGCGGCCCGGATGTCGCCGCCGAGCCAGGACGAGTAGGCCACCGCGAACAGCCCGTACGCGTAGGCCCACTGCTCGCCGAACTCCTCGCAGACGTCGCGGACCTTCGCCATCCACCGCTCGCCGTCGCCGGTGTCGCCCTGGAAGATCATGGCGAGGCCCAGCTCGAACATCGCCATCACCACGTTGCTGTTCAGCTCGCCCAGCTTGTCGTAGTGCCACAGCGCCTCCTCGAACAGCTCGGTGGCGCGCGGAAGGTCGTCCCCCATCAGCGCGGCGCAGCCCTGCCGGTGCACCGCGTAGGCCAGCGCGCGGTCGTCCCCGGTCTCCAGCGCCTGGCGGCGGCACTCCTCCAACAGCGGTGCCGCGCACCGTAGGTCGCCCTGCAGGGTGGCCGTGTAACCGGTGACCCAGAGCGCCTTGGCCCGGGCCTCGGTCGGCTCGGGGGACAGTGCCAGCGCCCGGTCCAGCCAGTGCCGGCCCTCGTTGAGGTGCCCGCAGCCGACCCAGAAGTACCACAGCGTCCCGGCCAGCAGCAGTGCGGTCTGCTCCTCGCCGGGCTCGCCGAGGCAGAACTCCAGGGCGGCCCGCAGATTGGGGTGAGCCCGGTGGGTGCGGTCGCTGGTCTGCGCCTGACGCGGGCTGAACCACTCCAGCTCGCCCCAGCTGGCCAGCCCCAGGTACCAGTCGCGGTGCCGGCGGCGCATCAGGTGCTCGGTGCCGCTCTCGGCCAGCCACCGCGCCCCGTAGGCGCGCAGGGTGTCCAACTGCCGGTAACGGTCCTGCTCGCGCAGCACGATGGACTTGGCAACCAGCTCCGACAGCAGCTCCAGCACCTCGTCGGCGGCCAGGCCGTCGCTGGAGCACACGTACTCGGCCGCCTCCAGGTCGAAGCCGCCGGCGAAGACCGAGATCCGGGCCCAGAGCAGCCGCTCGGCCGGGGTGCACAGCTCGTGGCTCCAGCCGATGGCGGTGCGCAGCGTCTGGTGCCGGGGCAGCGAGGTGCGCGAGCCGCCGGTGAGGATGCGGAACCGGTCGTCGAGCCGCTCGCCGATCTGCTGCAGGGACAGCACGTGCAGCCGCCCGGCGGCCAGCTCCAGCGCCAGCGGGATGCCGTCGAGCCGGCGGCAGAGCGAGCGCACCGCCTCCCGGTTCCGGTCGGTGATCCGGAAGTCCGGGTCGACGGCGGCCGCCCGCTGGGCGAAGAGCTCGACCGCCTCCGCCTCGGGGGTGTCCACCGCCAGCGGCGCCACCCGCAGCAGGTGTTCGCCGGACACGCCCAGCGGCTGTCTGCTGGTGGCCAGGATCCGCAGCCGCGGCGCGGCGGCGAGCAGTCGGGCCGCGAGCCGGGAGCAGCCGTCCACCAGGTGCTCGCAGCCGTCCAGGACCAGCAGCAGGTCGCGGTCGCGCAGGTGGTCGACCAGGACCTCGGCGGCCGGCCGGGCGGTGCCGTCGGTCAGCTGCAGCGACTGGGCCACCGCGTGGCCCAGCAGGCCCGGGTCGGTGACCAGGGAGCACTCGACCACCCAGGCTCCGCCGGGGGTTCCCGGGGCGGCCGCCGCGGCGGCGCGCAGCGCCAGCCGGCTCTTGCCGACCCCGCCGGGGCCGATCACGGTGACCATCCGGGCACGGGTCAACAACCGGGCCACCACCGTGAGTTCGGGGCCACGGCCGACGAAGCCGGTGGTCTCCGCCGGGAGGTTGCCGGTGCCGCTGCTGTCCAACGCGTTCCCCTTCGGGAGTCTCATGGTTTCCTGATGGGGCGCCTGGTGCGGGGAGCCGCGTGGACGGTGCCGTCGCAGTCGTGCCCTCAACGGCCCAACGAGGTGACGCGGCGTAGGTTACGAACGCCGCCGGAACCGCCGGGAAGCCGGGGACGGCGGCGCCGCGTCCCCCAGGGCGGTCGGGAAACCACGGCCGGTCACGATAGGGTTCCAGCACGTCCGGACCGCATCGCGGGGGCGGTGCGCGGGCGAGCGGAGCGAGGGAGCGTCACAGTGTCGGGTGGAGAGGTCGCGGGCCTCGTCGTCGCGGTGTTCTGGGCGGTGCTGGTCACCCTGCTCGCCGTGGTGCTGGTCCGGCTCGCGGGCGCGCTGCGCGCGGCCACCACCCTGGTCGCCACGGTCACCGAACGCACCGTGCCGCTGCTGGACGAGGCGGCCGAGACCCTGCGGGCCGCCAACGACCAGCTGGTCCGGGTCGACGAGATCACCGCCAACGTCCAGGACGCGGCGGCCAACGCCAACGCGCTGTCCTCGACCATGGCGGCCACCCTGGGCGGCCCGCTGGTGAAGCTCTCCGCGTTCAGCTACGGCGTCCGCAGCGCCGTCGCCCGGCAGCGGTCCAACGGCCGGCCCGAGCGGTACGTGCCGCAGCAGACCGAACGGGACCTGATCGCGCGGATGGTCAAGGCCGAGGTGCAGGCCGCGACCGCGCGGCGGCGCGGGATGTTCGCCCGGCTACTGCTGACGAAGAAGGGCTAGACCACGATGCGTCGGATCTTCTGGATGGCCGTGGGCGCGGGCGCCACCGTGTGGACGCTGAACAAGGCCAACCAGGTCGCCCGCAGCCTGACCCCCGGTAGCCTGGCCGACAGCGCCGCACGCGGCGCCGTCGACGTCGGCGAGGCGGTCCGCTCCTTCGCCGGCGAGGTCCGGGCCGGCATGGTCCAGCGCGAGCTGGAGCTCAACCGGCAGCTGGGCCTGGACGGCAGCGTGCTGGCCGCCCCCGGCACGCCGGGAGCACCGGTGCTGCGCGGCAGTGCCGCACAGCAGCGCGTGGTCGCGCAACAGCGACTTTCCGACCGAAAACGAGTCGCGCTTTCCCCCGCCGCACCCTCTACTACAGACATCACCCCGTACAACCGGAATGAGGACAACTGATGGAGTCGGCTGAGATCCGCCGCCGCTGGCTGCGATTCTTCGAGGAGCGCGGGCACACCGTCGTCCCCTCGGCGTCGCTGATCGCAGACGACCCGACGCTGCTGCTGGTCCCGGCCGGCATGGTGCCCTTCAAGCCCTACTTCCTCGGCGAGGTCAAGCCGCCCTTCAGCCGCGCCACCAGCGTGCAGAAGTGCGTCCGCACCCCGGACATCGAGGAGGTCGGCAAGACCACCCGGCACGGCACCTTCTTCCAGATGTGCGGCAACTTCTCCTTCGGCGACTACTTCAAGGAGGGAGCCATCAGCTACGCCTGGGAGCTGCTCACCTCCTCGGTCGCCGACGGCGGCTTCGGGCTGGACCCGGAGCGGCTGTGGGTCACGGTCTACCTGGACGACGACGAGGCCGAGTCGATCTGGCGCGACAGGATCGGCGTCCCGGCCGAGCGGATCCAGCGCCTGGGCAAGAAGGACAACTACTGGTCCATGGGCGTGCCCGGCCCCTGCGGCCCGTGCTCGGAGATCAACTACGACCGCGGCCCGGAGTTCGGCGTCGAGGGCGGCCCGGCCGTCAACGACGAGCGCTACGTGGAGATCTGGAACCTGGTCTTCATGCAGTACGAGCGCGGCGCGGGGGACGGCAAGGAGGACTTCCCGATCCTGGGCGACCTCCCGGCCAAGAACATCGACACCGGCCTCGGCCTGGAACGCCTCGCGATGATCCTGCAGGGCGTGCAGAACATGTACGAGACCGACACCCTGCGCGTGGTGATGGACAGGGCCACCGAGCTGACCGGCGTCCGCTACGGCGCCGCCCACGGCAGCGACGTCTCGCTGCGCGTGGTCGCCGACCACATGCGCACCTCGGTGATGCTGATCGGCGACGGCGTCACCCCCGGCAACGAGGGCCGCGGCTACGTGCTGCGCCGCATCATGCGCCGCGCGGTCCGCAACATGCGGCTGATGGGCGCCACCGGTCCGGTCGTCGGCGAGCTGGTCGACACCGTGATCAGCACCATGGGGCAGCAGTACCCGGAGCTGGAGACCGACCGCAAGCGCATCGAGACCGTCGCGCTCGCCGAGGAGAGCCGCTTCCTGAAGACGCTCAACGCCGGTACCAACATCCTGGACACCGCCGTCAGCGAGACCAAGGCCGCCGGCAGCGCTGTGCTGGCCGGGGACAAGGCCTTCCAGCTGCACGACACCTACGGCTTCCCGATCGACCTCACCCTGGAGATCGCGTCGGAGCAGGGGCTGACGGTGGACGAGGACGGCTTCCGCCGTCTGATGAAGGAGCAGCGGGACGCGGCCAAGGCCGACGCCAAGGCCAAGAAGATGGGCCACGCCGACGTCTCCGCCTACCGCGAGGTGGCCGACCGCGCCGGGGCCACCTCCTTCATCGGCTACACCAGCAACGAGGGCGAGTCCACCGTCGTCGGCCTGCTGGTGGACGGGGCCCCGGCCCCGGCCGCGCTGGAGGGCGACGAGGTCGAGGTGGTCCTGGACCGCACCCCCTTCTACGCCGAGGGCGGCGGCCAGCTCGCGGACCAGGGCCGGATCCGGCTGGAGTCCGGCGCGGTGGTCGAGGTCCGCGACGTCCAGCAGCCGGTGCCCGGCGTGTACGTGCACAAGGGCAGCGTGATGGTCGGCGAGGTGGTGCTCGGCGCCTCCGCGCACGCCGTCATCGACGTCACCCGGCGCCGGGCCATCGCCCGCGCCCACAGCGCCACCCACCTGACCCACCAGGCGCTGCGCGACGCGCTCGGCCCCACCGCCGCCCAGGCCGGTTCGGAGAACTCGCCCGGCCGCTTCCGCTTCGACTTCGGCTCGCCCAACGCCGTTCCCGGCGGGGTGCTCTCGGACGTCGAGCAGAAGATCAACGAGGTGCTGGCCCGTGAACTCGACGTCACCGCCGAGGTGATGGCGATCGACGAGGCCAAGCGGCAGGGCGCCATCGCCGAGTTCGGCGAGAAGTACGGCGAGCGGGTCCGCGTGGTCACCATCGGCGACTTCTCCAAGGAGCTCTGCGGCGGCACGCACGTCGGCAACACCGCCCAGCTGGGCCTGGTGAAGCTGCTCGGCGAGGCCTCCATCGGCTCCGGCGTGCGCCGGGTCGAGGCCCTGGTCGGCGTGGACGCGTACCGCTTCCTGGCCCGTGAGCACACCGTGGTCTCGCAGCTCACCGAGCTGGTCAAGGGCCGCCCGGAGGAGCTGCCGGAGAAGATCGCCGGGATGCTCGGCAAGCTCAAGGACGCGGAGAAGGAGATCGACCGCTTCCGCGCCGAGAAGGTGCTGCAGGCCGCGGCCGGTCTGGCCGCCGCGGCCGAGGACGTCGCCGGTATCGCGCTGGTCGCCGCCCGGGTCCCGGACGGTACGTCAGCGGACGACCTGCGGAAGCTGGTTCTCGACGTCCGCCAGCGCGTCACGGGGGGACGCCCCGCCGTGGTCGCGGTGTTCACCGTCGCCAACGGCCGTCCGCTCACCGTGATCGCCACCAACGAGGCGGCCCGTGAGCGCGGGGTCAAGGCCGGGGCGCTGGTGCGCGCCGCCGCCAAGACCCTCGGCGGCGGCGGTGGCGGCAAGGACGACGTCGCCCAGGGCGGCGGCACCGACCCGAACGCCGTCGAGCAGGCCATCGCCGCGGTGCGCCGCGAGGTCGGCCAGGCATGACCGGGAGCACGTTCCGGCGGGGGCGGCGGATCGGCGTGGACGTGGGCGACGCCCGGATCGGGGTCGCGTCCTGCGACCCCGACGGGATGCTGGCCACCCCCGTCGAGACCGTCCCCGCCGGGCCGCGCTCCCAGGCGCGGCTGGTGGCGCTCGCCGAGGAGTACGAGGCGGTCGAGGTGGTCGTCGGGCTGCCGCGCTCGCTGAACGGACGGGAGGGCCCGGCCGCCGTCAAGGTCCGGGCCTACGCCGAGCAACTGGCCCGGCGGCTGGCGCCGGTGCCGGTGCGGCTGGTGGACGAGCGGATGACCACGGTGACCGCCGCCGCCGGGCTGCGGGCCTCGGGGGTGAAGGCGAAAAAGGGACGCTCCGTGATCGACCAGGCCGCGGCCGTGGTGATCCTGCAGAGTGCCCTGGAGGGCGAGAAGACCAGCGGCAGGCCGCCGGGCCAGGTCGTGGAGCCGGTACGGCCATCGGAGTGAACTGGGCGCCCCGGACGGCGCGGGAGAACGGCGTGACTCGGCGTTAGCGGTTGATTTGTCCTACTGCGCTGCCTGCTTCCGGGTGGCTTAGGGTAACGTTCCGCATCACGACTTGCCGGATGGCGCGTCGGTTCGATCGTCGGCGGGGAAGTCCCGTCCGGCCGGAGGGGATGCCGGTCGCCACGTCGTCCAAGGGGAAGCATGACCGACCAGGGCCGCGGCTACGGCAGCGCACCGTGGGGACACGAGGACCCGCAGCAGGGCGTCCCGTACCCCCAGATGTCCGGCGGACCCCAGCCACACGGCTGGGGTGGCCCCCAGGGACAGGACCCCTATCAGACCGGCCAGCAGCCGGTGCATCCCTACCCGCAGCAGCAGCCCCAGCAGGGATACCCGCAGCAGGGCTACCCCCAGCAGCAGCCCCAGCAGGGCTATCCCCAGCAGCCGGGGTACGGGCGGCAGCCGGACTACCCGCAACAGCCCGGGTACGGGCAGCAGCCGGGCTATCCGCAGCAGCCCCAGCAGCCTCACCAGCAGGGTTACCCGACGCGCGGCCGGGCCAACGTGCCCGGCGCGGCCCCGGTCCAGCCGCAGGCACCGGTCCCGCAGGCCCCGGTGCTCGGCCCGGACGGGATCGACTGGGAGGCCGAGGCGGCGGCGCTGGACGCGCACGCCGCGGCCCCGGTCCACGAGGAGCCGCCGCCGGCGGACGGGTTCGGCGCGGAGGAGTACCCGCAGGACGAGCACGCCGACGGCGAGCACGAGCAGGGCGCCGGGGAGTACGACGAGGAGGAGGACTACCAGCCCTTCCTCGCCGAGGAGGACGACAGCCGCAGTGGCGAGCGCCGCCGCAAGCAGCAGGGCCGCAGCGAGCGCAAGCGCAGCGGCGTGGCCTGCCTGGGCATGTCGTTCCTGCTGGTCGCCGCGGTCGCGGCCGGCGGCTACTTCGGCTACGGCTTCTATCAGAGCCACTTCGGCCCCGCGCCGGACTACGCGGGCGCCGGGACCGCCAACACGGTGACGATCACCATCCCGGACAGTGCGACCGGCTGGGTGATGGCCAACACGCTGAAGTCGGCCGGGGTGGTCAAGAGCAGCCAGGCCTTCGTCGACGCCTACCAGAAGAACCCCAAGGGCACCAGCATCCAGCCCGGCTCCTACACCATGCACCTGGAGATGTCGGGCACCGACGCGGTGGCCTTCCTGGTGGACGCCAACGGCGGCGACGCGCTGATCATCCCCGAGGGCCTGCGCGCCACCCAGATCTTCCCGCTGATCGACAAGAAGCTCGGCGTCGCCGCGGGCACCACCGCCGCCGCCGCCAAGGCCGACGTCAAGCAGCTGGGCCTGCCGGCCTTCGCCAACGGCAACATCGAGGGCTTCCTGTGGCCGACCCGGTACTCGGTCAGCCAGGGCATGAAGCCGGACGACCTGCTGAAGCAGATGGTGGCCAACGCGGTCGGCAAGTTCCAGTCGCTGCAGATGGACAGCGGCGCGTCCGGCGCCAGCCTGCAGAGCGGCTACCAGGTGCTGATCGAGGCCAGCATCCTGCAGGCCGAGGGCAACAACTCGGAGGACTTCGGCAAGATCGCCCGGGTGCTGAACAACCGGCTCAACTCCACCGCGGCCAGCCCGACCCAGGGCAAGCTGGGGCTGGACACCACGCTGCAGTACTTCCTGGGCCGGAAGAACTTCACCAACCACGAGAAGGACACCATCACCTCGGGCTACAACACCTACTACAACAAGGGCCTGCCGCCCGGCCCGATCACCAACCCGGGCGACGCGGCGATCCAGGCGGTGCTCAACCCGACCCCGGGCGGCTGGATGTACTTCATCGCGATGGACTCCAACAACACCCAGTTCGCGAACACCTTCGACGAGTTCAAGGTCTATGTGAAGCAGTACTGCACGGACCACCACCAGGGTTTCGACCCGGTCGCGGGGCAGTGCAACTGATGCGCGCCGCCGTCCTGGGGTCGCCGATCGCGCACTCGCTGTCGCCGGTGCTGCACCGGGCCGCGTACGCGGCGCTGGGCCTGAGCGGGCACCGCTACGACCGCTTCGAGGTGGACGAGGCCGCGCTGCCCGGCTTCCTGGCCGGGCTGGACGTGGCCGGCGAGGGCTGGACCGGGCTGTCGCTGACGATGCCGCTGAAGCGGGCGGTGATCCCGCTGCTGGACCGGGTCAGCGACACCGCGCTGGCGGTGGACGCGGTCAACACCGTGCTGTTCCACGCCGACGGCAGCCGGAGCGGGGACAACACCGACGTGCCCGGCCTGGTCGCGGCGCTGCGGGAGCGGGGCGTCGGCACGGTGGAGTCCGCGGCCGTGCTCGGCGCCGGTGCCACCGCCTCCTCGGCGCTGGCCGCGCTCGGCCAGATCTGCACCGGCGAGGTCACCGCCTATGTCCGCGGGCCGGAACGGGCGGCGCAGATGCGGGAGCTCGGCGAGCGGCTGGGGGTGAAGGTCGGCACCGCGCCCTGGGAGCGCGCGGCCGAGGCCTTCGCGACCCCGCTGACGATCTCCACCACCCCGGTCGGCGCCACCGACCACCTCGCCGACGCCGTCCCGGCCGCGCCCGGGGCGCTGTTCGACGTGCTCTACCACCCCTGGCCGACGGCGCTCGCCGCCGCCTGGTCCGGCCGTGGCGGCACCGTGCTCGGCGGCCTCGACCTGCTGGTGCACCAGGCGGTGCTGCAGTGCGAGTTCTTCACCGGCGTCCGCCCGGCTCCACTGGCCGCCATGCGCGCCGCCGGTGAGGCGGCGCTCGCGGCCGGCGGCTGACCGCCGACGGGCCGGCAGCCGCCGACGAGGGCGGGGCGGACGGCGGCTGGGCCGGCGACGGTGCGCCGGTCCCACCGGGGGTCCGGGACCTGGACGGATTCGAAGCTCCGGCACTGATCGTGGGAGGATCATCGTGACGGACGACTGATCTAAGGAGCACCGTTGGGTACCTTGCGCTGGCTGACGGCGGGGGAGTCGCACGGCCCTGCACTGGTGGCGACGCTGGAAGGCCTGCCGGCCGGTGTCCCCGTGACCTCCGAGCTGGTCGCGGACGCGCTCGCGCGCCGGCGGCTCGGCTACGGGCGTGGTGCCCGGATGAAGTTCGAGCAGGACCAGGTCACCTTCCTGGGCGGGGTCCGGCACGGGCTGACCATGGGCAGCCCGGTGGCCGTGATGGTGGGCAACACCGAGTGGCCCAAGTGGGAGCAGGTCATGTCGGCCGACCCGGTCGACCCGGAGATCCTCGCCGGTCTGGCCCGCAACGAGCCGCTGACCCGGCCCCGGCCGGGCCACGCCGACCTGGCCGGAATGCAGAAGTACTCGCTGGACGAGGCCCGTCCGATCCTGGAGCGCGCCAGCGCCCGGGAGACCGCGGCCCGGGTGGCGCTGGGCGCGGTCGCGCGCGCCTACCTCAAGGAGACCTGCGGGATCGAGCTGGTCTCGCACGTGGTGGAGCTCGGCGCGGCCAAGGCCCCGGCCGGCGTGGTCCCGGTGCCCGCCGACGAGGCGCGGCTGGACGAGGACCCGGTGCGCTGCCTGGACGCCGACGCGTCCAAGCGGATGGTCGCCGAGATCGACCAGGCCCACAAGGACGGAGACACCCTGGGCGGTGTGGTCGAGGTGCTCGCCTACGGCGTTCCGGTGGGTCTCGGCTCGCACGTGCACTGGGACCGGCGTCTGGACGCGCGGCTGGCCGCCGCGCTGATGGGCATTCAGGCGATCAAGGGCGTCGAGGTCGGCGACGGTTTCGAGCTGGCCCGGATCCCCGGGTCCCAGGCGCACGACGAGATCGTCCCCGGCGCCGAGGGGGTGCGCCGCACCTCCGGCCGCTCCGGTGGCACCGAGGGCGGCCTGTCCACCGGCGAACTGCTGCGGGTCCGCGCCGCGATGAAGCCGATCGCGACGGTTCCGCGGGCACTGGCCACCATCGACACCCGCACCGGCGAGGCCGCCAAGGCGCACCACCAGCGCTCCGACGTCTGCGCGGTGCCGGCCGCCGGCATCGTCGCCGAGGCGATGGTCGCGCTGGTGCTGGCCGACGCGGTGGCGGAGAAGTTCGGCGGCGACAACGTCTCCGAGACCCGCCGCAACGTCCAGGGCTACCTCGACCACCTCGTCGTCCGATGACCACCCCGCAGACCACCCCCGACACCACCGCGGAGAGAACCGCGGGGACCACCACTGCGGCGGCCGGGCCGCTGGTCGTGCTGATCGGGCCGCCCGGCTCCGGGAAGTCGACCGTGGGCGCGATCCTGGCGGCCCGGCTGGGCGTCGGCTACCGGGACACCGACGCCGACGTCGTCGCCACCGCGGGCAAGCCGATCGCGGACGTGTTCGTCGACGACGGCGAGCCGCACTTCCGCGCGCTGGAGGCGGCGGCGGTGCGGGACGCCCTGGCCGGGCACCGCGGCGTGCTGTCCCTCGGCGGCGGCGCGATCATGCGTGCGGAGACCCGCGCGCTGCTGGCCGGCCGCCCGGTGGTCTTCCTCGACGTGGGCCTGCACGACGCGGTCAAGCGGGTCGGCCTGGACGCCCCGCGCCCGCTGCTGATCGGCAACCCCCGCGCCCGCTGGCGCGAGCTGATGGAGCAGCGCCGCCCCCTCTACACCGAGGCCGCCCGTGTCGTGGTGGCCACCGACGGCCTGACCCCCGACCAGGTGGCCGACGCCGTCCTCAACGCGCTGGAGCTGGAGAAGGCATGACGGACAGCCACCCTGCGTCCCCCGACGAGGTGACGCGTATCCGTGTCGGCGGCACCGCCGGCACCGCCCCGTACGACGTGCTGCTGGGCCACAACCTGCTCGGCGAGCTGGCCTCGCTCATCGGGAGTTCGGCCCAGCGGGTCGCGGTGGTGCACCCGGAGGCGCTGGCCGCCACCGGTGAGGCCATCCGCGACGACCTGGCCGCCCAGGGCTACCAGGCCATCGCGCTGCAGGTGCCCAACGCCGAGGAGGCCAAGAGCGCCGAGGTCGCCGCCTACTGCTGGTCGGTGCTCGGGCAGACCGGCTTCACCCGTACCGACGTGATCGTCGGCGTGGGCGGCGGCGCGACCACCGACCTGGCCGGGTTCGTGGCCGCGTCCTGGCTGCGCGGGGTGCGCTGGATCGCCATGCCCACCACGCTGCTGGGCATGGTCGACGCGGCGGTCGGCGGCAAGACCGGCATCAACATCGCCGAGGGCAAGAACCTGGTCGGCGCGTTCCACCCGCCGGCCGGCGTGCTGGCCGACCTGGCCACGCTGGCCTCGCTGCCGCGCAACGACTACATCAGCGGCCTGGCCGAGGTGATCAAGACCGGCTTCATCGCCGACCCGGCGATCCTGGACCTGATCGAATCCGACCCGCAGGCCGCCACCAGCCCCGAGGGCCCGCACACCACCGAGCTGATCGCCCGCTCGATCAAGGTCAAGGCCGAGGTGGTCTCCGGCGACCTCAAGGAGTCCGGCCGCCGGGAGATCCTCAACTACGGCCACACCCTGGCGCACGCGATCGAGCGCAACGAGCGCTACAAGTGGCGGCACGGTGCGGCGGTCAGCGTGGGCATGGTCTTCGCCGCCGAACTCGGCCGGCTGGCCGGGCGGCTGGACGACGCCACGGCCGACCGGCACCGCGCGGTGCTGGCCTCGGTGGGCCTGCCGCTGAGCTACCAGGCGGACGCCTGGCCGAAGTTGCTGGACACCATGAGGCTGGACAAGAAGTCGCGCGCCGACATGCTGCGCTTCATCGTGCTGGACGGCCTGGCCAAGCCCACGGTGCTGGAGGCGCCGGACCCGACGCTGCTGGTCGCGGCCTACGCCGAGGTGGGCAAGTGAGCGGGCCGCAGCGGGTGCTGGTGCTCAACGGCCCCAACCTGGGCCGCCTGGGCAGCCGCGAGCCCGACGTCTACGGCTCCACCTCCTACGCAGGGCTGGTGCAGCGCTGCACCGCGCTGGGCCGGGAGCTGGGCCTGGAGGTCGAGGTCCGTGAGACCAACGACGAGGGCGAGATGATCCGCTGGCTGCACGAGGCCGCCGACGGCAAGCTGCCGGTGGTGATCAACCCCGGCGCGTTCACCCACTACTCGTACGCGATGCGGGACGCGGCGGCGCAGCGGACCGCGCCGCTGATCGAGGTGCACATCTCCAACCCGCACGCCCGCGAGGAGTTCCGGCACACCTCGGTCATCTCCGCGGTGGCCTCCGGCACCATCGCGGGCTTCGGCGTCGGCTCCTACGAACTGGCGCTGCGCTCGCTGGTCTGACCGTGCGCCTGCCCCATCCGGCGGCGCCCGCACCGCTGTTGTGACCGCCCCCGCCTCGCGCCCCCTCCGGGACAGCCCTGATGGAGAGGCGTGGGGCGGCGCGGTATCGTCGTTTCGGCGACGGCAGCGAGCAGGAGGTGACGCCGTGAGCGAGGGGCACTACCAAGGCAGTCTGCCCGCGCCCACGCCAGGGCCGCCCAGGGCCACGCTGCAGCTGCGGGCCGTGCCCCAGTCCGCCGTGCCCGAGGCCGCCGCGCACCAGCACAGCCACCCGCAGCACGGCCAGCCACACCCCTTTCCGGTGCCGCCGCCGGCGCCGGCCGGGCACTTCCTGATGCCGGGCCCCGCCGCGCGGCCGACGCCCCCGCACGGGCCGGTCGCGGTGCTGCTGATCGGCCCGGCGGGCGCCGGCAAGACCTCGGTGGCCCGGCACTGGGCCGACCACCGCGCCACGCCCACCGCGCACATCAGCCTGGACGACGTCCGCGAGTGGGTCAGGGCCGGTTTCGCCAACCCGCAGCAGGGCTGGAACGACCAGTCCGAGGCCCAGTACCGGCTGGCCCGCCGCACCTGCGGCTTCGCCGCCCGCAACTACCTCGCCAACGGCATCTCCTGCATCATCGACGACGCCGTCTTCCCGGACCGCCCGGCGATCGGCCTCGGCGGCTGGAAGCGGCACGTGGGGCCCGCGCTGCTGTCGGTGGTGCTGCTGCCGGGCCTTGACGTGGTGCTGGCCCGCAACGCCGAGCGCTCCGGGGTGCGCAGGCTCTCCGACGAGGAGGTGGCCCGGATCCACGGCCGGATGGCCGGCTGGTACGGCTCGGGGCTGCCGATCATCGACAACTCGAAGCTGGACGTCCCCGGCACCGCCGCCGCCCTGGACCGGGTCGTCGCCGGAGCCCTGGCCCACCAGCGCCCCTGGTGACACCAGCGCGCCCGAGCGGCGCGCTGACCGGTCAGTGCCTACGCTCGGAGCATGGCCGAAGGGTATGCGGACCGCTGTGACCGACTGCGCGAGCGCTGCGGCGCCGCCGGGCTCGACGCGGCGCTGGTCACCAGCCCGCCGAACATCCACTGGCTCACCGGTGCCGACCCGACTGGTGCGGCCGCGCTGCTGCTCACCCGTACGGAGGTGCGCACCGGCGATCCGGTGGTGCTCGCGGCCACGTTCTGCGCCGGGCTGGCGCTCGGCGTGGAGGAGCACGACCTGACCGTGGCCCGGCACCGCGCGGTGACCGCTGCGGCCGCCGCCCGCGAGATCAGGGACCTGGGCCGGGCCGTCGAGCAGCTGCGGACCGTCAAGGACGAGAGCGAGATCTCCCTCCTGCGGATCGCCGGGGAGATAGCCGACCAGGCCCTGGGCGAACTGCTGGAGTCCATCCTGGTCGGCCGCACCGAGCGGCACCTCGCCATGGAGCTGGAACGCCGGATGGTCGACCACGGCGCGGACGGCACCGCCTTCCCCACCCGGGTCGGCACCGGTGACCACTCCGGCCTGGCCGACCACCACCCGGACGACCGCAGGGTCGAGGACGGCGACCTGCTCACGGTCGCCCTCGGCGCCTGCTACCGGGGCTACCGGACCGCGGCGACCAGGACCTTCGTGGTCGGCCTCAGCCCGGCGGAGTGGCAGACCGAGCTGCACCGGCAGGTGTTCGACGCCCAGCGCGCCGCCCGCGAGTCGCTCGCACCGGGGGTCCCGCTCGACGCCGCGGACCGGGCCGCGCGCCGGGTCCTGGACGCCGCCGGACACGCCGTGGACCACCCCGAGGAGGGCGCCGGACGGGGAGTCGGCCTCCAGATCGGGGAGGACCCGCACCTCGGTCCCCAGGAGTTGGGTAAGCTTGACAATCGTGTGCCGGTCACCGTCGGCGTCGGGGTCACTCTCCCGGGCCGGGGCGGCGTCCGGATCGAGGACACGCTCGTCGTCCGTCCCTTCGAGGACGGGGGCCCCGAGCTGCTCACCATAACGACCAAGGAGCTCCTCGCCCTGTGACCCTCCCGGGTCCGTGGACACGGTGTCTTGGTTCTGTTGCTTGACAGACAGCGAATATCTCAGGAGTTAGTGCGACCGTGGCTTCCACCAACGACCTCAAGAACGGCATGGTGCTCAAGCTCGACAACGACCAGCTGTGGTCCGTCGTCGAGTTCCAGCACGTCAAGCCCGGCAAGGGCCCGGCCTTCGTGCGCACCAAGCTGAAGCACGTGCTGTCCGGCAAGGTCGTCGACAAGACCTTCAACGCCGGCGTGAAGGTCGAGACGGCCAGCGTCGACAAGCGCGGGATGCAGTTCTCGTACAAGGACGGCGAGGACTTCGTGTTCATGGACATGGACACCTACGACCAGATCCACATCGGCACCGCCGTCCTCGGCGACGCCGCCAACTACCTGCTCGAGGGCAACGAGGCCACCGTGGCGATGTACGAGGGCGCGCCCCTGTACGTCGAGCTGCCGACCTCGGTCGAGCTGGTCATCGAGTACACCGAGCCCGGCGTCCAGGGCGACCGCTCCACCGGCGGCACCAAGCCCGCCCGTCTGGAGACCGGCCACGAGATCGGCGTTCCGCTGTTCATCACCACCGGTGAGAAGATCAAGGTCGACACCCGCACCGGTGACTACCTCGGCCGGGTGAACTCCTAACCGTGTCGACCGCACGCAACAAGGCCCGCACGCGCGCCTTCCAGATCCTCTTCGAGGCGGACCACCGGGGTGTCGCTCCGCAGTCCGTGCTCGCCGACTGGGTGCGCCGCGCCCGGACCCCGGACGAGGGCACGCCGCAGGTCAGCGAGTACACGATGGAGCTGGTCGAGGGCTACACCCAGCACGCCGCGCGCATCGACGACCTGCTCGCGACGTACGCGGTCGGCTGGACCCTGGACCGGATGCCGATCGTGGACCGCAACGTGCTGCGCCTCGGCGCGTACGAGCTGATCTGGGAGGACGGCGTCCCCGACGCCGTCGTCCTGGACGAGGCGGTCGAGATCGCCAAGGAGTTCTCGACCGACGACTCCCCGGCGTTCGTCAACGGACTGCTGGCCCGCCTCAAGGACCTCAAGCCCTCGCTGCGCGCCACCCGCGACTGACGTCCCGTACGCCGCGAGCCCGGCTCCGTCCCCCCTCGGGGAGCGGTGCCGGGCTCTTTGCGGTCACCGCGTGTCACTTTTGGTGACACTTCTGTTACACAGCGTGCGTATGGGGCTGTCGGGGCGGGGGAGGACGGGAGTAGTAGCTGCACCGCCAGCCGGACCCGAGGAGACACCATGGCCGCCAGGCACGCCCGTACCCGCCCCGCCGCCCGGACCGCAGGCCCCTGCCGTCACGCCTCTGCCGGCCGGACGTCGAGTGGCCAGCCGTCGAGTGGCCAGGCAGCCCGCCGCCAGTCCTCCGGCCACCGGCCGGTCCGGGCCCCGCGCTGCGTCCCGGCCGCCGAGGCCACCCTGCTCGGGGTGATCACCACCCGTGAGGACTTCGAGCTGCTCCGGCTGGACGGCGGCACCGAGTACGCCTCCTTCGCCGAGTACCTGTGCGACGTACGGGAGCTGCTGGAGGACCTGGACCACACCGACGGGGTGGTCCGGGGCCGCGCCTTCCACCCCGGCGACCTGGCCGAGTTCTGCGAGCGCCACGGTCTGTCCCCGGCCGACCCGGAGAGCCACGCCGCCTACACCGCCGACCCGACCGCCGACGTCGAGTGGGTCCGCTACGAGGGCGAGACGCTGGGCGAGTTCCTCGCCCGGCTGATCGCCGCCCGCGAGCGCGGCCAGCTGCACCGGCGGCTGGAGCGGCTGCTGCTGGAGACCGCCGAGGCCGCCCCGACCGGGGTCTTCCCGGACGAGCCGCTGCGGGTCGCCTACGAGCAGGGGGCGGTCGCGCTGCGGCGGATCCTGGTCGGCGCCGGACCGGGACGGTTCCGGCTGGTCTGCGGGATCCGCCCGCCGGAGGGCCCGGTGGAGGCCTGCGCCGATCTGGTGCTGGACAGCGTCCCCGGCGCGGAGCAGCGGGGCGAGGTGCTGCGGATCGAGGAGGCCGACCTGGATCTGCTCTGCTCGCTGCTGTGCACCGCGTTCGCGCTGGGACTCCCGGGCAGCGTGCTGCTCTCGGGAGTCTGCGACCGGCGCGGCTCGGTCGCCTGGGGCTGGGAGTTCACCGGGGCGGACTTCGTCCCGCGGAACGCGGCGGACGTGCTGATGGAGCTGAGTGGGACGGCGGCGGCGTGGGTGGGGGTGTGCCTGCCGGGGTTTCCGCTGGAGCGGATCGGGCTGGAGTGAGGAAGGGGCGCGGGGAGCTGTGCTGCCGACCTGCACCTGTGTGGTGGGTTGGCAGCGCAGTTCCTCGCGCCCCTGGGGGTGCTTGCTCGTGTGCCTAGGCCTGGGTCTTGCGGGGGAGGAGCTGGACCAG
This sequence comes from Streptacidiphilus sp. EB129, assembly GCF_041262645.1. Lineage (NCBI taxonomy): Bacteria > Bacillati > Actinomycetota > Actinomycetes > Kitasatosporales > Streptomycetaceae > Streptacidiphilus > Streptacidiphilus sp. EB129. The sequence goes on from NZ_JBGCCS010000003.1 coordinate 152,583, forward strand.
GGCGGCGAGGAGGAGTTCGACGGCGACGAGGCCGACGAGGCCCTGCCGGAAGGCGGTGGGGAAGCCTTCCCCGTGGCCCAGGGCGCCGTAGAAGACGATGCCGATCAGGGCGATCCCGAGGGCCCCACCGACCTGCTGCACGGTGGCCAGTACTCCGGAGGCCGAGCCTGCCAGCTGCGGACTGACGCGGGTCAGCACCGCGCCGGTCAGCGGGGCGATCACCATGCCCATCCCCAGACCGTCCACGACCAGGCCCGGCACCAGCCAGGCCACTCCGGCGGTGCCGCCGCCGGTGCCGATCCCGCCGACGGCGGCCCACAGCAGGGCCAGGCCCAGTGCCATCACCACCGCGCCCAGGGCCACCACCTGACGGCCCATCCGGGCGGCCAGCAGATGCGCGGTCATCGAGGTGGCCAGGTAGCCGGCACCGATGGCCATGAACACCACGCCCGAGGCGAGCGCGTTCAGTCCGCGTCCCTGCTGCAGGTACAGCGCCAGCACCAGGAAGAACGAGCCCTGGCCGAGCCAGAAGGCGAGGGTGGCGAGCATCCCGGCACTGAAGGCCCGCTCCCGGAACAGCCCGGTGTGCACCAGCGGGGAGCCGGGGCCGTCCGCCGCCGTGCGGCTGCTGAGCCGGTGCTGGTGGCCGACGAAGGCCGTGAACAGCAGCGCGGAGCCGCCCAGGCAGAGCCAGGTCCACAGCGGCCAGCCCTGCGACTGGCCCTGGATCAGCGGCAGGACGAGGGACACCAGCGCGGCGGAGACCAGCGCGACACCGGTGTTGTCCAGCCGGGGGCGGTGCGGTGCGCGGGACTCGGGAACGCTGCGCGGTACCAGCAGCAGGGTGACCGCCCCGACCGGGAGGTTGATCAGGAAGCAGCTGCGCCAGTCCAGGCCGAACAGGTCGGCCCTGATCAGCACCCCGCCGATGAGCTGCCCGAACACCGCACCGATGCCCATCGTCAGCCCGTACATCGCGAAGGCCTTGGCCTGTGCCGCGCCCTGGTAGGTGGTCCGCAGGATCACCAGTACCTGGGGCCCCATCAGGGCAGCCGACAGGCCCTGGACGATCCGGGCCCCGATCAGGAACCCCGGTGTCGGGGCCAGCCCGCAGGCCGCCGAGGACACCGTGAACAGGCCCAGCCCCAGGGCGAAGATCCGGCGCCGCCCGAGGATGTCGCCCAGGCGGCCCGCGGTGATCAGCCCGGCGGCCAGAGCCAGGCTGAAGCCGGCCACGATCCACTGGATGGCGGAGGCGCTCGCGCCGAGGCGCAGCTGCATGGAGGGGATGGCCACGTTGACGATGAAGAAGTCCAGCGCGGTCATGAAGGTCGCAGTCAGTACCACCGGCAGCAGACCCCTGGGCGGTGGAGTCGGTATCGGGGCCGGCGTGGAAGCGGTGGTGGCCGGGGCGGTGGAGGTGGTCATCAGGTGCTCCTGAAGTCTGGGACGGGACACGCGGATTGGGTATGTGCGGTGGGGCTCCGTACGGGGCTGAGGGAGCAGCCCCGTACGGAGAACCGGGGGTGGGCCGGGCGGATCAGGCGGACGGGACCTTGTCGAGGAAGCCGTGCACGTCCTTGATGCGCCCGTCGCCGTCGGCGACCAGTACGTCGAAGCCGACGACCAGCGCCTCGCCGCCCTGCGGGCCGAGCTCCCAGGTGAAGCGGGCGATGTCGTGGTGCGCGTCGACCGGCCCGCCGAGGGTGAACACCAGGCCGGCGAACTGGCCCTGCACCGCGCCGAGGGTGGCGTCGATCGCCTCCCGGCCGACTGCGGCGACCAGCGGGTCGGTGTAGCTGCACTGCTCGGCCCACAGTTCGTCGACCAGCAGTCGGCGCGCGGTGGGGTCGGTCTCGTTCCAGGTGGCGATGTAGCGCTCGGCCAGGTCCTGGAGGTCGCGGAGGTCGCTCATTTTTCTGGTTCTCCCTGTCGTTCCGTGTGGCTGACTCGGTGTGTTCCTGCAGGTCAAAAAGTTACGCGGGACGGAGCGGGCCGGAATCAGTCACGCTTAGGTACTTTCCGCGCGGTGTCGACCGGCGGCCCTGGGTAGGGTTCGGACAGACGGGGACGGGGAGGGAACCGGTGCTGTACGGGCGTGAGTACGAGTGGGCCGCGGTCGAGGCGCTGCTGGACGGGGCGCGGTCCGGCCGCAGCGGGGTGCTGGTCCTGCGGGGGGAGCCGGGGATCGGCAAGACCGCCCTGCTGGACCACGCGGTGGGTGGTGCACCGGAGTTCGGCCTGCTGCGTGCCACCGGGGTGGAGTACGAGGCCGAGATGCCGTTCGCCGGATTGAGCCTGCTGCTCACCCCCGCCCTGGACCGGGTCCCGGAGCTGCCGGGGCCGCAACGGCGGGCCCTGGAGCGTGCGTTCGGGCTCGTGGACGACGCGGCGCCGTCCGCGTCACCCTCCGACCGGCTGCTCACCGGGCTCGGCGTGCTCACCCTGCTTGCCGAACTCGCCGAGGAGAAGCCGCTGTTGTGCGTCGTCGACGACGCCCAGTGGCTGGACCGGGCCTCCGCCGAGGCGCTGCTGCTGGCCGCGAGGCGGCTGCAGGCCGAGGGAGTGGTGCTGCTGTTCGGCGCCCGGGACGGCGAGGGGTCATGGTCCGCCCCGGGTCTGCCCGAGCTGTGCCTGGGCCCGATCGCCGAGGAGGACGCCACCGCCCTGCTGGCCGAACGGGCCGCCGGGCTGTCGGACTCCGGCCGCCGGCAGGTGCTGGACCAGGCGCACGGCAATCCGCTGGCGCTCACCGAGCTGCCGGCCACGGTCGCCGCCGAGGACCGGGCCGCGACGGGTGGGCCCGTCGGGCCGGTCGACTCCGCGGGTTCGGTGCCGGTCGCCGGGCGGCTGCAACTGGCCTACCACGGCCAGGTCAGCCGGCTCCCGGCCGCCACCCAGACGCTGCTGCTGGTCGCCGCAGCCGAGGAGTCCGGGGACCTCGACGTGATCCTGCGCGCCTCGGCCGCGCTGGGGGCGACCCCCGAGGACCTGCGCGCCGCCGAGGACGCCGGTCTGGTCCGGATCGCCCACCTCGACGGGCAGCGCCAACTGGCCTTCCGGCACCCGCTGCTGCGCTCCGCCGTGCACCAACGGGCGCCGCTGGCCCAGCGACTGGCGGCGCACCGCGCGCTGGCCGAGGCGGTGGGCGACGGGAGCCGTCGCGCCTGGCATCTGGCCCTCGCCGCCACGGGTCCGGACGAGTCCACCGCGGCCGCCCTCGAAAGCGCCGCCGAGCAGGCGGCCCAGCGCGGCGGCCATGCCGGAGCCGCCGCGGCCTACGAGCGCGCCGCCCGGCTCACCCCCGACCCCGGCGCCGCGACCCGCCGCTACACCTGCGCGGCCGAAGCCGCCGCCGAGGCAGGCGAGTTGCCACGGGCCGCCGACCTGGCCACCCGTACGCTGCGCCGGCTCCCGGTCGGTGGCGAGGAGCTGACGAGAGCCCAACTCCTGCTGGTGCAGGGGGTCACCCAGTTCTGGCGCGGCTCGCACCAGGCCGCGCTGGACCTGCTCTGCCGCACCGCCGACCTGGCCGCCGAGGTCGCGCCGCAGCAGGTCGCCCGGGTCCTGTTGCAGGCGTTCCACGTCGCCTGGTACCTGGGGGAGCAGCCGCTCGGGCAGGTCGTCGACCGGCTTGCCGTGCTGGACCGGTCCGGCCGTGGCGCGACGCCCGGTCCCACCACCGCGCAGGTGCGCTACCTGCTGGACGTCACCGAGTCGCTGCTGGGCCGTACCGACCGGATCGCCCCGCCGCTGGCCGACACGGTGACCAGGGCCCGCCGGGCCGGGGCCCAGATCCCCGCCGACCTGGCCACGGTCTGCGGGGCGGCCCTCATCCTGGGCCGCGACGACGAGGCCGCGCGGCTGGCCGAGGACCTGGTCGGCGAGGCGCGCGCGGTGGGCGCGGTCGGGGCGCTGCCGACGCTGCTGTTCTTCCTGGCCGAGGGCGAGCTGTTCCACGGACGGCCCGGCGAGGCGCTGGCCCACGCCGCCGAGTCGCTGCGGATCGCCGAGGACATCGGCCAGGACCAGTGGGCCAGCCAGATGCACAGCTTCCTCGCCTATCTGGCCGCCGTGCGCGGCGACGAGCAGGCCACCCGCGACGGCGCCGACCGTTCGCTCGCCGCCGCGATCGCCGGGCGGCCCTGGACGCAGTGGGCCCTGGGCCTGCTCGACCTCGGCCTGGGCCGCGCCGAGGACTGCCTGACCCGGCTGGAACCGCTGGTGCACGGGGTGCAGCGGCACCATGTGGCCGGGCTCCGGGCCGTCCCTGACCTGGTCGAGGCGGCGGTACGGCTGCGCTGTCCGGAGCGTGCGGGCGACGCGTTCGAGTACTTCCGGAACTGGGCCGGACGGACCGGGCAGCCCTGGACCAGGGCGTTGGTGCTGCGCTGCGAGGCACTGCTCGGCGCGGACACCGACGCCGAGGAGCGCTACACCGCCGCACTGAAGCTGCACGACGAGCAGCAGCGCCCCTGGGACCGGGCCCGCACCGAACTGCTGTACGGGGAGTGGCTGCGCCGCGAGCGTCGCCGGAGCGAGGCGCGCGCGCCGCTGCGCTCGGCGCAGTCCGCGTTCGAGCAGTTGGGGGCGGCCCCGTGGGCGGAGCGGGCCCGAGCCGAACTCGGGGCCACCGGCACCCCGGCTCCGCAGGGGCGGACCGCCCCGGGCGCGCTGGCGGCGCTGACCCCGCAGGAGTCGCAGATCGTGCGCCTGGCCGCCCAGGGGCTGTCCAACCGGGACATCGCCGCGCAGCTGTTCCTCAGCGCGCGGACCGTCGGCTACCACCTCTACAAGGCGTATCCCAAGCTCGGCGTGGCCTCCCGGGCCGAGCTGGCCGGGGTGCTCTGAGGCGGCCTCAGGAGACCGGGGTCCAGGCCTGGGTGGTGGAACCCGCGCCGGCCGGGTCGGCGACCACCGGGGACAGTGCGGCGCTGCCGGTGCTGTCCAGGACGTAGCCGGTGGCGGGGTTGGTGATGGTCAGCGCACCGGTGGCGGCGCTCTGGGTGACGTTCCACTTCTGGTAGGCGTTGGCGGGGTCGTCGGTGTTGGACACGGTTACCGTGCCGCCCGCGCCGGTCGGAGCGGTCAGCGTGCCGTCGATCTGGGTGCCGGTGTAGCAGCGGTCGTGGATCCTGACGGTGCCGTCGGCGTTCGCGGTGAACTGCCACTGCTCGGAGGTGTGGGTGGGCCACCAGGTGTTGAGGTCGGCGTCGCCGCCGGCCGGGGCGCTGCAGGTTCCGGCCACCTCAAGGACGGTGCCGGTGCTGCCGCCGTTGCTGATGCTGTGGAACCTGCCGTCGTTGACGACGGCCGCGGGCACGGTGGCCGGGGGAGCGCTGAGCCGGTACATCGCCACGCCGTGCGGTGCGACGGTGGCCTGCAGCGTGCCGGTGACGGTGCCGGTGGCCTTCGACCACAGGTCCTCGGCGGCGTAGCTGCCGCCGGTCAGCCCGAGCGCGGAGAGGCTGGTGCTGACGGTCTGGCTGTTGTTCGGGTCCTGGTTGACCAGCAGTACCGCCGTGTCGCCGTTGGCCAGTTGGCGCTTGAGCACCACGGGCGCGGTGGCGGAGCCGGGCGGGCTGCCGACCAGGGTGGCCGGCTTGGCCAGGGTGTCCTGGTCGACCGCGACCACGTCGGCGTTCTTGTAGATCGCCAGGCCGGCGGCGCTGACTCCGGTGGACCAGGTGACGCCGCCGGAGGTGTGCTGGGAGTCGGCGGCGGTGCGGAAGTCGGCACCGGAGATCAGCGGGGCGGCCATCATCGACAGGATCGACACCTCGGACTGCGACTCGGTGTCGGTGAACGGCTTGTGGCAGCCGCAGGTGTCGGTGACGCCGTAGTCGCCGTAGGGGTCGTTCCAGCCGGCGAACATCATGTCCATGTCGTTCCAGCTGCCGGGGCGGACGTTGCCCGGGTACTGCAGCGCGGTCTGCAACTGGCCGTTGTAGAGCACGCCGTTGAGATCGCTGCCGCGGTCCCCGCCGATCCGGCAGAGGTTGGCCACCTGCCCGCACCACACGCCGGTGGGGGAGTAGCCGGGCGCGTTGTACTGCGGGGTACCGGCCGCCACCACCACCGGGTCGGTGCGGGCCGGGTCGTTCGCCGCCTCCAGGTAGGGGACCCCGGTGTGCACGGGCTGGGCGGAGACGCTGAGGGTGACCCGGGGGCGGCCCTGGGCGGCGGAGGCGGCGTCGAGGGCCTTCTGGAAGGTCTGCACCCGGGCGTACATGGACTCGGTGAGTTCCCTGCCCTCGCCCTGGGTCCCGTAGTTGTGGCCGTCGGGGCCGGTGATGGCCGGGCCGTAGGGGCAGTCGTCGTACTTGACGTAGTCGACGCCCCAGGAGACGAAGTCGTTGGCGTCGGTGGTCTCGTGGCCCAGGCTGCCGGGGTGGCCCTGGCAGGTGGTGTAGGTGTCGGTGCCGTAGATCCCGAACTTCATGCCCTTGCTGTGCGCGTACCAGGCCAGGTACTGGATCCCGTTCATCGTCCGGCCGTTGACGGTCTGCGAGGGGAAGCTGCCGTTCGGGACCAGGTGGCCGGAGGTCGGGTCGTTGCCGGTGCCGTCGGTGCCCAGCACCGGGTTGCCGCTGTTGTCGTACAGCTGCATCGCACCGTAGGCGTTCTTCACCAGATCGCTGCTCTGGTCACTGCGGTGCGACAACGACCAGCCGTCGTCGATCGTCACCGTGTTGTACCCCGCCGCCACCAGGCCGTTGGCCGACATGAAGTCGATCGTCTGCTGCACCTGCTGCTCGGTGACCCCGGTCCCCAGGCTGTTCCAGGAGTTCCAGCCCATCGGCGGAGTGAGAGCGGTCCCGTTGTTCAGGGCGGCTGCTGGGGTGGCGGTGTCCAGTGCGGCTATGCCCAGGCCGGGGAGGGCCAGGGTCAGGGCGAGCAGGGCGCGGGTGAGGCGCACGGTGGCTCCAGGGAAGGTGTGGCGGGTGGGGGATTGACTGTCGACTTCTGTTGAAAATGAACACATGCCAAACAGGCATCAACAGAAGTGAACGGAACCGTAGCCGCTCGTGCCATGGCATACAAGACATGTCACAGAACACGTCACGCCTGAAGGCGCACCAAGCCCGCCGCGCGGAGACGTCACGCCGGCGGGCCACCACTGCGGGTCACCCCGACGTCAGCTGCCGCTCCAGCGGGGTGCGGAACCGCGGCGTGACGCGGACCTCGCCGATGAACGCGCTCAGCCGGGCCGCCTCGGCCCCGACCGCCGCCTCGGCCTCTCGGCCCACGTCCTCCAGCAGCCGCCAGACCAGCTCACCGTCGGCGCGCTGCGCCCAGCCGCCGACGATCCGCCCGTCCCACCACACGCTGGGGCCGATGTTCCCGGTCCGGTCGAACAGCTCGGCGGTGTGCTCCGGTGGCAGGTACCAGTCGCGCTGCCGCCAGCCCATCCCGGTCGGGTCCAGGGCCGGGAGCAGTGCCGGATACGGTGCGGCGGGCTCGGTGCGGCCGGTGTCCCCGGGCAGCACCCAGCCGGTCCCCTGGTCCAGCGTCACCGACCGCGCCGCGCAGGCGGTCAGCGCGGCGCGGACCTGGCCCAGGGTCCAGCCGGTCCACCACTTCAGATCCTCCTCGGTGCCCGGGCCGTAGCCTGCCAGCCAGCGGCGGACCAGCTCGGCCCGCGCCTCGGCGGCGGGCAGCGCGGGCAGCGGCTCGCCGGGCACCCAGCGGAACTGGCTGGACGCCCAGCTGCCGCGCGGACGGTCGCGGCGGATCCTGTTCTCGGCGGCCAGCACCCGCAGCACCCGGCTGGCCACGGCCTGCCTGGTCTCGTAGGGCTTGCCGACGGCGACGGTGACCTGCTCCCGCAGTGCCGGCACCGCCGCTCCCAGCTCGGCGCCGGTCAGCGGCCCGGACCCGGTCAGCGCGGCGAGCACGTCCCGTTCGGCGGCGGCCAGCCAGGCCGCGTCCCAGCCGCCCCCGTCGGCCAGGTGCGCCACCAGGCCCTTGCGCTCCTTCGCGGCGATCGGACGGGCGGCGGCCGAGTCCACCACCGCGGCAAGCTCCGAACCGACCACGAACATGGTCCGGCGCATCGCCAGCAGCCGGACCAGCGTCACGTCCGCGTAGAGCGCCTGTTCCAGGCGCTCGGGGCTGGGGTCGTCCATCCGGGCCGCGACGGCCAGGAAGACCGTGGCCGCGTCGGTGGCGTGCAGCCCGACGAGCGTGTCTGCGACGGCCTCGGGGGTGAGTACCCGGGCCGACGGGGCGAGGAGGTGGCGGGTGGCCAGCCGGGCCCTGCGTTCCGCGACGGTGATCTGCACGGCACCAGGGTAGGCGCCGGGCGCGGGGACGGCCCGCGCCCACGGCGGGTCGGCGCCGTTGACGGACAGATCACCGCCGCAGATTTATTGATGGTTCGTCAGATTCTGGTTAGCCTCGCACGACCGGTGAACAGACGGCCGCCCTTCGCGTGGCCGGACCGGAGAGGAGCTGTCATGCCCGAGGTGTCCGTCAGCGCGACCGTGCCCGCCCCCGCCGACAAGGTGTGGGCGCTGATCACCGACTTCGGCCGGTTCGCGGAGTGGAACACGATCCACACGTCCTTCCCCAACGGCGGCCCGGCCGAACTGGTCGTCGGGGCCGAGTACAGCGAGAAGATGACCCTGATGGGGATGCCCTCCGAAGCGGCCTGGAAGGTCACCGAGGTCGACCCGGCCCACTCCTGGGCCCTGGAGGGCAAGGGCCCGATGGGGATCACCCTGCGCCAGCACTACATCCTGACCGCCGACGGCGAGGGCACCCTGGTCACCGTCGAGAGCGAGTTCAAGGGCGCCGCCGTGAACATGCTGGCCTCGCGGGTGAAGGAGGCGACCACCACCGCGCTGAACGAGTCGCTGCGCAAGCTCGCGGCTCTGGTCGGCTGATCGGCGCACTCGCTACCGTGGGTGCATGCCCACTGCACTCATCACCGGCGCGACCGCCGGAATCGGCGCCGCCTTCGCCCGTCGCCTCGCCAGGGACGGCCTGGACCTGGTGCTCGTCGCCCGTGACACCGCCCGACTGGAGGACACCGCCGCCGAGTTGACCAAGGAGTTCGGGGTCGCGGTGCGGACGCTGCGGGCCGACCTCGCCACCGACGAAGGCATCGCCGCCGTCGAGGCGAGGCTGGCCGACCCGGAGCACCCGGTCGACATGCTGGTCAACAACGCCGGCTTCGGCTTCCGGGACCGCTATCTCACCGTCCCGGTGGCGGACGAACTGGCCATGGTGAAGCTGCACATCGAGGCGGTGCTGCGGCTCAGCAGCGCGGTTCTGCCCGGCATGCGCGAGCGCGGCCGCGGATACGTGATCAACGTCGCCTCGGTGGCGGCCTTCGTGCCGCGCGGCACCTACGGCGCGAGCAAGTCCTGGGTGGTCCAGTTCACCCAGGGGGCCGCCCGCGACCTGGGCGGGACGGGCGTGCGCCTGCTCGCGCTGTGCCCCGGGTTCACCCACACCGAGTTCCACCAGCGGGCCCGGGTCGACATGTCCGAGGTCGGCGGCTGGATGTGGCTGTCGGCCGAACGGGTGGTCGACGACGCGATGCGGGACCTGGCCCGGGGCCGGGTCGTCAGCATCCCCTCGCGTCGCTACAAGGCGCTGGTCGCGGTCGCGCGGAAGGCGCCGCTGGGGGTGCTCGGCGGACTGTCCTCGCGGGCCGGCCGTCGGCTCGACCGGCGCTGACGGGCCTCGCGGGCCGGATCTGGTGCGCAGCGTGTGGAGTGTGACATAGTACTGATGTGAGTGAGAGTCGGAGCTGGGACGTCGTCGTCATCGGCGCGGGCATGGTCGGCGCGGCCTGCGCCCACTACGCCGCCGCGGCCGGGCTGCGGGTCGCCGTCGTGGACCGGGGGTCCGTCGCCGGCGGCACCACCGGTGCGGGCGAGGGCAACCTGCTGGTCTCGGACAAGGAACCGGGACCCGAACTCGACCTCGCCCAGCTCTCGCTCCGGCTGTGGAGCGACCTCGCCGCGGAACTCGGGCCCGACGTCGTCGAGTTCGAGGCGAAGGGCGGCCTGGTGGTCGCCTCGACCGAGCCCGGCCTGATCGCGCTGCGCCGCCTGATGGACGATCAGACGGACTGCGGGGTCAAGGCCGAGGAGGTCTCCGCCGAGCGGCTGCGGGAGCTGGAGCCGCACCTGGCACACGGGTTCGCCGGTGGCGTCCGCTATCCGCAGGACGCCCAGGTGCAGCCCGCTCTCGCCGCCGCGCACCTGCTGCGCGCCGGCGGCGCGGTGGAGCTGCTCCCGGACACCGAGGTCACCGGCTTCGCCCTGGCCCCGGACGGTGCGGTACGAGGGGTGCGCACCGCCCGGGCCGGGACGCTGTCCTGCGGGGCGGTGGTGAACGCGGCCGGCACCTGGGGCGGCGCCGTCGCCGCCCTCGCGGGCAGTCACCTGCCGGTGCTGCCGCGCCGGGGTTTCGTCCTGGTCACCGAGCCGCTGCCGCGGGTGGTCCGGCACAAGGTCTACGCGGCCGACTATGTCGCCGACGTGGCCAGCGGGTCGGCCGGGCTGCAGAGTTCGGGCGTGGTCGAGGGGACGGCGGCCGGGCCGGTGCTGATCGGCGCCAGCCGGGAGCGGGTCGGCTTCGACCGCACCCTGTCGGTGCCGGTGCTGCGGCGGCTCGCGGCCCAGGCGGTGGCGCTGTTCCCGGTGCTGGCGCAGGTGCGCACGCTGCGCGCGTACCGGGGCTTCCGCCCCTACCTGCCCGACCACCTTCCGGCGATCGGCCCCGATCCGGTGGTCCCCGGGCTGTTCCACGCCTGCGGCCACGAGGGCGCGGGCATCGGCCTCGCCCCGGCCACCGGGATGCTGCTGGCCCGGCTGCTCTGCGGGCAGCAGCCCGGCGAGCTGGACCTCAGCCCCTTCGACCCCGGCCGCTTCGCCACGAGCGGCAGCGGTGACGCAAACAGCGGTGACACAAACGGCAGTGACACAAACAGCAGTGACATGACCGCGGACCACACCACCGGGGAGGGCCTGTGAGCCGCGATCCGTTCGACCTGGTCAGGGCCCGGCCCGAGCCGGGATTCACGTTCGACTTCGACGGCGCGCCGGTGCCCGCGCTACCGGGCCAGACCGTCGCCGCCGCGCTGTGGGCGTCCGGACGGATGTCCTGGCGCAGCACCAGGGTCGGCGGGCGGCCGCGCGGCGCGTTCTGCGGCATGGGCGTCTGCTTCGACTGCCTGGTCGTGCTCGACGGCCGCCCCAACACCCGCGCCTGCCTGGCTCCGGCCACGCCCGGCGCCCAGGCGACCACGCAGCAGGGGGACGGCCATGACGCGCTCCGATGACCACCCGGCCCCGGAGCCGGCGCGCCTCGCCGAACGCGCCGGGCTCGCCGACCCGGTGGACCCCGGCGGCCGGGCGGACCTCGCCGTCGTCGGCGCCGGGCCGGCCGGCCTGGCGGCCGCCGTCACCGCCGCCGACCTCGGCCTGCGTACGGTGCTGCTGGACGCCGCGCCCCGGCCCGGCGGCCAGTTCTACCGCCGGCCGGCCCCCGGTCTCGGCGCCCGCCGCCCCGAGGCGCTGCACCACGGCTGGAGCGCCTTCGCGAACCTGGCCCTGCGGCTGGGACGGCACACCGCGTCCGGCTCGGTCGAGCACCTGGCCGAGCACCATGTCTGGTCGGTGCGGGCGGTGGACGGCGGCTGGCTGCTGCACGCGCTCGTCGGCCCGGAGGGCGGGGCCGCCGCCACGGTCCATGCAGCAGCAGTGCTGTTCGCGACCGGTGCGCACGAGCGCCAACTCCCGTTCCCCGGCTGGACCCTGCCCGGGGTGGTCGGGGCCGGCGGGGCGCAGGCGATGCTCAAGGCGGGACTGGTGCTGCCCGGACGGCGGGTGGTGGTGGCCGGCAGTGGCCCGCTGCTGCTGGCCGTCGCCGCCTCGCTGGCCGAGGCGGGAGCCCGGGTGCCGCTGGTCGCGGAGGCCGCGGGCTACGGCGCGTACGCCAGGGGTGCACGGACACTGGCGGCCAACCCGGCCAAGCTCGCCGAGGGTGCCGGGTACGGGGCCCGGCTGCTGCGGCACCGCGTCCCGGTGCGCTCGCGCAGCGCGGTGGTCGCCGCGCACGGCCGCGAGCGGGTCGAGGCGGTCACCGTCGCCCGGCTGGACCGCGACTGGCGTCCGCTGCCCGGCAGTGAGCGGCGGATCGCCTGCGACGCGGTCGCCACCGGGTACGGGCTGCTGCCGCAGCTGGAGCTGCCGGCCGAACTCGGCTGCCGCACCCGGACCCTGCCGGACGGCAGTCCCGCGCTGGAGGTCGACGCCGAGCAGCGGACGTCGGTCGCGGGCGTGTGGGCGGCGGGCGAGACCACGGGCGTGGGCGGGGCCGCTCTGGCCCTGGCCGAGGGCGAGCTCGCGGCCCGCTCCGTCGCAGCCCGGCTGCGCGGCGCCCACGAGGCGCCGTCCACCCAGGCGGCGCTGTCCGCATCGGCCGCGCTGTCCGTACAGGCGGGGCCACCCGCCCAGGCCGCGCCGCCCGCACCGGCTGGGCCGTCCGTACAGGCTGGGCCGTCCCTACAGGCTGGGCTGGCCGACGCCGGGCATGCGGCTGACCGGGTGATGGTGCGCAGGGTGCGGCGGCTGCGGGCCTTCGCCGACCTGATGGCGGCGGTGCACCGGCCCGCCGTAGGGTGGACCGGCTGGTTGACCGACGACACCGAGATCTGCCGCTGCGAGGAGGTGACGGCCGCTCAGGTCGCCGAGGCTGTCACCGAGTTGGGTGCCGGGGACGCGCGTACGGTCAAGCTGCTGACCCGGGCCGGGATGGGCTGGTGCCAGGGCCGCATGTGCGGCCCGGCGGTGGCCCGGCTGGCCGGCGCGGACGCCGACCCGGTCGGCAACCGGCCGCTGTCCTGCCCGGTGCCGCTGGGACTCCTCGCCCGGGACGGGCAGTGACGAGTACCGACCCGGACTGACCGACGGACACCGACCGACCGACCCGGACCGACGCCACGCCACGCCACGCCGGGTGTGATCTCTTGTCGTGAACTCTCGACCCTCTATACAATGTCACATCGCATAAAGGAGCCACTATGCCGCACACCCACCCCTGGCGGGGCATCATGGTCGCCACCGCCCTCCCCTTCCGCGAGGATCTCAGCGTCGACCACGAGGCCTTCGCCGCCCATGTCCGCTTCCTGCTCGACAACGGCTGCGACGGCGTGGTGCCCAACGGCTCCCTCGGCGAGTACCAGACCCTCACCGACCACGAGCGCGCCCAGGTCATCCGTACCGCAGTCGAGGCCGCCGGCGACGGCGCGCGGGTGATGGCCGGCGTGGCAGCCTACGGCAGTGCCGAGGCCCGCCGCTGGGCCGAGCAGGCCGCCGGGGCCGGTGCGGGATCGGTCCTGCTGCTGCCGCCCAACACCTACCGCGCGGACGCCGCCGCCATCCGCGCCCACTACGCCGAGGTCGCCCGAGCCGGGCTGCCCGTCGTCGCGTACAACAACCCGCATGACACCCGGGTCGACCTCACCCCCGCGCTGCTCGCCGAACTGCACCAGGACGGCAGCATCGTCGCGGTCAAGGAGTTCAGCGGCGACGTTCGCCGGGCCTACGAGATCGCCGAACTCGCGCCCGGCCTGGACCTGCTGATCGGCGCCGACGACGTGCTGCTGGAGCTGGCGGTGGCCGGGGCGGTCGGCTGGATCGCCGGCTACCCCAACGCCCTCCCGCGCTCCTGCGCCGAGCTCTACCACGCCGCAGTGGCGGGGGACCTGGCCACCGCCGTGCCTCTCTACCGCTCGCTGCACCCGCTGCTGCGCTGGGACTCCAAGACCGAGTTCGTGCAGGCCATCAAGCTCTCCATGGATCTGGCCGGACGCCGCGGCGGCGGCTGCCGTCCGCCGCGCAGCGAGCTGGCCCCGGCGCAGCACGAGGCGGTCACCCGCGCCACCGAGAAGGTCCTCGCCGAGGGACTGCGCTGACCGCGGACCACCGTCCGGGCGCAGGCCCGGCCCGCCCGCCCACGGGCGGGCCGTTCACTGGCACACCGTTCACAGGCACACCCGTCCACCCGTCCACCTGAGTCCGGGGCCGGCGCCGAGCGCGCCGGCCCCCGGGGGGAGAACTGCCGCCATGCGCAGCCGACTTGTCCTGCACGCCGTCGACTCCCACACCGAGGGCATGCCCACCCGCGTGATCACCGGCGGGGTCGGCGTGATCCCCGGTGCCACCATGGCCGAGCGCCGGATCTGGTTCCGCGAGAACCGCGACGACCTCCGCACCCTGCTGATGTACGAGCCGCGCGGCCACGCCGCGATGAGCGGCGCCATCCTGCAGCCGCCCACCCGCGAGGACTGCGACTGGGGCGTGCTGTTCATCGAGGTCTCCGGCTACCTGCCGATGTGCGGCCACGGCACCATCGGCGTGGCGACGGTGCTGGTGGAGACCGGCATGGTGCCGGTCACCGAACCGGTCACCACGGTCCGGCTCGACACCCCGGCCGGGCTGGTGGTGGTGGACGTGGCGGTCAGCGGCGGCGCCGCCACCGCCGTGACGCTGCGGAACGTCCCGGCCTACTGCGACCGCCTGGACGCCGTCGTGGACGTCCCGGGGGTCGGCGGCGTCCGCTACGACCTGGCCTACGGCGGCAACTTCTACGCCGTCGTCCAGTTGGACGACTACGGGCTGCCGTTCGACCGCGCCGCCAAGAACGAGATCATCACCGCCGGTCTGGCCACCATGGCCGCCATCAACGCCAAGGACGAGCCGGTCCACCCGGAGGACGACCGGATCCGCGGCGTGCACCACGTCTACTTCGCCGCGCCCGGCTCCGACGCCACCCACTCCCGGCACGCCATGGCGATCCACCCCGGCTGGTTCGACCGCTCGCCCTGCGGCACCGGAACCTCGGCCCGGATGGCGCAGCTGCACGCGCGCGGCGAGCTGCCGCTGCATCAGGACTTCACCAATGAGTCCTTCATCGGCACCACCTTCACCGGCCGCCTGGTCGAGCAGACCACCGTGGCCGGGCGCCCCGCGGTCGTCCCCACCGTGACCGGCCGGGCCTGGGTCACCGGAACCGCCCAGTACCTGCTCGACCCCAGCGACCCCTTCCCGGCCGGATTCCTGCTGTGAGCCCCGCCTTTGAGGGCGTGGTGTCGTGGGGCACGCCGGCCGGGACGGGTGACGCCGTCGAGTGCGTGGACTACCACACCGCCGGCGAGCCGTTCCGGATCGTCGGCCACGGCCTGCCGCCGGTCCCCGGCGACAGCGTGGCCGAGCGCCGGGCCATCGCGCTGCGCAGCAACCCGGAGCTGGACCGGCTGCGCAGGCTGCTCTGCCACGAGCCCCGGGGCCACGCCGACATGTACGGGGGCTTCCTGGTGCCGCCGGACGACGAGGGCGCGCACCTGGGGGTGCTGTTCTGGCACAAGGACGGCTACTCCACCGCCTGCGGGCACGGCACCATCGCCCTCGGCGCCTGGGCCGTCGACAGCGGTCTGGTCGCCGCTCCCCGGAACGGCACCGTCCCGGTCCGGATCGACGTGCCGTCCGGCCGGGTCACCGCCCTGGTGCACCGTCAGGACGGCCGCACCACCGGGGTGTCCTTCCGCAACGTCCCGGCCAGGGTCGCCGCCCTCGACGTGACGGTGCGGACCGAGGACTTCGGCACCGTTCGGGTCGACCTGGCCCATGCCGGGGCCTGCTACGCGGTGCTGCCGGCCGGGGACCTGGGCCTGGCCCCGGTCCCCGAGCTGCTGCCCGAGCTGATCCGGGCCGGACGGCAGGTCAAGGCCGCGCTGCGGGACCACCCCGACACCCGCGACCTCCACGATCCGCGGCTGTCCGGCGTATACGGTGTGCTGATGTACCAGGACATCGCCGACAAAACGGTCAGCAGTGTGGAGGGCATGGTGGACGGAACCGCAGGCGGCACGCCGGTCCAGCGCAGCGTGACGGTCTTCGCCGACGGGCAGGTCGACCGCTCGCCCTGCGGCTCCGGGACCTCCGCGCAGCTGGCGCTGCTCACCCGGCGCGGGCGGCTCGCGCCCGGCGCGCGGCTGCGCCACGAGTCGGTGCTGGGCACCGTCTTCACCGGCCGGGTGGTCGGTACCGCCGAGGGCGGGGTGGTCACCGAGGTCACCGGCACCGCCCACCGCACCGGCACGCACCGCTTCGAACTGGACCCGGACGACACGCTCGGCACCGGTTTCGTGCTGCGATGACCGCCCACACGAGCGGGCACGGCACCGGGCACAGCACCGGACCCGGCACTGGACGTGCAGCCGCACACCCGCATCCGCACGCCGCCGGTGACTTCGCGGCGCTGCCGGTGATCGGCGCGGCCCGGCTGGCCGAACTGCTGGACGAGGTCGGCGCCGTGGACGCGATCGAGGCCGCCCTGCTGGGCGGCCTCGATCCGGCGTCCGCCGGCCCCGCGCGCACCCGGGTCCCGGTCGACGCGGGCGAGCTGCTGCTGATGCCGGCCGCCTGGGGCCGCTACGCCGCCGTGAAGATCGCCGGTGTCGCCCCCGGCAACGCCGCGCACGGCCTGCCCACCATCACCGGCGGCTGCCTGCTGCTGGACGGCGGCACGCTGCGTCCGCTCGCGATGTTCGACGGCGCCGCGCTGACCGCGCTGCGCACCCCGGCGGTCTCCGCGCTGGCCGCGCGCCACCTGGCCCGTCCCGGCGCGACCCGGCTCACCCTCTTCGGCACCGGCCCGCAGGCCTACGGGCATCTGCGCGCCCTCGCCGCCACCGTGCCGACGCTGCGCGAGGTCGCGGTCGTCGGCCGCCGCCAGGAACCGGCCCGCGCGCTGGCGAAGCGGGCGGCGGACCTCGGCGTCAGCGTCCGGCTCGGCGGCACCGCCGACGTCCCCGAGGCCGACCTGATCTGCTGCTGCACCACCGCGGAGCAGCCACTGTTCGACGGCGAGCTGGTCGGTGCGGACGCCACCGTGATCGCCGTCGGCTCGCACACGCCCGGGGCCCGCGAGGTGGACACGGCCCTGGTGCGGCGCGCCACGGTGGTGGTCGAGGAGGTCGGGGCGGCCCTGCGCGAGGCGGGCGACCTGCTGGTGCCCATCGACGAGGGCGCCTTCTCGGCCGGCCAGATCGCCGGCGACCTGGACGAACTCGTCTCCGGCGGCCTGATCCTGCCGACCGGCCGCCCCCGCCTGTTCAAGGCCGTCGGCATGGCCTGGCAGGACCTGGTCGTCGCCGCGGCCGCCTACGAGCGGCTCTGAGCTCAGACCGGGTACGGCTCCCGGTACAGGTCGGCATGCACCGTCGAGTTGACCTCGGCCCGAATCCGACGGAGCACCGCGCCGCCGGTGTAGCGCAACCTGTGAGCCTTGCGGCGGGGTGCTTGCGGAGGGGCTGGGGCGGGGGGCCCGGGCGCGCTGCCGGCCCGGCTCCTGGGGTGAGGGGGCCGGCAGCGCGCGCGGGGGTCAGACGTCCGGTGGTCAGCCGGACGGCTCTTCGGGGAAGTGACAGGCCGCCAGCTGGCCGTCGGTCAGCTCGCGCAGCTCGGGGCGCTCCAGGGCGCAGAGGTCCTGGGCCTTGGGACAGCGGGTACGGAACCGGCAGCCGGACGGCGGGTCCACCGGGCTCGGCACGTCGCCGGTCAGCCGGACCTGCCCGGCCGCCGCGGCGGCCCGCGCGGCGGGGCGCGGGTCAGGCTCGGGCACGGCGGAGAGCAGCGCCTTGGTGTAGGGGTGGCGCGGGGAGCCGTACAGCTGCTCCCTGCTGCCGCTCTCCACCACCGCGCCGAGGTACATCACCATCACCCGCTGCGAGAAGTGCCGTACCACGGCCAGGTCGTGGGCGATGAAGACGAAGGCGATGCCCAGCTCCCGCTGCAGCCCCTGCATCAGGTTGACCACCTGTGCCTGGATCGAGACGTCCAGCGCCGACACCGGCTCGTCGGCCACGATGATCCGCGGCTCCAGCGCCAACGCTCGGGCGATGCCGATGCGTTGGCGCTGTCCGCCGGAGAACTCGTGCGGGAACCGGTTGTAGTGCTCGGGATTGAGGCCGACGGTCTCCAGCAGCTCGCCCACCCGGGCCCGGCGCCCGCCGGCCGGCTGCAGACCGTGCACCTCCATCGGGGTGGAGATGATGGCTCCGACGGTCTGCCGGGGGTTCAGCGAGGCGTAGGGGTCCTGGAACACCATCTGGATCTCGGAGCGGATCGGGGCCAGCTGCTTGCGCGAGGCATGGGTGATCTCCTCGCCCCGGTAGCGCAGCACCCCGGAGGTGGGCTCCAGCAGCCGGGTCAGCAGCCGGCCGGCCGTGGACTTGCCGCAGCCCGACTCGCCGACCACCCCGAGGCTCTCACCGGCACGGATGGTCAGGTCGATGCCGTCGACCGCGCGCAGCACCGGGCGCGGCCCGCGCCCCCACGGCAGCACGCCGGTGCCGCGGACCGGGAAGTGCTTGGTCAGGCCGACGGCCTCCAGCAGAGGAGTGGTCATCAGATCTCCGTCAGGGGGAGCAGGTCGGTCAGCGCGCCGCGCTGCTCCCGGGTGAGGTGGCAGGCGGCGCGGTGGCCGTCCGGGCCGCTGAGTTCGGGGCGCTCGGTGCCGCAGGCGCCGGAGCCGACCAGGCCGGGGGAGTCGCAGCGGGGCCGGAAGGAGCAGCCCGGGGGCAGCCCGCCCAGCAGCGACGGCGGGTTCCCCGGCACCGGCAGCAGCGGCTGGTCCACGTCCGAGCGGATCCGCGGCACCGAGCGCAGCAGCCCCGCGGTGTAGGGGTGCTGCGGCCGGGTCAGCACCTCCTCGACCGGGCCGTGCTCGACGCACCGCCCCGCGTACATCACCAGGACGTCGTCGGCGCAGCCGGCGATGACCCCGAGGTCGTGCGTGATCAGCACGATCGAGGTGCCGAACTCCGCCTGGAGTCCGGCGAGCAGCTCCAGGATCTGGGCCTGGACGGTGACGTCCAGCGCGGTGGTGGGCTCGTCCGCGATCAGCAGCTCGGGGTCGCAGGTGAGCGCCATGGCGATCATCACCCGCTGGCGCATCCCGCCGGAGAACTGGTGCGGGTAGTCGTCGACCCGGCGTTCCGGGGAGGGGATGCCGACCCGGCCGAGCAGCTCCACCGCGCGGGCGCGCGACCGCGAGCGTCCGCCCCCGGTGTGCCTGCGGTAGGTCTCGGCGATCTGCTCGCCGACGCTGTAGTACGGCGACAGGGCGGTCAGCGCGTCCTGGAAGACCATCGCCATGCGGCGGCCGCGCAGTCCGCGCAGTACCGCCTCGGAGGCGCCGACCAGCTCGGTGCCGTCCAGCATGATGCTGCCCTCGACGGTGGTCCGGGCCGGGTCGTGCAGGCCCAGCACGGAGAGGCTGGTCACCGACTTGCCCGAACCGGACTCGCCGACGATGCCGAGGGTGGTGCCCCGGGTCAGGTCGAAGGAGAGGTTCTCCACCGCCTGCACCGGACCGTCCTCGGTGCGGAACCGCACCGAGAGGCCGCGTACCGACAGGAAGGTCTGATCGTCAGTCATGAGGCGCGCACCCGTGGGTCGATGAAGGCGTAGCAGGCGTCCACCGCGATGTTGGCGACGACCATGGCGGTGGAGGCGACCAGGACCGTGCCCATGATCATGGGCAGGTCGGAGTTGGTCACCGAGTCGACGGCGAGCTTGCCGATGCCGGGGATGTTGAAGGTGGTCTCGGTGATCAGCGCTCCGCCCAGGAACAGCCCCAGGTCGATGCCGAACAGGGTGATCACCGGGGTCATCGCGCCGCGCCAGGCGTGCTTGAAGTAGACGCCCCACGGCCCCAGGCCCTTGGCCCTGGCCGCCCGGACGTGCTCCTCGCTCAGGCTCTCCAGCATCGAGGAGCGGCTGAACCGGGCGTAGGTGGCGGCGTTGACCACCGCCAGGGTGATCCACGGCAGCAGCATGCCGCCGGCCCACCCGGCCGGGTCGGAGGTGATCGGCGTGTAGCCCGGCAGCGGTAGCCAGGCCAGCTGGTCCACGAAGATGTAGCGGGCCACGATGCCGAAGAAGTAGATCTGGAAGGACGCGCCGACCAGCGCCACGCCCATGGAGATCTTGTCCAGGGCCTTGCCCCGGCGCAGGGCCGCGATGATGCCCAGGCCCACCCCGGCGGTCAGCACCAGCACGCCCGCGCCCAGGGCCACCGAGAGAGTGGCCGGGAAGCGGTCGAGCAGGGTCTGCAGCACCGGCTGGTTGTTGACGAAGGAGTACCCCAGGCAGGGCGCGGCGCAACTGGCTCCGCCGATGGTGCGCCCCACGAAGATCCCGGTCAGGAAGTGCCAGTACTGCACCGGGACGGGTGTGTCGATTCCGAGGTTGTGCCGGATGGTGTCCAGCAGTTGCGGGGTGCACTGCTTTCCGCAGGCCAGCAGGGCCGGGTCGGAGGGCAGCGCGAAGAACAGGAAGAAGGTGACGGCGCTGATCACCAGCAGGATCAGTGCCGCGCCCAGCGTACGGCGGATCAGGAAGCGCAGCACGGTGGCTCCATGGCTGGGTGACGAGACGGGAGACGGGGGACGGGGACAGGTGACGGGGACGGCGAGGGCTGCCTCGCCGGGGTTACTTCACGTAGACGTCGAGCGGGTAGGCGGTGCCGATGAAGCCCAGGTGCACGCCGCCCAGGCCCGGCCCGTAGAGCGAGACCTGGCGCAGGTCGACCCAGGGGATCACCGGGACCTCGGTCATGATCTTCTTGTCCAGCGCGGCCCAGTCCTTGTCCTGCTGCGCCAGGTCCGGCTCGGCGGTGATCCGGTCGATCTCCGAGTTCACCGTGGGGTCGTTGAAGAGCATGGTGTTGGGACCGGTCGGGGCGATCAGCCGGCCGTCGAAGACCGGCGGGATGACCGCCGAGGCGCTGGGCCAGTCCGGTCCCCAGCCCGCGTAGTAGAGGTCGAACTGGTTGTCGACCTTGCCGATCTCGTCGTAGTAGTCCTTGTCGTCGACCGGGTGCTTGACCACGTTGAAGCCGGCCTTGGTCAGTGCGTCCGAGATGGCGACCGCGACCTGCTGCCACTGGGTGGTGCTGGAGTACGCGTAGACGATGGTCGGGTGCGGGTTGCTGCTGGTGGCCAGCAGCTTCTTCGCCGCCTCCGGGTCACCGGTGGCCGCCGCCGGGTACAGGTTGTACGGCTGGAAGCCGTTGGTGATCGGCGACAGGATGGTGTGGCTGTAGTCCCCGTACATCGGGCCGCCGAAGAGCTGCCGGGTCTGCTGCTCCGGGAAGGCCAGCAGCATCGCCTGACGGATCTTCGGGTCGGTGACCCGCTTGTTGTTGATGCTGAAGTACGTGGTGAACGGCGTCAGGTCGTTGACGGTGCGGGCCTTCAGGTCGGGGCTGCCCATCACCTGCTGCGCGACGTCGCTGGTGACCAGGGCGTTGAAGGTCATCGCGTCCTTGTCGTCGCCGTTGGCGGCGATCAGGCGCTGGTCGATGTCGAGGTTCTGGCCGCCGAAGGAGAACTTCCACTGGTCCGGGTAGGCGTGCCGGGTGGGGTCGGTGTTGGGATCCCAGTAGGTGTTCCGGACCAGCACCATCGACTTGTCCGCGTCATGGCTCTGGATCTTGTACGGGCCGGAGGAGAACGGGTGCTGGTCGAAGGCCTTCTTGGTGTCCTGGGCCTTGGGGACCGGACTGTACGCCTGCATCGCCACCGCGTAGGGGAAGTCCGCGTGCACGCTGGTGAGGTGGAAGACGATGGTCTTGGCGTCCGGGGTCTCGATCGCCGGCAGGTCCTGGCCGCTCCAGGGGCCGGGGTAGGCGCTGGTGTAGTCGGACTTCCCGGTCAGCCAGGTCTGCAGGTAGCTGGGGCCGCCGCTGAGCTCGGCCTGGAAGGTGCGCTCCACCCCGTACTTGACGTCCTGGGCGGTGATGGTCGACCCGTCCTCGTACTTGAGGCCGTCCTTCAGGGTGAACTTCCAGGTCTTGCCGCCGTCGCTGGTGGTGCCGGTGTCGGTGGCC
This sequence comes from Streptacidiphilus sp. EB129, assembly GCF_041262645.1. Taxonomy (NCBI): domain Bacteria; kingdom Bacillati; phylum Actinomycetota; class Actinomycetes; order Kitasatosporales; family Streptomycetaceae; genus Streptacidiphilus; species Streptacidiphilus sp. EB129. Next base: position 174,501 of record NZ_JBGCCS010000003.1, read on the forward strand.
AGGTCGCCGACCAGCTTGGTGGTGCCGTTGACGTACTGGTAACTGGTGAGCTGACGGGTCAGCAGCAGGTCCGCGGTCTGGTTGGCCGAGGAGTAGACCCGGGCCGGGTCCAGGTGGCTGAAGTCGGTGCGCTGCAGCACGGTCGCGGTGCCGCCGGTCTTGGCCCCGGTGACCGCCGGGTCCGGGCCGACCGAGTCGGCGGCGGTGCCGATGGTGACCGCCTGCTTGGTCACCGGGGCCTGCGAGGTACTGCTGCCGGTGTCCTTGCTGCTGCTGCCGCCGCTGCAGGCGGAGGTGGTGGCCAGGGCGCCGGCCGCCAGGGCGGCGGCGATCAGGCGCATGGTTCTGCGGTCCATGAAGGAGTCCTCGGGATCAGTACAGCCGGAATCGGTGAAGGAGGAACTCGGGCGCGGTCGAGAGCGCCGAGCGGAGGTGTGCCGGGGCGCGGGCGCCGCGGTGGAGCGGGTCGGCGGATGGACTGTCAGCGGCTGGACTTGGGGTCGAGCGCGTCGCGGACCGAGTCGCCGAGCAGGTTGAAGGCCAGTACGAAGATCAACATGGCCAGCCCGGGGACGAGCATGTAGGTGAAGTCCGCGGAGTAGACCTCGGCGCCGGTGTGGATCATCCGGCCCCAGTCCGGGGTGGGCTCGACCATCCCGGCGCCGAGGAAGGACAGTGCGGCCTCGGTGGTGACGTAGACCGGCACCGCCAGCGAGGCGGAGATCAGGATCGGCGTCCAGAGGTTCGGCAGCAGCTCGCGGAAGACGATCCGGGTCGGGCTGACCCCGATCACCCGTGCTGACTGGATGAACTCCCGCTCGCGCAGCGACAGCACTTGCCCGCGCAGCAGCCGGGCCGTGCTGGTCCAGCCGAAGGCGGTGAGCACGGTGATGATGGTGACCACGTGCATCCAGGTCGGGACCTCTTCGGTGGGCGACACGAAGAGCGAGGTCGCGACCGGGATGAAGGCCACGAAGAAGATGGTCGACGGGAAGCAGAGCACGATGTCGATCACCCGGCTGACGGTGTAGTCGACCCAGCCGCCGGTGTACCCGGCCGCCACGCCGACCAGCGTCCCGATCACGGTGATCAGCAGCACGATCGCCAGTGAGATCAGCAGTGAGGTGCGGATCCCGTAGACCAGCTGCATGAACACGTCCCGGCCGAGCCCCGGCTCCAGGCCCAGCCAGTACTGGCCGCTGATGCCGCCCATCGGCCCGGCCGGGTAGCCGTAGTCGTTGAGCAGCCCGGGGGTGTTCTGGCCGTAGGTGGTGTAGGGGTCCTTGCCGTAGAGCCAGGAGATCACCGGTGCGCCGATGCCGACCAGGAAGAACGCGGCGACGACCAGTCCGGAGACCACCCCGGTCCGGTCGCGGCGGAAGCGCCGCCAGGCCAGCTGTGCGGGGGAGCGGTGCTGCGGAGCGGTGGCCGCGGTGGCGGGCGGTTCGGCGAGATCAGTGGTCAAGGTCAAGGCGTGCCCCCGGGCGCTCAACTGTGCAATGTCACGTTGTTCTCTGGGGGAGACTCTGGCGTTACGGTGAGTGGGCGTCAAGTATCACGCGTGAGATGTGACATTGCAGTTATATTGATCTTGAGCCGCGATGAACGAACCGTCAGGTACGGCCCACGCGGCCGGTCACTTCCGCACAGCATTCACCAGCCCGGCGCTCGGTGGCGCGTGATGGTGCAGGATGATGTTGCACAAGCCCTGTATCGGGAGGAACCCGCGTGAACAGCCCAGCCGTGAACACCGAAGGCGCAGCAGCGCTGAACCTCCCCTCCGTGCAGGAGCGCCGCAGCCTCCGCGAGCAGGTCACTCACGCCCTGCGCGCGGCACTGGTGGCCGGCGAGCTGCGCCCGGGCATCGTCTACTCGGCCCCGGTGCTGGCGGCGGAGTTCGGCGTCTCGGCCACGCCGGTGCGCGAGGCGATGCTGGACCTGGCCAAGGAGGGCTTGGTCGAGGTGGTCCGCAACAAGGGCTTCCGCATCATCGGGCTGACCGACCAGGACCTGGACGACTTCACCGAGATCCGCGAGATGATCGAGGTCCCGGCCACGGTCCGGGTCGCCGAGATCGCCACCCCGGAGCAGCTGGAACCGCTGCGGGAGCACGCTCGCGCCATCGTGACGGCGGCCCTGGCCGGCGACCTGATCGCCTACGTCGAGGCGGACCGCCGCTTCCACCTCGGCCTGCTGGCCCTGCACGGCAACCGCCATCTGGTGGAGACCGTCCGCGACCTCCGCAGCCGCTCCCGGCTGTACGGGCTGACGGCCCTGGTCGAGGCGGACCGCCTGTTCGAGTCGGCGGCGGAGCACGAGCAGTTGCTGAACGCGATGATCGCCCGCGATCTCCCCCTGGTCACCGAGCTGATCACCGCCCACCTCGGCCACGTCCGCCGCCTCTGGGCCGCCGGCCGCGACTGACCCACGGTCAGCCGGGCGGGGTGGCCGACGACGATGCGCCGCCTACTGGGCCGCCCAGAATCGCTCGGCGGCCAGCCGATCTGGATCCGTGGGGTCGTCGTCGATGACGACGCCCTTCGCGGCCATCGCGGCGCGGCCACAGGCCTGACGCTCGGCAAGCTCAGCGGGCGTCAGGGTCACGGACACCAGGCGCACGACGCTGGAGCGGGCGGCCAGGTCGCCCTTGCCGCTGGACAGTGCGCCGACGAAGTCGGGCAGCGGCCACTCCTCCCCGCCGCCCTCGGCAGAGCTGCTCGCCCGCACCACGGCGAGTATCGGCGCCACCTGCGACTCCGGCAGCCGGTCGATCAGCTCGTGCAGCTCTTCACGCAGGATGCTCATGCGGCCGGGTTAGGGACAACCGCTGAGCCGCAGGAACTGATCGCAACCGGTCGGCTTGCCGAAGCCGCTGCTCGGCGCGGATGCCCGACTATCGTAAGCACTTGATCGAGGCATCTTGAGCAGTGGCCTGTCATCGCGCCGATGCCTGTAGGGGAGCGCACCCTGGAAGGAGCATGAGCTCACCAGCGTACCGACGCAGGAGGCGATGCAAGATGCGTCGACACCACCTCGTCACGCTCATGGCTTGCACCGCTGCCCCGGCGGCCGGATGCTGCTCCGCCAACCTCACCGAGACTCCGGCCACGCACGTGACGACGGGCATCGTCTCCGCAGCGTCGAGTTCCAGCCCGGCCGGAACGACGGCAGCCATCTGTAGTTCTCCGCCAGCGACTGGCCGTTCAGGCCCATTTGCCGGCCTCGGGGTCCCAGCGTCCTTGGGCGGTCCCATCGAGTAGGGGTGTGAGGAATGCGTCAGCTAGCGGATGTGCGGCGCCGAGGTCGGCGCAGCCTTCGAGAGCGGGTACCGCTGCCGCCGCCTTCGGATAGCCCACTGCCCAAGTGCTTTGCTCTGGGACGCTGAAGGTCGAGGGAAGTTGTACCGTGCTGCCGTGGGACGTGCGGCGTCGTTGCTCGCTTCGGATGCTGGCCATGGTGGTGAGTGCATCCGGGCGTTCTCGTTGGGCGATGAGAAGCAGGTCCGCCAGGTCTCGGAAACGGCTGGAAGGCGTCTCGCCGGGCGGGTGGACCTCGTACATCGCGCTGACCTTATCGGCGATGTGGTCGGAAAGCGGGTAGAGAACGATGTCTGGCCAGTCGTCGAGCCAGTCCGCGGGCAGGACGGGCTGTAGGGGAAACCGTTCGGGATCGCCCAGGGGGAGGAGGTTGGCCACCAGGTCGATACTGATGACGGCGAGCCGGTCCGTGGTGCCGGCGAGGACATCGACTTTGACCTTCGCGCCTTTGTCGCCGACCAGCTCCGTGACCGTTCGCACGATGAACGTGAAGCCGTCACCGAGGTCGAGTGCGGCTGCTGCCCTCAGCGCGGAGACGGCTTCACTTGATGCGCCGGCGTCCCGGTAGTAGAGGTCGATGTCCTGGCTCTGGCGGGCGCGGGGGAAGCGCACCAGAAGGGCCTGGCCGCCTTTGAGCATCCATCCGTTTGGCTCGTGGAGAAAGATCCGGGCGAGCAGACGCTGATAGTAGAAGCGGTCTCTCAGTGCGCTGAGCGGCAGACCGGTGAGCTTGGACTGCTGGCGCGCTCGGTCCGTTACTGCCGCCCTGAGCGCGGTTGGCGACTTGTAGGGGTTCACGTGCTCACGCTGCCTGGTCATTCGCCGATGTCGAGGTCGGCGTGGCGGCGCTTCGGGGAAGCTGGTTTGTTTCGGCAGCAGATGCGCGGCTCCATGCAGTGACCGGAACCTTGAGAGCCTTGCCCGGGACGATGATGTCCGCGAGGTTCACTGCGGGAAGCCGGAGGCTGTGGAGCAGGATGTGCCCTTGCAGGCTCTCGGCGAGTTGGCCCTCGACTTCGCGCATGGACGCAGCCAGGGGCTCTAGGACCTGGCCTGCGTCGCGCGGGAGCTGCGTGGCCAGTGGCGCAAGCAACTGGGCGAGATGATCATTGAGCTGGTGCAGGACCGGGCTGATTGCCCGAGCGAGGCTGGCCTCGGCCGGTGCCATCAGGTCCCGAAACGCGGCGGCGTGAACGGCCTCGTTGCGAAGCGACATCTGAGCAAGGACCTCGCGCACACCGTCCAGCCCGGGGTTAGGAAGCGCCATGATTTCGCTGAGCGATTCGCGGATGAGCTCGGTTGCCTGGAGAGCGCCCACTTGGACGGCCTCCGTCATGGCCTGGTCGTCGCGCAGGTGCTCGCCAACATTCTCAAGCAGGACAGCGAGCAGTGCGCGTCCGTCGCCGGCAGGCGCACCGTAGGCGTCGGACTGGTGGGCCACCCGGCGGGCTAGGGAAGGGATGTCGAGGAGCCCGGACCGCTGTGCGTCAGCGATGACGCCGCCAATGTGGCCGCCGTCGATTCGCTCGGCCAGCAGGTCGACGATGGTGCGCTCTGCCGTCGTGACGGGAAGGCCGTCGACGACGGTGATGTCGTCCACGGGAATGTCACCGGGCAGCAGTCGCACGTCGGCTTCCCGGGTTGTCCGCACCCGAGGCACCGTGATGTCCAACGTCGGTGCGGGAAGATCGCCGATGCCATGGAGGAGGCACGCGGATGCATGGGAGACAACACCGGAATCCTGATCACCGAGCTGCCTCTGCCAGGCCGGCCGACCGGGGTCGAGCCGCAGCCAAGCGACGCGGATCTCCAGATGGGAGGGCAGGCCGGCCGCCACAGCGCTGTAAACGCCGTGCCCGACCCGATTGAGCAGGCCTGCAGCGACGAGCCGCGACATGGTCATCTTCCCGATGCCTACATCGCTCGCCTGCGCCGCTGTGACCAGTCCCCACTGATCAGCGGAGAGGCCTCCCAGAACCTGTAGTGCTTCCTGCCGTTCCATATCACAAAGGTAACACTCAGGCCGTTACCTTTGAATGAGTTTCGTCGGGCAAAACTGGCACTGCCGGCGACATATGCGAGCGAAGGTAACGGCTTGAGTGTTACCTTCGCTGGACTTGAGTCGGTCACGCCTGGCCTCGAGCCCGCCACGGGCTCCTCCGGGAGGCTGTGCCCGGCAACCCGCGATTTGGTGCGGCGAGAGCCTGGAGGCGGCCTGTCTCGCGGAGCGGCGACGGCGCCCCACCATTGCCCTCCCGGCCAACGTCGAGTAGGCGGCGAAGTCCGCTCGGCTTCCACTTGCTGCCAGGAGTCGATCTTTCGGGATGCGGGCACATCGAGGGGCTGCGAGCCCCACCAGCCTGCGTCGACTCGATACGGCGAAGTCGGACCAGATCAACTGAGAGAGGACCCGTCAGCCGGCCTTCCGGGACCAGGTCAAGTGAGATCCCGGCAACTCGCCGTCTTGTCGCGGCGGGCCGGGGGATGGGGGTGTCGGGCCTTCGGAAGGGCACTGGGGCAGGGGCGGGTCCGGGGTGCTGGGGCGCATGACGATTTGGTCACCGGCGAATGACATCGTGCAGACATCTTGACCTACATCACACGTGACATGTGTCATTGCACAGAACTCCCCAGTTTCCAACCTCAGTTTCCAACACCCCCAGTTGAGAGGACCACTGTGTCCAGAATCAGTGCGCGCCTGTCCGGGCGGGCCAGGCAGGTCACCCTGCTCGGCCTGGCCGCCGGACTTGCTGTGGTCGGGATAACCGGCAACGCAGGCGGTGGCGCCGCCGCTCATTCCACTACGGCCTCGGCCGCGGGCGCTCCGCGCCCGGTGTCCACCGGCGCCCCGGCCGCGCCGTCCGGCAGCGCGGGCACTCCTGCCTCGTCGTCGACGTCGACCGGCTCGACGGCAGACACTCCGCCCGGTGGCAGCCCCGGCCAGAATCCTCCCGCACAGCAGAACCCCCCGGCACAGCAGGCGGCGTCCGCGAACCCCGGAACCCAGGCGCGCACCGGCGGTACCGGTTCGGCGCACACGTCCAAGCCGGTGGTGGGTCCGGTCGCACCGACGACCGACCCGGGCGCGGCCACCCATCCGGCCTCGGCCGGCTGGCTCGACGTGCGCGGCACCTGGGTGCTCGCCACCGAGACCAAGCCGCAGGTGATGCTCAACTCCAAGACCTTCGCCGCGCAGAAGGCCAAGGCTGCGACCGCCCAGGCCGCGGCGGCGAAAGCAGCGGCCACGAACACGGCGCCGACGGGCAACACCCCCACCAGCAAGTCGGTGAAGCCGAGGAACAACTACGACCTGCAGATGACCTACCGGGGCAGCCAGGACTCCATCGGCGTCACCACCGGTCCGCCGCAGGTCTACCTGATCTACTGGGGCAGCCAGTGGGGGACCCAGGGCACCGACCCGGCCACCGGTGATGTCACGCTGACCGGTGACCCGGAGAGCGCCGCGCCGTACCAGCAGGAGTTCTTCAAGGGCCTCGGCAGCAGCACCGACACCTGGTCCAAGGTGCCCACCGAGTACTGCGAGGGCATCGCCCCCGGCACCGACACCTGTCCGGCCGGCGCCAACCACGTGGGCTACCCGGTGGCCGGCCAGACCCTGGCGGGCGTCTGGGTGGACAACAGCATGGCCGCGCCGCAGGCGGCCACCGAGCCGCAGATCGCCGCCGAGGCCATCGCCGCCGCGCAGCACTTCGGCAACACCACCGGTACCCAGAACCGCAACGTGCAGTACATCATCAACGCCGCGCCGGGCAGCGACCCCGACAAGTGGCAGGAACTCGGCTACTGCGCCTGGCACACCTTCGAGCGCACCTCGTACGGCACCATCCCGTACACGATCATGCCGTACCTGACCGACAACAAGTACTGCGGTACCAACTGGATCAACCCCGGCCAGCGCGGCCACCTGGACGGCTACGGCATCATCGGCGGCCACGAGTACGCCGAGACCATCAGCGACCAGAACCCGATCGGTGCCTGGACCGACGCCACCGGGCAGGAGATCGGCGACAAGTGCGCCTGGATCCAGTACGGCACGGTGGGCGGTCTGTTCAATCTGACCCTCTCCACAGGGACCTTCCCGGTGCAGACACTCTGGTCCGACTATCAGCACAACTGCGTGGGCAACGGCCCGCTCTTCGCCAACTCCTCGCCCCTGCTGGTGACCAAGCCCTGTGACCAGACGCTGGCCACCGGTCAGCCGATGGACTACGCGGTGCTCGCCTCGGACACCGCTTCCAGGAAGGTCACCTACAGCGCCAAGGGCCTGCCGGCCGGCCTGTCCATCGACCCGGTCAGCGGCCACATCACCGGCACCACCACGGTCACCGGCTGGCAGGGCATCACCGTCTCCGCCTCCGACGACCTGGGCAACAGCCAGTCGCAGAGCTCGTGGTTCGGCTTCTTCCCCGGTCAGCAGAACGGCTGCACCCCGATCGAGCAGCTCACCGACGCCGGCTTCGAGAACGGGACCTACGACCACGGCGCCTGGTCCGCCTCGGGCTGGAACGTGATCACCACCGCCACCGCGCACCAGGCGCACAGCGGCAACGGCTACGCCTGGCTGGGCCAGAGCAGCGCGTACGACGACTCGATCACCCAGTGGGTGGAGACCACCCCCGGGTACACCCACGAGACCTTCTCGTTCTGGTTGAACGTCGACACCACCGCGTCCAGCGCCTCGCCTGCGGACACCCTGTCGCTGGTGCTCTACGACCAGTACAGCGGCCGGAAGCTGGGCACGGTGCAGACCTGGACCAACCAGACCGTCACCAACGGCTACCAGCTGCAGACCGTCGACCTGACGCCGTGGATCTCCAACGGTGAGCTGGGCTCGACGGTCGGCATCCAGCTCGTCTCGCACAGCACCAGCGGCAGGACGGCGTTCCTGGTGGACGACGCGTCGGACCACCTCTTCTAGCCGTCTTCCAGGCGCACCGGGCACCGGACGGCACATGCACACGGCAGTGGGGAGACCTGAGTTCTCCCCACTGCCGTGACGTTACTGCTGTGACGTTTCTTCAGTTACCCGGCGGCGCGCTCGCTCAGACCGAGTCGTCCTCGCGGACCGCGCGCCGCGCGTCCGGGTCGAGCACGCCCCAGCTGATCAGCTGGTCGATCAGCAGCGAGGCGGGCTGGTCGTAGATCACGGCCAGGGTGCGCAGGTCGTCCTGGCGGATCGAGAGCACCTTGCCGTTGTAGTCGCCGCGCTGGCTCTGGATGGTGGCCGCGTAGCGCTGCAGCGGGCCGGCCTTCTCGGACGGCACCTGGGACAGCCGCTCCAGGTCGAGCACCAGGCGCGGCGGCGGCTCGGCCGCTCCGCCCGGGGTGCTGCCGGGCAGCAGCTCCTGGACCGGAACGCCGTAGAACTCGGCCAGCTCGGCCAGGCGCTGCACGGTGACCGCGCGGTCTCCGCGCTCGTAGGAGCCGACGACGACGGCCTTCCAACGGCCCTGGGACTTCTCCTCGACGCCGTGCAGGGACAGCCCCTGCTGGGTGCGGATCGCCCGCAGCTTGCCGCCGAGCTGCTTCGCGTAGTCGCTGGACAAATGGTCTCCCCGGACGAGATATGGCGTGCGACGCCGACTCCGCCGGCGACGGCGCGTCCAGGAGGCACACCGCCTGAGCGGGTGCATGGGGGACTTCCGTCGTCCGGCCGTAACTGACTGTGAGGTTACGCAGAGTGATAAGCGTTCGTCAAGCCGAATGGGGCAGTCGTGCGAACCGGCGCTCCAAGATCCGGCTGGTAGGGTGGACGACGGCCCCAGTCCTGTCCGGGCAGGGCCGTCCACCAGGCATCCTTTAAGGCCCGTCCAGTGAGGCGGGGAAGGAGGTCGGCTTCGGCATGACCAGTGACAGAAGTTCCCAGCAGCACCCCCAGGCTCTGCAGAAGGACGTGCAGACCGCTCAGCGCCGGGTCCTCGACCAGAGCGACATCGCCCGGTCGCTCACCCGGATCGCCCACGAGATCGTCGAGCGCGCCAAGGGCGCGGAGGACGTCGTCCTGCTCGGCATCCCCACCCGCGGCGTCCTTCTGGCCCGCCGGCTGCACGCGGCGCTGGCCCAGATCACCGGCCAGGACATCCCCTTCGGGACCCTGGACATCACCATGTACCGGGACGACCTGCGGCTCAAGCCCGCCCGCGCCCTGGAGCACACCGAGATCCCGCCCGGCGGCCTGGACGGCAAGCTCGTCGTCCTGGTCGACGACGTGCTCTTCTCCGGCCGCACCATCCGCGCCGCGCTGGACGCCCTCGGCGACCTCGGCCGCCCCCGCGCGGTGCAGCTCGCCGTCCTGGTCGACCGGGGCCACCGGGAGCTGCCGATCCGCGCCGACTACGTGGGCAAGAACCTGCCCACCTCGCTGCGCGAGGCGGTGAAGGTGAAGCTGGTGGAGATAGACGGCCAGGACGCCGTCCTGCTCGGCCAGCTCGACCAGGGCAATGGCAACGGAAACGGCAGCGGGAACGGGAGCGCCCAGTGAACCACCTGATCTCGACCGCCGACCTCAGCCGGGACGACGCGCTTCTGATCCTGGACACCGCCGAGGAGATGGCCCAGGTCTCCACCCGGGCCGTCAAGAAGCTGCCGACACTGCGCGGCCGCACCGTGGTCAACCTCTTCTTCGAGGACTCCACCCGCACCCGCACCTCCTTCGAGGTCGCCGAGAAGCGGCTGTCGGCCGACGTCATCAACTTCTCCGCCAAGGGCTCCTCGGTCTCCAAGGGCGAGACGCTCAAGGACACCGCGCTCACTCTGCAGGCCATGGGCGCCGACGCGGTGGTGATCCGGCACCACGCCTCCGGCGCGCCCAAGCGGCTGGCCGAGTCCTCCTGGCTGCACGGCAGCGTGGTGAACGCCGGTGACGGCACCCACGAGCACCCCACCCAGGCCCTGCTGGACGCCTTCACCATGCGCCGCCACCTCAACCCCGGCCGCGACGGCAGCGCCCGGGGCCGCGACCTGGACGGCCGCCGGATCACCATCGTCGGCGACGTGCTGCACAGCCGGGTGGCCCGCTCCAACGTGCGGCTGCTGCACACCCTGGGCGCCCAGGTCACCCTGGTGGCCCCGCCGACGCTGATGCCCTTCGGCGTCGAGAGCTGGCCCTGCGAGGTCTCCTACGACCTGGACGCGGCGCTGCCCAAGAGCGACGCGGTGATGATGCTGCGGGTCCAGCGCGAGCGGATGAACGCCGCCTTCTTCCCCACCCACCGCGAGTACTCCCGCCGCTACGGCCTGGACGTCGCCCGCGCCGCCACCCTGCCCGAGCACGCCGTGGTGATGCACCCCGGACCGATGGTGCGCGGCATGGAGATCGCCTCCGAGATCGCCGACTCGGCCCGCTCCACCATCGTCGAGCAGGTCGCCAACGGCGTCAGCGTCCGGATGGCCGTGCTGTACCTGCTGCTCGGCGGCATGACCACGACCACCCCCACCGAGGAGCAGAGCAAGTGACCAGCTACCTGATCAAGAACGCCCGCATCCTCGGCGGCGAGCCGCAGGACCTGCGCCTCAGTGACGGGGTCATCGCCGAGATCGGCGCCGGTCTGGCCGCCGCCGAGGGCGAGACCGTGGTCGAGGCCGAGGGCCTGGTCGCCCTGCCCGGCCTGGTCGACCTGCACACCCACCTGCGCGAGCCCGGCCGCGAGGACGCCGAGACGGTCGCGACCGGCACCCGGGCCGCGGCCAGGGGCGGCTACACCGCCGTCCACGCCATGGCCAACACCTTCCCGGTGGCCGACACCGCCGGCGTGGTCGAGCAGGTCTGGCGGCTGGGCCGCGAGTCCGGCTACTGCGACGTGCAGCCGGTCGGCGCGGTCACCGTCGGCCTGGAGGGCAAGCAGCTGGCCGAGCTCGGCGCGATGGCCGACTCCGCCGCCACCGTCCGGGTCTTCTCCGACGACGGCAAGTGCGTCGACGACGCGGTGATCATGCGCCGGGCGCTGGAGTACGTGAAGGCCTTCGGCGGCGTCATCGCCCAGCACGCCCAGGAGCCCCGGCTCACCGAGGGCGCGCAGATGAACGAGGGCACGGTCTCCGGCGAGCTCGGCCTGGCCGGCTGGCCGGCCGTGGCCGAGGAGTCGATCATCGCCAGGGACGTGCTGCTCGCCGCCCACGTCGGCTCGCGGCTGCACGTCTGCCATGTCTCCACAGCCGGTTCGGTGGAGATCATCCGCTGGGCCAAGTCCAAGGGCTGGGACGTCACCGCCGAGGTCACCCCGCACCACCTGCTGCTCACCGACGAACTGGTCCGCTCCTACGACCCGGTGTTCAAGGTCAACCCGCCGCTGCGCACCGAGGCCGACGTGATCGCGCTGCGCGAGGCCCTCGCCGACGGCACCATCGACGCGGTCGCCACCGACCACGCGCCGCACCCGTCCGAGGACAAGGACTGCGAATGGGCCGCCGCCGCGATGGGCATGGTCGGCCTGGAGACCGCGCTGTCGGTGGTCCAGCAGACCATGGTCGACACCGGGCTGATGGGCTGGCACGAGGTCGCCGAGCGGATGTCGTACCGCCCCGCCGCCATCGGCGGACTGGCCGGTCACGGCCGCCCCGTCTCGGTCGGCGAACCGGCCAACCTCGTCCTGGTCGACCCCGCGTACCGTGGAACGGTGAACCCCGACGCCTTCGCCTCCCGCAGCCGGAACACCCCCTACCGCGGCCGTGAGCTGCCCGGACGGGTGGTCGCCACCTTCCTGCGCGGCACCGCCACGGTCCTGGACGGGGCGCTGGTATGAGCACCGCCCTGAACGCCGCCCTGAACGTCGCCGCCGGTGCGCTGCCGGCGCAGGCGCCGCACTCGGCCCCGGTCACCCATGTGGGCGACCTGATCGGCTGGGTCGTCGGCCTGCTCTTCGTCATCGCGCTGCTCTACTGGCTGATGCGGCAGGGCTGGCTGTGGCGCCGCACCCAGCAGTCCGGCCTGCCCGCGCTGCCGACCGCGCCGAAGCACACCACCGAGGCGCTGCTGGAGCTGGAGGGCCGCTACATCGGCAGCACCAGCGCCGGTGAGTGGCTGGACCGGATCGTCGCGCACCACCTGGGCGACCGCAGCCTGGTCGAGCTGACCCTCACCGCCGAGGGCCTGACCGTGGTCCGCCCGGCGTCGGCGAGCTTCTTCATCCCGGTCGACGCGCTGCGCGGCGCCCGTACCGACCGGGGCATCGCCGGCAAGGTGCTGCCCGAGGGCGGCGTGCTCGTGGTCACCTGGGAGCACGGCGGCAAGCAGCTGGACAGCGGATTCCGGGCCGACCACCCGGCCGAGCACGAGAACTGGGTCACCGCGGTGGAGGTCCTGCTGAAGGCCCACGCGAAGGTGACAGCACAGCCTGAGGAACACAAGGAAGGCGCATCATGACCGCACCTGCATCCACCCCCGCGGCGCGGCGGCGGGACCGAGTCCCGGCCGCCTACGTCCTGGAGGACGGGCGGATCTTCCGCGGCCAGGCCTACGGCGCCGTCGGCGAGACCTTCGGCGAGGCCGTCTTCAACACCGGTATGACCGGCTATCAGGAGACCCTCACCGACCCCTCCTACCACCGCCAGGTCGTCACCATGACGGCCCCGCACATCGGCAACACCGGCGTCAACGACGAGGACCCGGAGTCCGCCCGGATCTGGGTGGCCGGCTACGTGGTCCGCGACCCCGCCCGGGTCGCCTCCAACTGGCGCTCTCGGCGCTCGCTCGACCAGGAACTGGTCGACCAGGGCATCGTCGGCATCAGCGGCATCGACACCCGCGCGCTCACCCGCCACCTGCGCGAGCGCGGCGCGATGCGCTGCGGCATCTTCTCCGGCGCGGCGCTGGCCGACGACGCCACGCTGCTGGAGCGGGTCCGCCGGGCCCCGCAGATGGCCGGCGCGGACCTCTGCGGCGAGGTCGCCACCAAGGAGACCTATGTCGTCCCGGCGATCGGTACCAAGCGGTTCACGGTCGCGGCTCTGGACCTGGGCATCAAGGGGATGACCCCGCACCGGATGGCCGAGCGCGGCATAGAGGTGCACGTCCTGCCGGCCAACGCGACCGCCGAGGACGTCTACGCGGTCGCGCCGGACGGCGTGTTCTTCTCCAACGGCCCGGGCGACCCGGCCACCGCGGACGGGCAGGTCGCCGTGCTGCGCGAGGTACTGGGCCGGAAGACCCCGTTCTTCGGGATCTGCTTCGGCAACCAGCTGCTCGGCCGGGCCCTCGGCTTCGGCACCTACAAGCTCAAGTACGGCCACCGCGGCATCAACCAGCCGGTGCAGGACCGCACCACCGGCAAGGTCGAGGTCACCGCGCACAACCACGGCTTCGCCGTGGACGCCCCGCTGGACGGTGAGACGCAGACCCCCTACGGGCGGGTCACCGTGTCCCACGTCTGCCTGAACGACGACGTGGTCGAGGGCCTGCAGTGCCTGGACCAGCCCGCGTTCAGCGTCCAGTACCACCCGGAGGCGGCGGCCGGTCCGCACGACGCCGCCTACCTGTTCGATCGCTTCGTAGAGCTCATGGAGGGCCAGCGTGCCTAAGCGCACCGACATCCAGTCCGTTCTGGTCATCGGTTCCGGCCCGATCGTGATCGGTCAGGCGGCGGAGTTCGACTACTCCGGTACGCAGGCCTGCCGGGTGCTCAAGGCCGAGGGCCTGCGGGTGATCCTGGTCAACTCCAACCCGGCCACGATCATGACCGACCCGGAGATCGCCGACGCCACCTACGTCGAGCCGATCACCCCGGAGTTCGTCGAGAAGATCATCGCCAAGGAGCGCCCCGACGTCCTGCTGCCCACCCTGGGCGGCCAGACCGCGCTGAACACCGCGATCTCGCTGCACGACAACGGGGTGCTGGCGAAGTACGGCGTGGAGCTGATCGGCGCCAACGTCGAGGCGATCAACAAGGGCGAGGACCGCGAGCTGTTCAAGGGCGTGGTCGAGGCCGTCAAGGCCAAGATCGGCTACGGCGAGTCGGCCCGCTCGGTCATCTGCCACACCATGGACGAGATCATGGCGGGGGTGGAGACCCTCGGCGGCTACCCGGTCGTGGTCCGCCCCTCCTTCACCATGGGCGGCGCCGGCTCCGGCTTCGCCCACAACGAGGAGGACCTGCGCCGGATCGCCGGCCAGGGCCTGACGCTGTCGCCGACCACCGAGGTGCTCCTGGAGGAGTCCATCCTGGGCTGGAAGGAGTACGAGCTGGAGCTGATGCGCGACAAGCACGACAACGTCGTGGTGGTCTGCTCCATCGAGAACTTCGACCCGATGGGCGTGCACACCGGCGACTCCATCACCGTGGCCCCGGCGATGACGCTGACCGACCGCGAGTACCAGCGGCTGCGGGACATCGGCATCGCGATCATCCGCGAGGTCGGGGTGGACACCGGTGGCTGCAACATCCAGTTCGCGATCGACCCGGCCGACGGCCGCGTCATCGTCATCGAGATGAACCCCCGGGTCTCCCGCTCCTCGGCGCTGGCGTCCAAGGCCACCGGCTTCCCGATCGCCAAGATCGCGGCCAAGCTCGCGGTGGGCTACACCCTGGACGAGATCCCCAACGACATCACCGAGAAGACCCCGGCGTCCTTCGAGCCCACGCTGGACTACGTGGTGGTCAAGGTCCCGCGGTTCGCGTTCGAGAAGTTCCCGAGCGCCGACGCCACGCTGACCACCACCATGAAGTCGGTCGGCGAGGCCATGGCGCTGGGCCGCAACTTCCCCGAGGCGCTGAACAAGGCGCTGCGCTCACTGGAGAAGAAGGGCTCGCAGTTCACCTTCGTGGGTGAACCGGGCGACAAGACCGAACTGCTGACGAAGGCTCAGGTTCCGACCGACGGCCGGATCAACACGGTGATGGAGGCGATCCGGGCCGGGGCCACCCAGCAGGAGGTCTTCGACGCCACGAAGATCGACCCCTGGTTCGTGGACCAGCTGTTCCTGATCCACGAGATCGCCGAGGAACTGGCCGAGGCCCCGCGGCTGGACCCGGAGCTGCTCCGGCACGCCAAGCGGCACGGCTTCTCCGACCTGCAGATCGGAGAGATCCGCGGCCTGAGCCCGGACGTGGTCCGCGAGGTGCGGCACGCGCTGGGGATCCGCCCGGTCTTCAAGACCGTCGACACCTGCGCCGCCGAGTTCGCCGCGAAGACCCCGTACTTCTACTCCAGCTACGACGAGGAGTCCGAGGTCGCGCCGCGCACCAAGCCGGCCGTGCTGATCCTGGGCTCCGGGCCGAACCGCATCGGCCAGGGCATCGAGTTCGACTACTCCTGCGTCCACGCCTCCTTCGCACTCAGCGAGGCCGGCTACGAGACCGTGATGGTCAACTGCAACCCGGAGACCGTCTCCACCGACTACGACACCTCCGACCGGCTCTACTTCGAGCCGCTCACCCTGGAGGACGTGCTGGAGATCGTGCACGCGGAGACCCTGGCCGGACCGGTCGCGGGCGTCATCGTGCAGCTCGGCGGCCAGACCCCGCTGGGCCTGGCCCAGGCGCTCAAGGACAACGGCGTGCCGATCGTGGGCACCCAGCCCGAGGCCATCGACCTGGCCGAGGAGCGCGGCGCCTTCGGCCGGGTGCTGCGCGACGCCGGTCTGCCGGCGCCCAAGCACGGCACCGCCTTCTCCTTCGACGAGGCCAAGGCCATCGCCGACGAGATCGGCTACCCGGTGCTGGCCCGCCCCTCCTACGTGCTGGGCGGACGCGGCATGGAGATCGTCTACGACGAGCCCTCGCTCGCGGACTACCTCAAGCGGCACGCCGGGCTGATCTCCGAGCACCCGGTGCTGATCGACCGCTTCCTGGACGACGCCATCGAGATCGACGTCGACGCCCTCTACGACGGCACCGAGCTCTACCTCGGCGGCGTCATGGAGCACATCGAGGAGGCCGGCATCCACTCCGGCGACTCCGCCTGCGCGCTGCCCCCGATCACCCTGGGCGGCTACGACATCAAGCGGCTGCGGGCCTCCACCGAGGCCATCGCCAAGGGCGTCGGGGTGCGCGGACTGATCAACATCCAGTTCGCCATGGCCGGGGACATCCTCTACGTGCTGGAGGCCAACCCGCGCGCCTCCCGTACCGTCCCGTTCACCTCCAAGGCCACCGCCGTGCCGCTGGCCAAGGCCGCCGCCCGGATCTCGCTGGGCACCAGCATCGCCGAGCTGCGCGCCGAGGGCATGCTGCCGGCCGAGGGCGACGGCGGCACGCTGCCGCTGAACGCCCCGATCGCGGTCAAGGAGGCCGTGATGCCGTGGAGCCGCTTCCGCGACATCCACGGCCGCGGCGTGGACACCGTGCTGGGCCCGGAGATGCGCTCCACCGGCGAGGTCATGGGCATCGACACCACCTTCGGCACCGCCTACGCCAAGTCCCAGGCGGGTGCCTACGGCGCACTGCCCACCAAGGGCTGCGTCTTCGTCTCGGTCGCCAACCGCGACAAGCGCAACCTGGTCTTCCCGGCCCGCGCCCTGGTCGAACTGGGCTTCGAGATCCTGGCCACCTCCGGCACCGCGGAGGTGCTGCGCCGCAACGGCATCGAGGCCACGGTGGTGCGCAAGCACAGCGAGGGCGAGGGGGAGGGCGGCGAGCGCACCATCGTGCAACTGATCCACGACGGTGAGGTCGACCTCATCATCAACACGCCCTACGGCACCGGCAGCCGGCTCGACGGCTACGAGATCCGCACGGCCGCGGTCGCGCGGTCGGTGCCGTGTCTGACCACGGTGCAGGCGATGGGCGCGGCGGTCCAGGGGATTGACGCGTTGATCCGCGGGGAGATCGGCGTTCGGTCGCTGCAGGAGCATGCTGCTCTGCTCAACGCTTCGCGTTGAGTTTCTGGGGGCGCGGGGGGCTGCGCGTGCCGAACCTTTCCGGAGGTGCGGGGTTCTCGCGCAGTTCCTCGCGCCCCTGAATAGTGCAACTTGATCGACGTTGGAAGGCGACACCTTGTACCGCTTGTTCTTCAATCTCGTCTTCCGGCGGCTTGATCCGGAGAAGGCGCATCACCTGGCCTTCTTCTGGATCCGGCTGGCGTCCTCCGTGCCGGGGCTGCGCAGCGTCGTCGCCCGGGTGCTGGCGCCGCGGGATCCCGCGCTGCGGGTGCGCGCGCTCGGGCTCGACCTGCCGGGGCCGTTCGGGCTGGCCGCCGGGTTCGACAAGAACGCGGTCGGCATCGAGGGCCTGGCCATGCTCGGCTTCGACTACGTCGAGATCGGCACCGTCACCGCGCAGCCGCAGCCGGGCAACCCGGCGCCGCGGCTGTTCCGGCTGATCGAGGACCGCGCGCTGGTCAACCGGATGGGCTTCAACAACGAGGGCTCCGCGGCCGTCGCCGCCCGGCTCGCGGCCCGGAGCCGACGGTCCGGGACCGTCGTCGGCGTCAACATCGGCAAGACCAAGGTGGTCCCCGAGGCCGAGGCGGTCGCCGACTACGTCGCCAGCACCGAGCGGCTGGCCCGGCACGCGGACTACTTCGTGGTCAACGTCAGCTCGCCGAACACCCCGGGCCTGCGCAACCTGCAGGCCGTGGACCAGCTCCGGCCGCTGCTCGGCGCGGTCCGCGCCACGCTGGACGCCACCAGCCCGCAGCGGCACATCCCGCTGCTGGTCAAGATCGCGCCGGATCTGGCGGACGCCGACATCGACGAGGTCGCGGACCTCGCGGTCGAGCTCGGTCTGGACGGCATCATCGCCACCAACACCACCATCGGCCGCGAGGGCCTGCGCACCGACCCGGCCACGGTCGAGGCGGCCGGCGCCGGCGGGCTGTCCGGGGCGCCGCTGAAGGCGCGCGCGCTGGAGGTACTCGCCCGGCTGCACGCCAGGGCCGGGGACCGGCTGGTACTGGTCTCGGTCGGCGGCATCGAAACCGCCGATGACGCCTGGGAACGGATCCTGGCCGGGGCTACCCTCATCCAGGGCTACAGCGGCTTCATCTACGAGGGTCCCTTCTGGTGCCGCCGACTGCACCGGGGACTCGCCGCCCGGCTCCGGGCCAGCGGTCACGCCGGCCTGCTCGAAGCAGTCGGCGCGTCCAACGGAAGGTGAGGCAATGGCGCACCCCCAGCACATCCGAGCCGAGATCCTGGAGATCTCACCGGCCGGTGCGTACGGCCGGATGGTGCTGCGTGCCCCGGGCATCGCCGCGCGAGTACGCCCAGGGCACTTCGCCGCGCTGGCGGTCGGAGGCCCGGACTCGGCGATGCTGCTGCGGCGCGCCTTCTTCATCCACGGCAGCGACCCGGCCGAGGAGACCGTCACGCTGGTCCTCGCCGAATCCGGGCGCGGGACCCGGGAGCTGCTGCGTGGCAGGGCCGGCGACAGCGTCGACCTGGTCGCGCCGCTCGGTACGGCCTTCCCGCAGCCCGCGGGCGCGATGACGGCGCTCTTCGTCGGCGGCGGCTACGGCAGCGCGCCGCTGCTGCCGCTGGCCGGGCAGACCGTGGAGCAGGGCGGTTCGGTGGGCTTCATCCTGGGCGCCGCCGGCGCCGACCGGCTGTACGGGGTGGACGCCGCGCGTCGGCTCACCCCGGACGTCCTGGTCACCACCGACGACGGCTCGGCCGGCATAAAGGGGCAGGTCACCCTGCCGCTGGCGGAGGCGATCAAGGCCATCGGCGCGGAGGTGGTCTACGCCTGCGGCCCGATGGCGATGCTGGCGGCGGTCACCGGGATCGCGGCCGCCGAGGGCGCCCGGGTCTTCTGCGCCGTCGAGGAGGCCATGGCCTGCGGGGTCGGGGTCTGTATGAGCTGCGTGCTGCCGGTGGTCGGCGAGGACGGCGTCAGCCGCTTCGTCCGCTCCTGCGTGGAGGGCCCCTGCTTCGACGGCACCCGGGTCCGCTGGTCGGACGTCGGTACGATCCCCGCCGACCTGCACGGCGCGGCCGCAATGGGAGTGCGCTGAGATGACCACCGGCCACAGCGGCTTCGCCGCCGTCGACCCCGCCGCCGTCGATGCGTCAGCCGTCGACATGACCGCGCCCTTCGGCAGCGGCACCCTGCCCAACCCGGTCACCACAGCCTCGGGCTGCGCCGGCTACGGCCGGGAGATCGCCAAGTTCCAGCCGCTGAGCGAGCTGGGCTCGATCACCACCAAAACGATCATGCCCTACCCGCGCTCGGGCCTGCCCACGCCGAGGATGGCCGAGACGCCCAGCGGGATGCTCAACGCGATCGGCCTGCAGGGCTCCGGCGTCGAACACTTTGTCGAGACCGAGCTGCCCTGGCTCGCCGAGCGCGGCGCCCGGGTGCTGGTGTCGATCGCCGGAGAGCGGGTCGAGGAGTTCGCCGAGACGGCGCAGCACCTCAACGGCCGCCCCGGCGTGGTCGGCGTCGAGGTCAACATCTCCTGCCCCAACGTGGACAACCGCGGCCTGGTCTTCGCGGCCAACCCGGCCACCTCGTACGACGTGGTCTCGGCGGTGCGCGAGGTCACCGACCCCGCCCTGCCGGTGTACGCGAAACTCAGCCCGGACGTCACCTCGATCACCGAGATCGCCGCCGCCTGCGTCAAGGCCGGCGCCGACGGCCTGTCCATGATCAACACGCTGCTCGGCATGGCCATCGACACCACCACCCTGCGCCCGGCCCTGGCCGGGGACACCGGCGGCCTCTCCGGGCCCGCGATCCGCCCGGTGGCGGTGCGCTGCGTCTACCAGGTGTACGCCGCGATGCGGGCCGGAACCGTGCCGCCGGTGCCGATCCTGGGCATGGGCGGGATCAGGACCGGCCTGGACGCGCTGGAGTTCCTGCTGGCCGGGGCCTCCGGGGTGGCCGTCGGCACCACCGTCTTCAACGACCCCTCCGCCCCGCTGCGCGTCCTGGACGAGCTGCGCGCGGCCCTCGCCGTACGCGGCTTCGCCGCGCTGACCGACGCCATCGGCTACGCCCACCACCAAGGAGTCCCCGCATGACCACGCCCTTCGGCACCCGCCTGCGCACCGCGATGGACGGCCGGGGCCCGCTCTGCGTCGGCATCGACCCGCACGCGGCGCTGCTGACCGCCTGGGGCCTGGGCGACGACGTCGCCGGCCTGGAGCGGTTCTCGCGGACCGTGGTGGAGGCGCTGGCCGACCGGGTGGCCGTGCTCAAGCCGCAGGCGGCCTTCTTCGAGCGCTTCGGCAGCCGGGGCGTGGCGGTGCTGGAGCGGACCGTCGCGGACGCCCGCGCGGCCGGCGCGCTGGTGCTGATGGACGCCAAGCGCGGCGACATCGGCTCGACCATGGCCGCCTACGCGGACGCCTTCCTGGCGCCCACCAGCCCGCTGTTCAGCGACGCGGTCACGGTCTCGCCGTACCTGGGCTTCGGCTCGCTGCGCCCGGCCTTCGACGCGGCCAGGGCGAGCGGCAGCGGGGTGTTCGCGCTGGCGCTGACCTCCAACCCGGAGGGTCACGAGGTGCAGCTCGCGGTCGGCGAGGACGGCCTGACCGTGGCCCAGTCGGTGCTCCGCCAGCTCGCCGCGGAGAACGCCGACGCGTACCCGCTCGGCAGCTTCGGCGCGGTCGTCGGCGCCACCCTGAAGGACATCGACGCCGACCTCGACATCAACGGCGCGCTGCTGGCCCCGGGCATCGGCGCCCAGGGGGCGACCCCGGCCGACATCCCGGCCGTCTTCGGCGCCGCGGCGGCCAACGTGCTGCCCAGTGTCAGCCGGGACGTGCTGCGGCACGGTCCCTCGGTCGAGGCGCTGCGCGAGGCCGCGGCCCGGTTCGTGGACGAGGTTCGTGTGGCGGTTCAGTGAACAGTGTGTGAGGGCCGGTGGGCGGGCCTGATCAGCGACAACATCCGGATGCCGGGTCCGCGGGGGCGAGGCCGTCGCGCTGATCATGACTAGGTCACGCTGAGATGATGAAGTCGGCACTCAGGGTCGGTGGGTATGTCCGGAAAAGTCCTGGTCGGCAGAGTCTGACCAGGACTTTTCTGTGCTTTTTCCTGACGCGGACCGCCGAGAGGGGTAGTGTCCGGCGATAGGTCCACTGAGGAGCGTGTTCCTCGTTGCTCTCGCAGGTCAGAGCCGCTAGGTTCCTCGACGGTCCCATGAGGCAACCCCGTCCTATTCGTTCGAATCACTGAGGTGAACGGCGTGGCACTTCCGCCCCTTACCCCTGAGCAGCGCACCGCTGCGCTCGCCAAGGCAGCTGAGGCTCGCCGGGAGCGCGCCGAGATCAAGAATCGGCTCAAGCACAGCGGCGCGTCCCTGCACGAGGTCATCAAGGCCGGCCAGGAGAACGACGTCATCGGCAAGATGAAGGTGTCGGCGCTCCTTGAGTCGCTCCCCGGCGTCGGCAAGGTCCGTGCGAAGCAGATCATGGAGCGGCTCGGCATCTCCGAGTCCCGCCGGGTCCGCGGTCTCGGCACGAACCAGATCGCCTCGCTGGAGCGCGAATTCGGCGGCGCTTCGGCCTGATCGGTCCCGATGGTTCGAGAACCCTCCCGGGTCCTGGATAATCGGTACATGAGTGAACGTCCGCGGCTGACCGTGCTCTCCGGCCCCTCCGGTGTCGGCAAGAGCACGGTCGTCGCTCATATGCGCAAGGCCCATCCCGAAGTCTGGCTCTCGGTCTCCGCCACCACCCGCAGGCCGCGGCCGGGGGAGCGGGACGGTGTCCAGTACCACTTCGTCGACGAGGACCAGTTCGGCAAGATGGTCGCCAACGGCGAACTGCTGGAGTGGGCCGTCTTCGCCGGGAACCACTACGGCACGCCCCGCAAGGCCGTCCTGGACAAGCTGGAGCGCGGCGAGGCCGTCCTGCTGGAGATCGACCTGCAGGGAGCCCGCCAGGTCCGCGAGTCCATGCCGGACGCGCAGCTGGTCTTTCTGGCCCCGCCGTCCTGGGACGAGCTGGTGCGCCGGCTGACCGGGCGCGGTACCGAGTCGCAGGACGTCATCGACGAGCGGCTGCGCGCGGCGAAGGTCGAACTCGCCGCGGAAAGCGAATTCGACACGACTCTGGTCAACACCTCGGTCGAGGGTGTAGCGGCGGAACTGCTAGCCTTGCTCAACGTAGTCTGATCATTTTCTCCGGAAGGTTCCCGCGTGTCCTCTTCGATGACAGCGCCCGAAGGCATCATCAACCCGCCGATCGATGAGCTGCTCGAGGCCACCGACTCCAAGTACAGCCTGGTGATCTACGCGGCCAAGCGCGCCCGCCAGATCAACGCCTACTACTCCCAGCTCGGCGAGGGCCTGCTGGAGTACGTGGGTCCGCTGGTCGACACGCACGTCCACGAGAAGCCGCTCTCGATCGCTCTGCGCGAGATCAACGCGGGCATGCTCACCGCCGAGGCGATCGACGCCCAGTAGTGAGGGCGGCGCCGCGTAAGGCGCTGCCAACAGCTCGTGTACCGCGGTCCGTAGAAGCTTCCTACGGGCCGCGGCGCCATGTGTAGGGGTGCTGTGTGTATGGGTGACGAGGGAGCCGGGATGAACGTCGTACTCGGAGTCAGTGGCGGAATCGCCGCCTACAAGGCCTGCGAGCTGCTGCGCCGATTCACCGAGTCGGGCCACTCGGTCCGGGTGGTGCCGACGGCCTCGGCCCTCAACTTCGTCGGCGCGCCGACCTGGGCGGCACTCTCCGGCAACCCGGTGTCGACCGAGGTCTGGGACAGCGTCCACGAGGTGCCGCACGTCCGCATCGGCCAGCACGCCGACCTGCTGGTGATCGCCCCGGCCACGGCCGACCTGCTGGCCAGGGCGGCCCACGGGATCGCCGACGACCTGCTCACCAACACCCTGCTGACGGTGCGTTGTCCGGTGGTCTTCGCCCCGGCGATGCACACCGAGATGTGGGAGCACCCGGCCACCCAGGAGAACGTGGCCACGCTGCGCCGCCGCGGCGCGCTGGTGATCGAGCCCGCGGTGGGCCGGCTGACCGGGGCGGACACCGGCAAGGGCCGCTTCCCCGAGCCCGAGGGCGTCTTCGAGTTCTGCCGGCGGGTGCTGGCCCGCGGCGCGGACGCCGGGCTGGCCGACCTGGCCGGCCGCCGGGTGGTGGTCTCGGCCGGTGGCACCCGCGAGCCGCTGGACCCGGTGCGCTTCCTCGGCAACCTCTCCTCCGGCCGCCAGGGCTACGCCCTGGCCTCGGTGGCGGCCGCCCGCGGCGCGCGGGTGACCCTGGTCGCCGCGCACACCGAGCTGCCCGACCCGGCCGGGGTGGACCTGGTACGGGTCGGCACCGCCCAGGAGATGCACGACGCCGTGCTGGCGGCGGCCGCCGACGCGGACGCGGTGGTGATGGCGGCCGCCGTGGCCGACTTCCGTCCGGCCGACTACGCCGCTTCGAAGATCAAGAAGGTGGACGGCGTCGAGCCCGAGCCGCTCGCCCTGGTCCGCAACCCCGACATCCTGGCCCGGATCTCGCAGCAGCGGGTCCGGACGGGGCAGGTCGTGGTCGGTTTCGCCGCCGAAACCGACGACGCACTCGTCAACGGACGGGCCAAGCTGGCCCGAAAGGGGTGCGACCTGCTGGTGGTCAACGAGGTCGGCGCCGGACGCGCGTTCGGGACCAGCGACAACGAGGCGGTGATCCTCGGCGCCGACGGCACCGAGACGCTCGTGCCGTTCGGGCCCAAGACGGCCCTCGCCGACCTGCTGTGGGACCTGGTCGCCACCCGGATCGGATGATTCCGCCGACCACGATGACCAGGGATTGATCCAGAAACTGAGACCGGGTGGACCACATTCGGTATCTGTTGGTTACACTCCCCGCAGTAGTCCTCCATAAGTCTTTCCGGTCAGTCGTGTGCCCACGGGGTCCGCACTGACCAGTCAGCAGCCGCTGCAACCCAGGGAGCGCTGTGTCTCGCCGCCTGTTCACTTCGGAGTCCGTGACCGAGGGTCACCCCGACAAGATCGCTGACCAGATCAGCGACACGATTCTCGACGCCCTCCTCAAGGACGACCCCACCTCGCGGGTCGCCGTGGAGACGCTGATCACCACCGGCCAGGTCCACGTCGCCGGTGAGGTCACCACCAAGGCGTACGCGCCGATCGCGGCGCTGGTCCGGGAGAAGATCCTCGAGATCGGCTACGACTCGTCCAAGAAGGGCTTCGACGGCGCCTCCTGCGGCGTGTCGGTGTCCATCGGCGCGCAGTCCGCCGACATCGCCCAGGGTGTCGACGACGCGTACGAGACCCGGGTCGAGGGCGACGAGGACGAGCTCGACAAGCAGGGCGCCGGCGACCAGGGCCTGATGTTCGGCTACGCCTGCGACGACACCCCCGAGCTGATGCCGCTGCCGATCACGCTGGCGCACCGCCTCGCCAAGCGCCTGTCCGAGGTGCGCAAGAACGGGACCATCCCCTACCTGCGCCCCGACGGCAAGACCCAGGTCACCATCGAGTACGACGGCGACAAGGCCGTGCGCCTGGACACCGTCGTGGTCTCCTCGCAGCACGCGTCCGACATCGACCTGGACTCGCTGCTCGCCCCCGACATCCGCGAGTTCGTGGTGGAGCCGGAGCTCAAGGCGCTGGCCGACGAGGGCATCGACCTGGTCACCGAGGGCTACCGGCTGCTGGTGAACCCGACCGGGCGGTTCGAGATCGGCGGCCCGATGGGCGACGCCGGCCTCACCGGCCGCAAGATCATCATCGACACCTACGGCGGCATGGCCCGTCACGGCGGCGGCGCCTTCTCGGGCAAGGACCCGTCCAAGGTCGACCGCTCCGCCGCGTACGCGATGCGCTGGGTCGCCAAGAACATCGTCGCCGCCGGGCTCGCCCGCCGCGCCGAGGTCCAGGTCGCCTACGCCATCGGCAAGGCGGAGCCGGTCGGTCTCTTCGTGGAGACCTTCGGCACCGAGACCGCCCCGGTCGAGAAGATCCAGGACGCGGTCACCCAGGTGTTCGACCTGCGCCCGGCCGCGATCATCCGCGACCTGGACCTGCTGCGGCCGATCTACGCCCAGACCGCCGCGTACGGCCACTTCGGCCGCGAGCTGCCGGACTTCACCTGGGAGCGCACCGACCGCGCCGACGCGCTGAAGCGCGCCGTCGAGGCCTGAGCCCCCGGCAGCCCGTAAGCCCACTGGAGCCGGTAGGCGGCCCGTGCACAGCCCGTAGTGTCCCGCGCAGGGCTGCCGCCCGGCCCCGTGACAGGGGCGTGGGGGGGGGGGGGGGGGGGGGGGGCGGGGGCGCCCCCCCCCCGGGGGGGGGGGGGGGGCCCCCCCCCCCCCCCCCCCCCGGGGCCCCCCGCCCCCCCCCCCCCCCCCCCCCCCCCCCCCGCCCCGCCCCCCCCCCCCCCCCCGGGCCGCGGGGGGGCGCCCCCCCCCCCCCCCCCCCCCCCCCCCACGCCCCTGTTGCTTTCTCCGCTCAGGCGATGACCACGGCCATGTCGCCGTAGGTGGAGTACCCGGCCTCGAACTTGGCTTTGGGTATCCAGTAGGCCCCCCGGGCCGGGTCGTTCACGTAGACGCCGTTCTTGGTCACACCGATCAGCGCCACCGCGTGCTCCGCCGGGCCCGCGTAGGGGACCCAGTGGCCGTCGTAGGCCTTGTCCCAGGTGCGCTGCTTCGCCCGGTAGAGGTAGTCGATCCAGACCACGGCCGGATGCCCGGCGGCCAGCTGCTGGTACAGCCGCCAGGGCGCATAGCCCTCCTGGGCGACCAGTACCCGCGCGCCGGAGGCCCGCGCCGCCGCGGCGATCCGGGGGTAGAACACGCCGTAGCCGGTCCCGCGTCCCTCGTCCCCGTTGGGGTTGCCGACGAAGGCCCGGTACGGGTCGCCGGTCTTCGGCCCCGAGGTGCCGAAGCGCGGGTGCGCCGAGTCGACACCGATCTTCTGGAGCAACTGCTGGTCGGTGTAGTGGTGGCCCCGGTACGCCAGGATCATCCGCAGCGACGCGGCCTCGCAGTCGTCGGCCAGCTGCTGGTGGTACATCGGCACACCCATCCACCGGCTGGTCGGTGTGGGCGCCGCCGACGCCGAGTCGGTGGGCGCGAGGGTGAGTACCAGTCCTGCTGCTCCGGCCACGACTGCGGCGCTGTGGATTCGGCGGCGCATGGCTGATGGCGCGGCGTGTTTGGGCATGCGAAAGTCCCCCCTGGGGCGATGACGAATCACTGATGACGGAAACCGAAGACGGAAAACGGGCGCGCCGAGGCAGCGCGCCGTGCTGGGAAAGTCATCGCGGCGCGTTCAGCCGAACGAGCTGCGGTGAAGGTGACGGTGCTGCTTCGGCTCCCGGGCGCGCTGTGTCGGCCCGGGTGCCGTGACGCGGTCGTGCGTGGTGCGGTCGTGCGGGTGCAGTGGGTGTCCGGTGTGGTCGGGCGAGGTGGGGTGGTCCCCCGGTCAGCCGGCCGGGGTGATCACCACCGCGGTGCCGTAGGCGCAGATCTCGGTGCCGTTCCCTCCGGCCTCGGTCACGTCGAAGCGCATCGCCAGGACGGCGTTGGCACCGCGCGAACGAGCCTGCTCGATCAGCCGGTCCATGGCCTGGTTGCGGCTCTCCACCAGGGTCTTGGTGAGACCCTTGAGCTCGCCGCCGGCCAGGGACTTGAAGCTGGCGCCGAGCTGGCTGCCGATGTTGCGGGAGCGGACGGTGAGTCCGAAGATCTCCCCGATCACCCGGTCGACCCGGTGTCCGGGCACGTCGTTCGTGGTGACCACCAGCACGTCGGGCGTGTGCTGACCGCCGCCGAAGTCCTCAATGTTCGTCATGGATCGCATTCTGCATGGCCAAGGTCACCCTGGCACCGGCTCTGTCGGGTCCCACTGGTAACTCTGACTCCGCAGGCCGTCGCTTTCGTTGCAGCATGATCACACAAATGTTCATCAATGGAACGGATGTGCTGATGCGGTGACGCTCCGTTCGGGTCGATCCGGGACCAACCGGGCGGACCGGACGGGACCGGGCGGACCGGGCGGACCGGGCGGACCGGGGCGAGCAGGGGTCAGGCGGTACCCGGCCCGGCCGTGCCCGCTGTGGCGGCCCGGCGCCGGGCGGTCTCCCATGCGGCGGCAACAGCCGTGTGGGCCGTGGCTGTTGCCTCGTCCACCGTGCCGCTCAGTGCGATCGGTGCGCCCAGGTGGACGTGCACGGCCGGGCGGCGGAGGGCGGACGTCAGCACGCCGGCGATCTGCTTGCCGGGCCGTCCGGACGCGATGCGGCGGGAGCCGGCCTGGCCCAGCGGGACGACCGGGGCGCCGGTGGCCAGGGCCAGGCGGGCCAGCCCGGAACGGAAGGGCCCCGGCGCGGTGTCGGCGGAGTCGCGCCGACGCGGCAGCCCGCCCTCGGGGTAGATGACCACGACGCGCCCGCGCGCCAGCGCCTCGGTGGCCAGCGCGAGCGCCTCGGCGGCCTGCGGCCCGCCCCGGTGTACGGGGATGTGTCCCTCTCGCACCAGTCGCGCGCGCAGGTACGGAATGCGCCACAGCCCTGCGGCGGCCAGCACCACGGGCTCCTCCAGCCCGAGCCGGGCCAGCCCGGCCAGCAGCACGCCGGGGTCGATGAGCGAGGAGTGGTTGGCGGCGACAACCGTACCCGGAGCGGGCGCGGAGGTCAGTTCGCTGCTGACGGTGAGTCGGCCCAGGGCCGGGACGACGCGGGTGGCGAGGTGGCTGAGCATGCTTCGAGTCTGTCCCCCGGACGGCGTACGCGCGTGAGTACCCGCACCCGGATCGCACTGAGTACGCGCGCCGCGCAGCCCGTCCGGGAGCCCGGTTCCGAGCTGCCGGAGGCTCATCTTCGACTTGTGACCGGAGTCTTGACGGCCATTCTGACCAGTCGGTAACTTTCCGGCCAGTAACTTCCGGGAAATGTTCCTGACACATTCCGGACGTACTCGCGCCACCGCGTACGGCCAGCTCCCTCCCGCACGGTCCCACCCCCACGCTCAAGGAGACCCGCATGCCGATCCGCGCCCGCGCTCGAATCCTGGCCGCCGCGGCGGTCGCCGCCGGATGCCTGGCATCCGTCGGGCTCGCCGCCCCGGCCCAGGCCTCGACCGCCGCCCCTCTCAACTACGTCGCCATGGGCGACAGTTACAGTGCCGGATCCGGCGTCCTCCCGATCGACCTCAGTGCCCCGCTGGAGTGCGCCCGGTCCAGCGTGAACTACCCGCACGACCTGGCCGCCCGGACCGGCGCCCAGCTCACCGACGTGACCTGCGGCGGAGCCCAGACCAAGGACTTCGCGGGGTCGCAGTACCCCGGTGTCGCCCCGCAACTCGACGCCCTGGACAGCGGCACCGACCTGGTCACCATGACCATCGGCGGCAACGACAACAACACCTTCATCGACGCCATCCTCGCCTGCGGTTCGGCCGGGGTGCTCTCGCTCGGATTCGGCCACCCCTGCCAGAGCATCTACGGGTCCAGCTTCGACCAGCAGATCGACAGCACCACCTACCCCGCGGTCAGGGCGGCGCTGGCGGCGGTGAGAGCCAAGGCTCCGAACGCGCGTGTCGCGATCGTCGGCTACCCGTGGATCGTGCCGGCCACGGCCGTCCCGGGCTGCTTCGCCAAGATGCCGATCGCCTCCGGGGACGTCCCGTACCTGCGGGAGCTGGAGGCCCACCTCAACGCGGCCGTGCAGCGCGCCGCGTCCGAGACCGGCGCCACCTATGTGGACATGGCCACCGCCTCCAACGGGCACGACGCCTGCCAGCCGATCGGCAGCCGCTGGATAGAGCCGGTCCTGTGGGGCACCAACTACGTTCCGGTCCACCCCAACGCCCTCGGCGAGTCGCACATGGCCGACCAGGTCATCAGCACGCTCGGCCTCGGCTGAGCGATCGACCGGGCTCGCGGCGGCCGCCGTCCCCTGCCTCGGGGCGGCCCTCCACTCGGACGGCGGCCCTTCTCCCGGGTGGCTGTCTGCCCGCCCCGACGGCGCCGCGCACGGCGAACGCCGCACGCCGGACACGTGCCCGGCTCACATTCGCACCTCCGTCCCGGGCGTCGTAGCGTGGGCGTACCAGCACCACGGGAGCCGCGAATGTCTGCACTCACTCTGACCGCAGTCGCCCTGATCGGCGCGGGCGCGCTCATCCCAGGAGCCGCCGCCTCCGTGCCGCCGCCCGCCCCGGTGGCGGTGGCGAACAGCCCGGTCCTCGTCGACTGCACGGACGCGCCGCAGACGCTTCCGGCCAGTTATGTGCTGGCCTGCGGGGACGGCAACAACTACCTGATCTCGCTGAAGTGGTCGCAGTGGGGGCCGACGGGCGCCCGGGCCGTCGGCACCGACGTGGCCAACGACTGCGTGCCGTACTGCGCGGCGGGGCACTTCCACGACTACCCGGTGTACGTCTCGCTCGACCGGGCGTTGCCCTGGGACGGACATCCGGGCGTCTCCCGCTTCACCCGGGTGACCCTGGTGTATCCCGACGCCAGGCCGGCCGGAGCCCCCGTGACCACCTCGTTCCCGTTGTCGGCGGGCCGGGACTGAGGTTCGCAAGTTCCTGAACGTTCTTGCTGGCGCGGCGATTCCGGCTGCCGCGCCGCCCGCGCCGGTCGTGGACTCCAACGGCGCGGGCGACGCGTTCGTGGCCGGCCGTCAGGCCAGGAAGTCGGGGGTCCGCTCCTTCGACGCCGCGGCCAGGGCCTTCTCGACCTCGGCGACACCCGCGCGCAGGCCGTAGACGGGGGTTCCGGGCTGCTGCCGCCAGGAGTCGTCGATGCTTCCGGCGTCGACGGTGTCGAAGCCGAGCTCGTCGATCAGCTCGCGCACCACCTGCTTGGCGGCCTCGTCGTCCCCGGCCACCGGCAGCGCCATGCGGTTGGGGTCGCCTTTGGGGAGCGGCGCGTCGAGGAGGTCCTGGGCGTAGGTGCCGTTGAACGCCTTGATGACGGTGTGGCCGACGTGCTGCGCGGTCCAGCGGCTCTCGGTCAGCCCCTCCTCGATGGCGGCGATCCGCCCGTCGCGCTGCTGCGGGTAGTAGTTGCCGGTGTCGATCACGGCCAGCCCCTCCGCGGCGCCGTCGAAGAGTCCGGCGGGCAGGTTCGGGACGTTCTTCAGCGGGATGGTGACCACGACGATCCGGGCGCCCCGGGCGGCTTCGCCCGCCGTCACGGCGGTCGCTCCGGTTTCCGCCTCCAGCTCCCCGAGGGTCTGCGGGCCACGGGAGTTGGCCACGGACACCTCGTGTCCGAGGGCGGTGAGGCGACGGGTGAGGTTACCGCCGATGTTGCCCGCGCCGATGATGCCGATCTTCATTGCGACCTCCTGTGTGCGCGACGACCGTGTGCCGCCCACGCCTGCAACCTCGTTCGTGCCGGGTCTATTTCACGGGAGGCGACACTCACTCCACGTGCCTGGCGATCACGCTCGGTAGCAGCACCCTATGACCTGCCGAGCAGTGCGACGGTCATGCCGAGGCCGCCGCCGAACGTTCGCGTGCGGGATCTGTCGGGCCCTTCTGGTAACACTGGCTCCATGAACAGCCCCTCCGTCCCGCCCGACCCCGCAGCCCACGCCCCGGCTGAGTTCGTGGCCGACCGCGGAGCCGGCCGTGCGGGGGACAGCCGTGCGGGGGAGCAGCTGGAGCTGATCCGGGCCGAGCTGAAGAAGGCCAGGAGCAGGCCGAAGCCCGCGCCGGCCGCCGTGGAGCTGCCGGTGGCACGGGTGGTGGTCGACAAGGGGCTGTCGCATCTGGACCAGTTCTTCGACTACTCCGTGCCCGCGAAACTGGACGAGGCGGCCCAGCCCGGCGTGCGGGTGCGGGTGCGGTTCGGCGGTCGGGTGGTGCGCGAGGAGGGACGTGGCACGGCCCGGCGCGAGGGTGGGCGGCTGATCGACGGCTACGTCGTGGAGCGCAGGGCGAGCAGCGACTTCAAGGGCCTGCTGGCCCCGCTCAGCCAGGTGCTGTCGCCGGAGCGGGTGCTGACGGCCGAACTGCTGCGGCTGTGCCGTGCGGTCGCCGACCGCTACGCGGGCACGCTGGCGGACGTCCTGCAGCTGGCGATCCCGCCGAAGCACGGCCGGGCCGAGGCGGAGCTCTCGCCCACGCCGCTGCCGGTTCCGTCCGCACCGGCGCCCGGCACCTGGCCGCGCTACCAGCAGGGGGCCGAGTTCCTCGCGGCGCTGGCGGCGGGGGAGTCGCCGCGCGCGGTGTGGTCGGCGCTGCCCGGTGGGCTGTGGGCGCGGGAACTGGCCACGGCCGTGGCGGCGACGCTGGCGTCCGGGCGCGGCGCGCTGGTGCTGCTGCCGGACGGGCGCGCGGTGGCACGGCTGGACGACGCACTGCTCGAACTGCTCGGACCGGGACGCCATGTGGCGCTGACCGCCGACCTGGGTCCGGAGGAGCGCTACCGGCGCTGGCTGGCGGTCAGCCGGGGCTCGGTGCGGGCCGTGGTGGGGACCCGTGCGGCGATGTTCGCCCCGGTCGCCGACCTGGGCCTGGTCGCGGTCTGGGACGACGGCGACGACAACCACAGCGAGCCGCGCGCCCCGCAGCCGCACACCCGCGACGTGCTGCTGCTGCGTGCCGCCGAGGTCGGCGCGGCGGTCCTGATCGGCGGCTTCGCGGTGACCGTGGAGTCGGCCCAGCTGCTGCACACCGGCTGGGCCCGGCCGCTGGCGGCTCCGCGCGACCAGGTCCGCCGGGCCACCGCCCAGGTCCGCACCGTCACCGACGAGGACCAGGCCAGGGACGCGGCCGCGCATGCCGCGCGGCTGCCCACTATCGCCTGGCGCACCGCGCGGGAGGCACTGGAACGCGGCCCGGTGCTGGTGCAGGTGCCCCGGCGCGGGTATGTGCCCCGGCTGGCCTGCGTACGCTGCCGCGAGCAGGCGCGCTGCCGGCACTGCGAGGGACCGCTGGAGGCGCCGGGTGCGGAGCAGCAGCTGCTCTGCGCCTGGTGCGGACGCCCGGAGGCGGACTGGCACTGCCGCGAGTGCGGGGGGGTGCGGCTGCGGGCGCAGGTGGTCGGCGCCCGCCGCACCGCCGACGAGCTGGGCCGGGCCTTCCCCGCCGTGCCGGTACGGACCTCCGGCCGGGACGGCGTGCTGGACACCGTCCCGGACACGCCCGCGCTGGTCGTCTCCACGCCGGGCGCGGAGCCGGTCGCCGAGGGCGGCTACGCGGCGGCGCTGCTGCTGGACGGCTGGGCCCTGCTGGGCCGCCCCGACCTGCGCGCGGGCGAGCAGGCGCTACGGCACTGGCTGGCGGCCGCGGCCCTGGTCCGCTCGCAGGAGCAGGGCGGCACGGTGGTGGTGGTCGCCGAAGCCGGGATGCGCCCGGTCCAGGCGCTGGTGCGCTGGGATCCGGCCGGGTTCGCGGCGGTGGAACTCGCGGACCGGTCCGAGCTGGGCTTTCCGCCGGTCTCGCGGATGGCCTCGGTCAGCGGCAGCCCGGCGGCGGTGGAGGACCTGCTCGCGCTGGTGCGGCTGCCGCCGGGGACGGACGTCCTCGGTCCGGTCCCGGACGTCGGTGTGCCCCGGGGCGGCGAGCCCCGCGACCGGGTGCTGCTCCGGGTGGCCCCGGGCCGTGGCGCGGCGCTCGCGGTCGCCCTCAAGTCCGCCCAGGCCGCCCGGCTGACACTGCGCCGACCCGACCCGGTGCGGGTCCGGATCGACCCGCCGGACATCGGCTGACGTCCGTCCGCGCC
This sequence comes from Streptacidiphilus sp. EB129, assembly GCF_041262645.1. Classification (NCBI taxonomy): domain Bacteria; kingdom Bacillati; phylum Actinomycetota; class Actinomycetes; order Kitasatosporales; family Streptomycetaceae; genus Streptacidiphilus; species Streptacidiphilus sp. EB129. The sequence goes on from NZ_JBGCCS010000003.1 coordinate 207,368, forward strand.
GATTGTCCGTCCGGTCGGTCGACCGTCGGGTCGTGGGACCGTCCGGTCGGTGGACCGCCGGTCGGCCGCCTGTCAGCGATCCGGCGTCAGCGGGTGGCGGGGTCGGGAGCGGGTGCGGGCATGGGCGTGGGTGTGGGACGGGCGGCGGGGATGGCGCGGGAGAGGCCGCCGGGGATCTGCACCGCCGGTGCCGGGGTGCGCTCGGCGAGGAGGTCGGCCAGCGCCTCCGCGGGAGCCCGTTGCGGCCCCTGCTGTGGCCCCTGCTGCTCGGGCAGGGTGGCGCCGTTGCCCCCCTCGGCCGGGCGGCGGACACCGTAGCGGCGGTGCACGGCCTGCTTGGTGACGCCCAGTGCCGAGCCGACGGCGTCCCAGGAGAAGCCGAGCGAGCGGTCGAACTCGACCGCCGCCGCGACCAGCCCCTCGACGCTGTCGCGCAGTTCCTGCGCCAGCCGGACGGTGGGTGCGGGGGCGCGGCCGTAGACCACGAACCCGGCGGCGGTGGTCGGGCGACGCGGCCGGTAGACGTTGCCGAGCTGGGCGGTGAGCGTGCGCAGGGCGTCCACCTGGCGCCGCACCCGCTCGATGTCCCGGACCAGCAGGTGCAGGCTGGCCCTGGCGCGGGCGTCGTGCGTGGCGTGTTCTGCCATGGTCTGGGTTGCCTCTCCGGGGCCGGCGGTCAATCTTCCTTGACCAACGGCCCAGGTACCCGCAGGGTCACGGAGGGGGCGTGCGGAGGCATTCGTACGGCGTGCGGGCGCGCGGACCTGCCCGCGCGCCGTCTCAGTAGACTGGGCCGTTGTGCAGGGCCGCTCGTGCACGCCTCCAACCTGACCTGACGGGAGCCAGTTCCGTGGCGATCCAGCCCATCCGTATCTTCGGCGACCCGGTTCTGCGGATGACGGCGCAGCCGGTGAAGACCTTCGACAAGGAACTCCGCACCCTGGTCCGGGACCTCACCGAGACCATGAAGGACGCGCCCGGATCGGGCCTGGCGGCCCCTCAGATCGGGGTGTCGCTGCGGGTGTTCACCTACCACGTCGGCGGCGTGGTGGGGCACCTGGTCAACCCCAGCCTGGACCTGAGCGAGGAGCAGCAGGACGGCCCGGAGGGCTGCCTGTCGCTGCCCGACCTGACCTTCGACTGCAAGCGTGCCTTCGGCGTGGTCGCCAGGGGCTTCAACGAGTACGGCGACCCGGTCACCATCGAGGGCACCCAACTGCTCGCCCGCTGCATCCAGCACGAGACGGACCACCTCGACGGCATCATCTTCGTCGACCGGCTGGACCGCGAGCAGCGCAAGGCCGCACTGCGCGCCATACGCGAGGCCGACTGGGCCGGCGACTCGGCGCCGCAGGTCAAGCTGTCCCCGCACAGCACCTTCGGCCGCGCGCTCTAGCCGCCCGCCGCTCCGCAGTCCGCAGATCACAGTCGGCCGCCCAGCGCCCGACCCCGTTCCGTCCGACCGTTCCGTCCGAGAGGTCCGCACCCGTATGAAGCTTGTGTTCGCCGGTACCCCCGAGGTCGCACTGCCCTCGCTGGAGGCGCTGATCGCGTCCCGGCACGAGGTCGCGGCCGTCGTCACCCGCCCCGACGCCCCGGCCGGGCGCGGCCGGAAGCTGGTCGCCAGTCCGGTGGCGCAGCTCGCCGAGGAGGCCGGGATCGAGGTGCTCAAGCCGGGCAGGCCGCGTGAGCCGGAGTTCCAGGCACGGCTGGCCGAGATCGCCCCGGACTGCTGCCCGGTGGTCGCCTACGGCGCGATCCTGCCCAAGTCGGCGCTGGAGATCCCGCGCCTCGGCTGGGTGAACCTGCACTTCTCGCTGCTGCCCGCGTGGCGTGGCGCGGCCCCGGTGCAGCACGCGGTGATGGCGGGCGACGAGGTCACCGGCGCGTCCACCTTCCTGATCGAGGAGGGCCTCGACTCCGGCCCGCTGTACGGCACCGTCACCGAACTGGTGCGGTCCGGCGACACCAGCGGCGACCTGCTGGAACGGCTGGCCCGGTCCGGTGCGCGGCTGCTCGCGGCGACCATGGACGGGATCGAGGACGGCGCGCTGGAGGGACGCGCGCAGCCCGGCGACGGGGTGAGCCTGGCCCCGAAGATCACCGTCGAGGACGCCCGGGTCGACTGGAGCGCGCCCGGGCTGCGGGTCGACCGCCTGGTCCGGGGCTGCACGCCGGCGCCGGGTGCGTGGACGGTGTTCCGCGGCGAGCGGCTCAAGCTCGGCCCGGTGCAGGTCGCCGCGGGCGTCGTGGGGCTGGAGCCCGGTGAGATCGCGGTGGGCAAGAAGACGGTGCGGGTTGGCACCGGCAGCCACGCCATCGAGCTCGGCGAGGTCCAGCCGCAGGGCAAGAAGCGGATGCCCGCCGGCGACTGGGCCCGGGGATCCCGCCTGGAGCCGGGCGAGCGCCTGGGCGCGTAGCGCCGGCAGCCGGCGGCGCCCGGGACGGGGTGCCGCCGGGGACCGGACTCCGAGCGGGGATCGGTCCGGACGGGGCGGGGTTGTGGCGCCGGTTTGTCCCGTGCGCGTGGACGGGGCAGGATCGTGGTCGATAGCCAACGTCAGCACCTTGTAGTGAGGCCTCGCATGAGCACCCCGCCCGCAGGAAAGCCCGCCCGCGCCCCGCGCCCGCACCGCCGTCCGAAGAAGGACCCGGCTCGCATGATCGCCTTCGAGGCGCTGCGTGCCGTCGACGAGCGCGACGCCTACGCCAACCTGATCCTGCCCTCGCTGCTGCGCAAGGCCGAGCAGCGCGAGGGCTTCGACCGGCGCGACGCCGCGTTCGCGACCGAGCTGGTCTACGGCACGCTGCGGATGCGGGGCAGCTACGACGCGATCATCGGGGCCTGCATCGACCGGCCGCTGAGCAAGGTCGACCCCAACGTCCTGGACGTGCTGACGCTCGGCGCGCACCAGCTCCTCGGCACCCGGATCCCGGCCCACGCCGCGGTGTCCGCGACCGTGGAGCTGGCGCGGGTGGTGCTCGGCGACGGTCGGGCGAAGTTCGTCAACGCCGTGATGCGCAAGATCAGTACCCAGGACCTGGACACCTGGCTGGAACAGGTCGCCCCGCCGTACGAGGAGGACGCCGAGGACCACCTCGCCGTGCTGCACTCGCACCCGCGCTGGGTGGTCGCCGCGCTCTGGGACTCGCTGGGCGTGTGGCAGCCGGAGCACTGCGGCCGCACCGCGGTCTCCGCGCTGCTCGCCGCTGACAACGAGCGCCCGGCGGTGACCCTGGTGGCCCGTCCGGGCCGCTCCACCGCGGCCGAGCTCCGCGACTCGCTGCCGGAGGGCGACACCGAGCCGGGCCGCTGGTCCCCGTACGCGGTGCGGCTGGTCGAGGGCGGCGAGCCGGGCGCGGTGACGGCGGTGCGGGAGAACCGCGCCGGGGTGCAGGACGAGGGCAGCCAGCTGGTCGCCGCCGCGCTGGCGGCCGCTCCGCTCGGCGGCCGGGACCGGGTGTGGCTGGACGCCTGCGCCGGCCCCGGCGGCAAGGCGGCCCTGCTCGGCGCCCTCGCCGCGCAGCGGGGCGCCGCGCTGGTCGCCTCCGAGTCGCAGCCGCACCGTGCCGCGCTGGTCGCCCGGGCGATGGACGGAAACCCCGGCCCGTACACGGTGATCACCGCCGACGGGCTGCGTCCCGCCTGGCGACCCGGCAGCTTCGACCGGGTCCTGGTCGACGTGCCGTGCAGCGGGCTGGGCGCGCTGCGCCGCCGCCCGGAGTCGCGCTGGCGCCGTCGGCCCGAGGACGTCGCCGCGTTCGGGCCGCTGCAGCGCGGCCTGCTGAACTCGGCCGCCGACGCGGCCCGCCCCGGCGGCGTGGTCGGCTACGCCACCTGCTCGCCGCATCTCGCGGAGACCCGGGTGGTGGTCCAGGACGTGCTGCGCAAGCGGGACGACCTGGAGTGGATCGACGCCCGGCCGCTGCTGCCCGGCGTCCCCGACCTCGGCGAGGGTCCGGACGTACAGCTGTGGCCGCACCTGCACGGCACCGACGCCATGTACCTGGCCCTGCTGCGCAAGAAGGCCTGACCGGGCCGAGGTACGGGGCCGTCCCGCGCTCACGGGATACTGAATGCCATGAGCCCTCAGATCAGCCCCAGCATCCTGTCCGCGGACTTCGCCCGGCTCGCCGAGGAGGCCGAGGCCGTCCGCGGCGCCGACTGGCTGCATGTCGACGTGATGGACAACCACTTCGTGCCCAACCTGACCCTGGGCCTGCCGGTGGTCGAGTCGCTGCGCAAGGCCACGGACATCCCGCTGGACTGCCACCTGATGATCGAGGACCCGGACCGCTGGGCCCCGCAGTACGTCGAGGCCGGCGCCGGTTCGGTGACCTTCCACGTGGAGGCCGCCGCCGCGCCGGTACGGCTGGCCCGCGAGCTGCGATCGCTCGGCGCGCGCGCGTCCATGGCGCTCAAGCCGGCCACGCCGATCGAGCCGTACGAGGACCTGCTGCCCGAGCTGGACATGCTGCTGATCATGACGGTCGAGCCGGGCTTCGGCGGCCAGTCCTTCCTGGACATCATGCTGCCGAAGATCCGCCGCACCCGGGAGCTGATCAACCGGCACGGCCTCGAACTGTGGCTGCAGGTCGACGGCGGCGTCTCCGCCGAGACCATCGAGCGCTGCGCCGACGCCGGCGCGGACGTCTTCGTGGCCGGTTCCGCCGTCTACGGCGCTGGCGACCCGGCCGAGGCGGTACGCAGCCTGCGCGCGCAGGCGCTGGCCGCGACCGAGAACGCCCCCTGGGTCTGCCGGCACTGACTCTCCCCGGCCGACGCCGCCGACCCACGTCCCCACGGGGCCTGTAGGAACCTACAGGCCCCGTCGGCGTTCCGCGGCGACTGCTTGTGCGGACCGTCAACATGCGCGTCTGAGCTGGCACTTCGGGTTCACGTAGGCGAGAATCGAACGTTGGGTGCAGGGCGCCCGTGTGCGCGTCCCCGACCGCACCTGAGGTCTACCCACTCGCAGCAGAGAGCCCCTTCATGCGCTTCTTGAACCCCCAGACCGGCAGCTACGACGAGCGCCCCTCGGTGCCGTACGACCTGACCTACGACGACGTGTTCATGGTGCCGAGCCGCTCCAACGTGGGCTCGCGCCAGGCCGTGGACCTCGCCTCCACCGACGGCACGGGCACCACCATCCCGCTCGTCGTCGCGAACATGACCGCCATCGCCGGCCGCCGGATGGCCGAGACCGTCGCCCGCCGGGGCGGACTGGTCGCCATCCCGCAGGACATCCCGATCGAGGTCGTGTCCGAGGTCGTCAGCTGGGTCAAGCAGCGCCACCTGATCCACGACACCGCGCTCACCCTCGCCCCCGGCGACACCGTCGCCGACGCCCTGTCGCTGCTGCACAAGCGGGCCCACGGCGCGCTGGTCGTGGTCGCGGACGGCAAGCCGGTGGGCGTGGTGACCGACTCCGACTGCCAGGGCGTGGACCGTTTCACCAGCCTCGCCGCGGTGATGTCCACCGACCTGCTGCTGCTGGAGGAGGGCATCGCACCGCGCGAGGCGTTCGAGCGCCTCGGCCACGCGCACCGCAAGCTCGCCCCCGTGGTGGACGCCCGCGGCGAGCTGGTCGGCCTGCTCACCCGCAAGAACGCACTGCGCGCCACCCTGTACACCCCTGCCGTCGACGCCAACGGGAAGCTGCGGATCGCGGCCACCGTCGGCATCAACGGCGATGTCGCGGGCAAGGCCAAGTCGCTGCTGGAGGCCGGCGCCGACGTGCTGATCGTCGACACCGCGCACGGCCACCAGGAGTCGATGATCAGCGCGCTGCAGGCGGTGCGCGGTCTCGACCCGCAGGTGCCGATCGTGGCCGGCAACGTGGTCGCCGCAGCCGGTGTGCGGGACCTGGTCGAGGCGGGCGCGGACATCCTCAAGGTCGGTGTCGGCCCCGGCGCCATGTGCACCACCCGGATGATGACCGGCGTCGGCCGGCCGCAGTTCTCTGCGGTGCTGGAGTGCGCGGCCGAGGCCCGCCGGCTCGGCAAGCACGTCTGGGCCGACGGCGGCGTCCGGCACCCGCGCGACGTGGCGATGGCGCTGGCCGCCGGTGCCTCCAACGTGATGATCGGCTCCTGGTTCGCCGGCACCTACGAGTCCCCGGGCGACCTGCAGACCACGGCCGACGGCCGCCAGTACAAGGAGAGCTTCGGGATGGCCTCGGCCCGCGCGGTGCGGAACCGGACCTCCGAGGAGTCGTCCTACGACCGGGCCCGCAAGGCGCTGTTCGAGGAGGGCATCTCCACCTCCCGGATGTTCCTGGACCCGGCCCGTCCCGGTGTCGAGGACCTGATCGACTCGATCGTGGCCGGCGTCCGCAGCTCCTGCACCTACGCGGGCGCGCACTCCATCGAGGACTTCCACCAGAAGGCCGTCGTCGGCGTCCAGAGCGCCGCCGGTTACGCCGAGGGCAAGCCGCTGCACGCCAGCTGGTAGCAGCAGGCCGGCAGCGGCTGCACTGCAAGGCTGATTCCGGGGCGCGGACGGAGCTTCGCGCCCCCGGAACCACGATCTCTTCCCCACGGTCGTGACGATGGCGTGCCGGCGCAAGTCGTTCTGGCCGACCCGGACCCGGCGAACTCATCCCGTCACCGCGCTATGCGCACGGCAGGGCCGCGGATAGCATGCTGCCGCGTCCAAGTGGGCGCCTGATCAGCGGTCATCACCACGGGGGATACATGAGCATCAAGCAACGGCTGGCCGGCATAGCGGGCACGCTCGCACTCACCGCCGCCACGCTCGGGTGATGGGCTCGGGAGCCACACCCGCCTTCGCCGACAACAACGTCTGCACCCCGGGCTCCGAAACGCTCGGCGACGCCGGCAACTACTACGCCGGCAGTACCTATGTCGGCCAGGTCGTCCTCGAATGGTCCCCGTACTGCCACGCGGAGCGGGCGCGCTTCCAGTTCTCCTACTACTACCACGGCAACCGCTCGGGAACGGTCGACCTGTTCGTCGGGCCCTACTACGCGAGCTACGAGAGCCGACACTTCGCCGTCACCGGCACCCCCGACTCCGCGGGTAACCTCTACACCGCATGGGTCACCTACGAATCGGCCAACACCGGTGCGGACATGTCCGGCGGATTCCAGCACGCGTGCGACAGCGGCGAAACGTGGGCGTACTCCTCGCGACACAACTTCAACACAGGCGGCACCATCAACGGTTCCACCTACGCCTGGGGCAACAACTGCTGAGTCACCGTGAGCACGTGAACCGACGGGTAGGCGCTGCTCACGGTGCGTCGGCGGGGTAGCAGTGACCTGCACGCACCCGAACAGCCTACCCGCGGAGCCGGTCCAGGGGGGTGAGCAGGCAGCGGCTGACCAGGCCGGTGGCGTCGGCGAGGGCGTCGGTGGCGGCGGCGTACGGGGTGGGGCGGTCGCGCAGCTCCCACAGGCCGACGGCGGAGGCCCAGGCCGCGTCGCGGGCGCGGTCGATGCTCCAGGAGCTCATCAGGTGCACCAGGGGCTCGGCCGCGCGGATGTCCTCGGTGGCCGGCATCAGGGTGTCCCTGACCTGCTCCTCGACCTGCGCCAGCACGTCGTTGACGCGGTGGAAGTCGACGGACAGCTCGTCGGGGACGCAGCCCAGCGCCTCGCAGGCGTCCACGACGGCCATCGGCAGGTCGTGTTCTATGTGCGCGTTCATGCCGGACAGGGCGAACTGGATCGGCATGATGCCCGGGTGCAGCCGCAGTTCCAGCAGCGGCCGCCAGCAGGCCGGTGGGCGCGGGGCGTCCAGCGCGGTGAGGAAGCGGTCGGCGAACAGCACGTCCAGCCGGGTGACCTCGCCGGGCGCGCGGAAGAAGCCGCCCTCGGCCAGGTGGTCGCGGATCGCCTCGGTCACGGTGAGGTAGGCGTCCGCGAACACCGCGACACCGTCCTGCGGTGGCAGCCCGCTGACCAGCTGCCGCAACTGCGCGACGATGTCGTCGACCGTGGTCCCGCTGGGCGCCTGCGTCGTCATGCCTCCCAGCCTGCCGCCTCCCCACGGATCCCACGACCGCAGTCGGGCGGCCCGCCTCGGGGACGAGCGGGGAGCGGTGGACGCGCAGGACACCGCGCGCCGGTTGCTGCCTCCGACACTGCCCCGGTTCGCCACGCATCTGGGCGGGCACCTGTCCATCCGCCTCGGGAAGACTGACCTCGCCCTGTCCGCCCTGGAGCGCGCGGCACTGGCGGCCGAGGCGTTCTCCGATCCACTGCTGTCCCTGATGGTCTACAACTCCGTTGCCTGGGCCTACCAGCGACAGAACCGGCTGGAGGACGCGCAGAACCTCGCGGTGCATGCTGCGGACGAAGTGGAGCGCGAGCACACCGACACGGCCGAAGGGCTGCGCCGAATGTGCGCGGCTGTGCCGCCAGTCCCGCGCCGCCGTGCCTGCCTGAGCTTCAGGCTGCCTCGGTGACGACGAACATCCCCTGGCGCTCTCCCCGCTCGGGACTGTCCCCCCGTGATTCGCTCCAGTAGCGTCTGTCTGCCGCAGCCGCGGGGGGCGGCTCAGGGGTGTCGGTCAACGGGGGGCGACATGAGCAGGATTTGGGCTACGCGTCGTGGGGCGGAATCGCGGCTGTTGGAGCGGGGCCGCGTGGTGGCTGCTGCGGCCAATGCGCGGGAATCGTCGGTACGCGCCCTTGTGGACGATGAACTTGATTCCCTTGCACGAGAATTGATGGAAAGTCATCGATCTGGCAGCACGGCTGAGGAGCTGCTGCCGGAGGCCGCCGCCGTGGTGCGGGAGACCGCGCGGCGGGTGCTGGGGCACCGGCTGGACGACGTGCAGATCATGGCCGGGGTCGCGGTGCACCACGGCGCGTTGGCCGAGATGAAGACCGGCGAGGGCAAGACCATGGCGGTCGTGCTGCCCGCGTTCCTCGGGGCGCTGTCCGGACGGGGAGTGCACGTGATGACCGCCAACGACTACCTCGCGGTCCGCGACGCGGAGGCCATGGCCCCCGTCTTCCGCCGGCTCGGGCTCAGCTGCGAACTGCTCCCTCCGGACGACAACAGGAAGTCCGCGACCATTCCGCCGCTGCGCGCCGCTTACGCCGCCGATGTGACCTACGGAACGGCCTTCGCCTTCGCCTACGACTATTTGCGGGACAATCTGGCCTTCGGCCCGGACGAAGTGATGCAGCGCGGCAGGCACCTGGCCATCGTGGACGAGGCCGACCTGATCCTGATCGACGACGCCCGCCGGACCGCCGAGATCAGCACGGCTGAGCCGCGCGGAGCGTTCGACTACCCCTCGCTCACCGGGATCGTCACCCGCCTTCGGGACGAGGTGCACTACCGGGTCGACCAGCAGCGCCGGCTGGTGACGCTGACCGAGGCCGGAATCGCGCGCCTTGAGGACCAACTCGGTGTGGACGACCTGTACGCCTCCGGGGGCCCGGCCCTGCTGCGCATGCTCGACGCGGTGCTGCTGGCCAAGGCGGTCTTCCAGCGGGACCGGGACTACGTGGTCGAGAACGGCGCCATCGCGCTGGTGGACACCGGCACCGGTCGGCTCCTGCAGCGGGCCAGGGCGGCCGGCGGCGTCACGCCGGCGCTCGCCGCGAAGGAGAACCTGAAGGTCCCGCCGGAGCGGCGCACGCTGGCGACCGTTCCGCTCCACCACTACCTGCGCGGTTACGAACGGCTGGGCGCGCTGACCGGGGTGGCCACCGAGGCCGATGCCTATCGGCGCGTCTACGGGCTGGAGACCGTTCATGTGCCCACCGGGCGTCCGGTCCGCCGAGTGGACCACCCCGTCCATATCCACCGAACGGGCGCGGAACGCCTCGCCCGGGCGGTCCAGCGGACCGCCGAGTGCCGTGCCGCCGGGCAGCCGGTGCTGCTGGGCACGGCCTCGATCGGTCAGGCCGAGGAGGTGTCGGCGGCTCTCTCCCTGCGCGGCATTCCGCACCGGATGCTGACCGCGAAGAACCACGCGGACGAGGCCGCGATCATCGCGATGGCGGGCAGCATCGGCCAGGTCACCGTGGTGACCCGGATGGTCGCGCGCGGCGTGGACATCCCTCTCGGCGGGGTCGGGGCGAGCGCCGCGGAACGCGAGTCGGTGCTGCGCAGCGGAGGCCTCCACGTCCTGGCGCTGGACCTCTACGAGACCGCCCGGCTCGAACGGCACATGCGCGGGCGCGCCGGACGACGGGGCGACCCCGGGGAGTCCGAGGTCTACGCAGCACTGGACGACCCGTCGCTGGTGCGGTTCATCACCCCTCGGGCCCTGCGGATGACGCGCGCGGTGATGGGCGGCAGCCCCGAGGCCATGGACAGTCAGAGCCTCTCGCATGTCCTGGAACGGGCCCTGGAGAAGGACACCGGGCGGCTGGTCGAGAACCTCTGCGCGGCCGTGCGCCACGAGGATGTCCTTGCAGAGCAGATCGACCGGATCTACCGGCGGCGCACGGAGGTTCGCGACGACGTGGGGGGCGCGGGCATGGCCGAGCGGGTCCGGTGCGCGTTGGACGCCGCGGTCACCCGGCTGGCCGAGCAGGCCACCTCGGGGCCGATGGACGCGCGGCGGCTGCACGAGGAGCTGGCCCGGATCTACCCGGTCGGGCTGAGCCCCGAATCGCTGGCTGCGTCGGAAGGGCCCGGCCTCCTCGCCCTGCTGCTCGCCGACGCCCATGCCGCCTACCAGCGGCGCGAGGCCGAGCTGTCGCCGGCAGTCATGCGCGAACTGGAGCGGCGGGTCTGCCTGAGCGTTCTCGACCGGTCCTGGGTCGACCATCTGCGCGGCCTGGACGACCTGTCCGCGGACACGAGCCTGCACACGCTGGCCGGTGGCGACGCGTTGGCCTACTACCACAGCGAGGCCTCGCGGCTCTTCGCCGACCTGCTGCAACGGATCGACAGCGAGATGGTCGGGTACGTCTTCAGCCTCGACGTCACGGTCGAGGTCGAAGACGTCGCCGGATAGCGGACGGGATCCCGGTCAGGTCAGCAGGGTGTCCAGGAAGGAACTGCTGAAGACTCCCGCCGGGTCGAGGGCGTTGAGGGTGGCGACGGCGGTGTCCCAGCCGTCGTTCGCGGGGTGGCCGGTGCGGTAGGAGTCGGGGATGTCGGTGCCGATGACCGTGGTGTCGGTCCAGGCTCCGGTGGCCGTGTTGGCCCACTCCTTGGACCACTCGGCGTGTACCGCTCCGTAGGAGCCGGTGTAGTTGCCGCGGATCCACTGCTCCATTTCGCCGGTGAACTCGTGGTCCCCGGGTGTGATCGGGACGGTGGTCATGTCGAACCACACCGCGGTGTCCCACTGGGGGTGGTCCGGGCGCGGGCGCAGCGTCGACAGCTGGGCGCCCAGCGCGCCGGGGACCTGGCAGTCGGCGGGGTTGTCCAGGCCGGTGACCCTGATCTCCAGCGGGCCGTTCATGGGAAAGCGGCCCTGCGCCTGGTAGGCGGAGAGCCGGGCGCTGTAGGCGGCGTAGAACTCGCTGACGACCCGTTGCACGTTCGCCCGGCTGGTGACCACGTTCCAGCAGGTCGAGGTGATCCGCAGGGTGGTCGGCCGGACGTAGAGCAGCATGTCGCTGGACCAGCCCCACAGGTCCCAGCTGCCGGTGGCGATGAGACCGGCGCTGATCGCGTCCATCTGCGCGCCGGTGAAGGTCGGGGTGGCGGCAGCGTCACCGGCCACGATCTGCGCCAGCAGGTCGGAGACGTTCTTGGGGACGATGTCGTTGAACGGGTAGTTGTACGGGCTGCTGACGGCCCGGCTGACCCAGGGCTTGTTCGGGGTCGGCGTGAACACCCGCAGCCAGGGCGAGGTGGTGAACGGGAACCAGATGCACACCACCCGGCCGCAGGCGTCCACGTAGTGGGCCAGCGACTGGGAGCCGGCCGTGGCCGGCGGTGCGAACAGGTCGGCGGCGGTGACGTTGAACCAGCTCTGGCAGCGCAGCCGCTGGTCCGCGCCGACGCGCAGGGTGACCTCGGTGACGAAGGCCCGGCCGACATTGGTGATCAGGGCCTGGATCTGCGGGTCGGTGCGCTGGAAGGTGCGCAGCACATAGGCGGAGGAGACGGTGTCCCAGACCACCGCGGTCAGGCTGGTGACCAGATTGCCCACCGAGCCGTAGCCGTGCCCGGGCACCGGGGTCTCGCCCACGGCGGGCACGCCGGTGCCCCGGCCGCCGGTGGCGAGCACCCCGCCGAGCGTGGCGGAGCCCATCACCGGGAAGCCGGTGAGCCCGTAGCCGGCGTTCTTCAGGATGCCGAGGAGGGTGTCCATGGTGATGCCCGGCTGGGCGGTGACCGAGGCGGGCGCGGTGCCGGTGGCGGGGGTGACGCTGACGGCGGTCAGGTGCTGGGTGGTGTCCACCAGCACCACGGTGGACGGGGTGCCGGGGGCCACCACGACCGGGGACCAGCTGTAGCCGCCGCCCAGCGGGCGCAGCTGCCAGCCCTGCGCGTGGGCCCAGTTGGCGAGGGTGACCACGTCCTGGGCGGTGGCCGGGGCGCAGGTCCACAGCCCGTTCACGGTCACCTCCTCGGACCAGTTCTGGAAGGTCTGCTGGTACAGCGTGATCCCGGCCGGGAAGCCGGGCGGGGCCGTGAGCGTGGCGGCGGCGCTGCCGGCCGGGATACGGGTGTGCGGGGCCCACTGCAGGGCGCCGAGTGCGAGTCCGCCGGCGGCCGCGCTCAGCAGCGCGCGGCGGGACAGGGCGGCGGCGTCGCGGCCCGCCGGGGCCGGGTCGTGACGAGAGGGTGCCATGGGTCCGGAGCCTCCGAGCAGGTGGGGGAGGGGACTGGGTGGTGCTGTGGGCTTGGGAATGAGGTACGGGGGCGCGCGGGCGCGGCGCGCGCAGGGCGGGGCGACCAGGCCGCGGCTGCGGGACGACCGGGCGACGGGGATCTGACAAGCTGGATCTGATGACCCGTCAGGAATCTGATCCGATGACCATGTGATGTCAAGGGCCATGGGTCACCGGCCTCGGCGGACGGCTGCGCCGCCCGACGGACCCGGCGGTGACACACCGTCAGTACGGCGGTGTGGGGGGACGACGCGGAGTAACGTGATCATGTTCTGGTCGGAGTCGCGGCGGGTCTGGGGGCAGGGCATGGCGTGGGGCCTCGGCTGGAAGCTGCACAACGGCGGCCGGCCGCCGGAGCCGGGCGCGGTGGTGCGTCCGGACGAGCGGCTCAGCTGGGGGCGCACGGTCGGGCTCGGTGCGCAGCACGTGGTGGCGATGTTCGGGGCGTCCTTCGTGGCACCGGTGCTGATGGGCCTGGACCCCAATCTGGCGATCATGATGTCCGGGGTGGCCACCGCGCTGTTCCTGCTGGCCACCCGGGGCACCGTGCCCAGCTATCTCGGCAGCAGCCTCTCCTTCGTCGGGGTGGCCGCGGTGATCCGGACCCAGGGCGGGTCGACCGCGACGGTGACCGGCGCGCTGCTGTCGGTCGGCGCGGTGCTGCTGGCCTGCGGCCTGGTGGTGCGGGTGCTGGGCGCGCGGATCATCCACGCGGTGCTGCCGCCGGTGGTCACCGGCGCGGTGGTGATGCTGATCGGCTTCAACCTGGCGCCGGTGACAGCCGGTACCTACTGGCCGCACGTACAGTTCCCCAAAGCACAGTCGTAGGCCTGCGCATCAAGGAGTGTCCGTGCTCTTGCAGTGGTAGTCCGCCATCTGCTGGAGCATGTCGCCGAGACATGTTCGGAGGCGGTCGACGAGCAGGGCGACCTCCGGCGGGGCCTGGCTGAGATCGGTTTGGCTGGCCGACGCGCATGCCTCGGCTGCAACACGCCAGTGGAGTCGTTGCGCGGGGGTGAGCCGGGAGAGGTCTGGTTCTAGGCCAGTCAAGATCTTGCTCCGGGTTGGACGGTCCATGAGGGGGTGGCGCGGGGAGCGCCGTGGGCCTGCGTCCCGGGATGGGGGGAGCGGTGGCGCTGTTGCTCTGGCATATGCCAGCCGTTGAGGATTCAAGCAGCTTTCGAACTGGCGTGCTAGTAGTGAAACTGGTTGTTGGTCCTTACTGGTTTGGCAGTTCCCGTGCTTCCATGATCGAAAAATCGGAAGTTAAGTGCATCGACTTTGGATCTTGATCCCGCCAGCGTTGACAGGGTGCCGTACCGATCATCCCGCCCGGCCACCATCAGGCGCCGCGAGCAGATCGGTGACCGGATCCGCAGCCTCCGCCGAGGACGCAACCTGACCCAACGAGCCCTCGGCGAGATCGTCGGCATCGACGAACGATCCATCGGCGGCATCGAGAACGGCCGCACCAGCATCACCATCGACGCAGCCCTCGACATCGCCGACGCACTACGCGTACCCGTGATCTGGCTCTTCAGCGACGACTGGGAGATGCCGGACGACGATGCTACGAGCTGACGGGTAACTCGGGCGGCATGAGGTTCCTCCGTGCGGGCGCACTGACGGCTGTAGCCCTGCGTGACGGCTGGGATACAGACGATGGTTGCACCGGCGAGTGTGCCTGTCTAGATGTTCAGGTACCGCAACGGAAATCCGGTCAATTGAGCGAGTTCCACTGGCGAACTCCCGCTGGGCGAGCCAACATGTGTCTAGATCCTGCACCAGGACGAGTCGGCGAATGGTGGGCAATCCATGGCGGAAGCGACATCCCCCGGTCAGCTCTCCCGGCTCGTGCGCGACACCCGCGCCAAACTCAAGAGGGTCTCCAAAACCGGGAAGATCAGCTACGGCCTGCCGCTGCGTGACCTCGCAGCCCGATGCCCCATCGTCGCGCCCGCAGGCACTCTCGACCTGCGCACCGGCAGACCCCTGCCGACGACGCTCAACTACACCTGGATCAGGCGCCTGGAGCTCGGCGAGATGAGAGAAGCCCCGAGCGCCATCGAGTTGGAGGCGCTCGCCCGAGGTCTCGAACTGCCGTCGGACACCGTGAAGCTCGCCGCCGGAGCCCAGTACTTCGCCCTCCACCTCACACCCATCGAGCACCCCGACCGGCCGGGCGAGATGGTCGAGGTTCTCATCGAGCGCATGGACGAGATGAGCCCAGGGCAGCTTGCCCGCTTGATCCGGTATGCCGAGAACGTCGCCCAGCGGCACGCCGCCCAGGCCCCGGACGCACCCTAGACCGCAGGTCAGGGACCTGGCATCGTGCTGTGTCTGCACCGTATGTCCCCCGGGGAGGACCCCATGCCCAGCAGTGTCTACGTGTTCGAGCGAGAACCCGGATCCGGCCTCGTCCCTGGGGCGCCTGTGCCCGACTTGCTGGATCCGGGCGAGGCGTGCCGTGTTCGGTTCGACGGCGACGACATCGTCACCACCTGCCGCCGAGGTGAGATCACCGCCGAGCTGATCCGCGACCTCAACGCCGCCAAACTCGCCATCATGGACCCCGGCATCTGGGGAGTCCGGCCCGGCGCGATACTCCCCGACAGGCTCCTCGCCGCACCTGCGGACAGTCCCGAGGTGGCCAGGGCCATGTACGAGATCGTGACGCCCGACGACAAGCTCCTGCAGCCCGGCCGCCTGTGCGCCTGCTACGAACGCCCCGGCCTGGTCCTGTGGCTCGTCGCCGAAGGCCACATGACCGAACTCTTCCGCGACCAGATCAACGAGTGGCTGCGGATCATCGTCGGCGGGGGACTCCTCCTCCGTCAGCGGCCAGCCGAGTAGCTCCGTCACTCCAGGAACCGCCGCGGCCGGGTGTGACCGACGGGCCGCGCGAGCCCGAGATGCGCCTGATGCCGGACGATGGTGCGGCCACCGCCGCTGTTGCCGTGGTCCTCGCCGATGACGACACCATCCCGGACCCAGCGGTCGCAGTACGTGCAGTAGCCCGAGGCGCGCTGCGGGAGGGCCGGCTTCTGAGCTTGGCTCACTCGCCGGCCTCGGCGGCGGCCATGTCGGCGGACAGCATCTCCATGAGCTGGCGCAGGCAGTCGTTGTGCCCGAGGGCAACACGGCCGAGAGTCTGGTCGCCGAGCTTGACCGGCGTCATCATGCCGGTGGTGGGCTCGTGGCAGATCGCGCAGATACGAGGGGTGTGGGTCACAGGATGCTCCCATGGGTGTCGAGGGCGGCGGCAAGCCATACCGCGCCGGTGAGGGTGAGGGTGGTGGCGTCGAGATCGGCGTCCGGGCGCCGTAACCAGCACGCCGAGTGGGCGTCGAGGCCGAGCTGGGGCAGCGTCACCCACGAGCCGAGGCCCAGGAGCCTGCAGCCCTGGGGCCATTCCTGCGGGAAGGTGCCGAACGTGACGAGCCAGTACGTCTGCCAGGAGCGGGCGGAATGCGCGACCGGGCCGAGCTGGTCCGGGTAGTCGGCGGCAAGCCACTCGAACAGGCGCAGGCCGCGTCGGGCCGGGATCGCCACGACGTCCCAGAGCACACCGGCCTCGACTGGCTCCGGCAGGATCAGCGCCGTCATGACGCGGCAGCCAGGCGCAGCTCTCCCAGGACCTCTGCGAGCCGTCCGGCGTCGACCAGGCCGTCCGGCTCGTCGGGGTCCGGCGGGACCAGCCAGTGCACCCCGGGGGGCTCGATCGACGTCGGCCCGGGAACGACCACGAACGTTGCGGTACCGAGGGCCTGCGTGTCCGGTGCCGTCCACGTGTCGGCGGTTCCCGTGGGCACGAGGAAGTACAGGCGCGGCAGGCGCGCGGCAGGTTCCCAGATGACCGGGCCCGGGGCGCGCCCGGACTCGTGGTCGAGGATCTCAAGGGCGTCGAGGCCCTGGAGTTGGGGGACGACGATGGCGTCCCACCAGCGTCCGGCGGGCAGGCAGGCGACGGTGTTGGGCTGCGGCATCCAGACGGGCCCGATGGTGCGGGCGGTTCTCATGCGGATCTCCCTGTGACTGTGGCTTGGCTCACAGTCACAGGGTGATGGCAATATGCACCCTTAACTATCACTCTTCGGTGATAGTCCTTGACGTGCAGTTACATGCCGATCCACGACGCATAGTTCGCCAGCGTCTCCGGCGCCGACCGCTTAGCCGACAACAATCCAGCCACCGTGTCCCGCACCGACGAGCTGTACCGCGTCTGCTGCGGCGCCAGATGACGCGCCGCCAACAGCGACTGGAACGCCTGATCCGAACGCCCCGTCCACAACTGCGCCCGCGCGATCTCCGTCCGATGATGAGCCGCACGCGACGCCGGCCAGTCCTCCGGAATCCGCACCGTCTTCGCCACACCCAGGGCCCTCGCATACAGGTCCTGATCCACCAGCGCAGAAACCCTGTGCGCCGCGACGTTGGACGGCCCGAACGACAGCCAGTGCACCTGCGCAGCCTCCCCAGTGCGTGCCGCCATACGCGCCGCCTCGGCGAGATGCTCCTCCGCCGCCGCACCGTCCTTGTCCCGGGCGGCCAGTACCGCGCCGCCCAGCTGGATCTGGCCGGTCACCACGTCGCGGACCCGGCCCGGGTCGGCCAGTGCCGCCGTCGCCGCGCCGACGGCGACCAGACGCCGCCCGGTGCGGTACTCGCCGGCGCGCAGGTAGGCGAGGCTGCGGAGGTACTGCCGGATGCTGGCCACTATCGGGTCCGAGCCCCGCTCGGCAGCCCACGCCATGCGATCGAGGGCGAGAGCTGCAAGGTCGGGGTACCCGAGCTTCGTCGCCACGTCGTAGGCGGTGCGGTACGTGGACGCGAGCGTGGCCCAGGCCCGGTCCGACGGTGCCATGTGCGCGGCCGTCGTCGTCTCCAGGATCAGCGCAGGCAGTTCCGTCGCCGCCGTGCGCAGGTCGGTTGCCCGGATCAGCGCGCACATGCGGTCCGCCTCGGCCGTGAGCTTGTCCAGCGGGCGCGGCGCGATGTCCGGGTCCACGCCGAGGTCGTACACGTCCAGGGCCCAGCGGATCGGCTGGATCAGGACGTCGAGCTGGTCCTGCTGCAGCTCGACCAGGTAGGGCTGGCCGATGAGGTCGGTCGCGGCCACGGACAGGGCGCGGGCGATCGCGGCGATGACGCTGGGGCTGCCCTGCTTCTTTCCCTGCTCGATCTGGAACACCATGCTGTAGGACACGCCGGCTGCGGTGGCGAGGCCGGTCTGGGTGAGGTGGCGCAGCTTCCGGTAGCGCTTGATGCGCTGGCCGATGCTTTCGGGCTCGGTCACGGGCATACTGGACTCCGTTCTTGACTCGACACCAGGAACGATACTCAGCCCGGCGCGGCTGGTATACGCGATCCGCCCTCGCAGCTTCGGCTGACGGGGGCGGTTGCATGTCCGGTCGCTGCTGTTCACCTGCGGCTGCGAGAATGGATCAATGCCTGCTGCCTCTGCTGATGATCGCCGCCGTGCGGTGACGCAAGCGAACGAGGCAATCCGCGCCCACGCCCTCGCACGCGGCGGCCGGGCGTGGACGCAGGCCGAACGCGACCAGTACGCAGCGCTCGTCGAAGCATGGCTCGCAGCCGCACACGACGCCGAGGACGAACCCGCGCCAGCCGCCGCCTGAACTACCAATCTGCTCCCAGCAGCTACCGGATTAGGAGTTGGGAACAGCAGAGCGGCCCGCCCCTCCAGCAGGAGAAGCGGGCCGCGCGCCTGATCAGCTGGCTATGGCCAGCGCCGCCGTCCCGATCCCGAGCCGGTCCGCGAGCCAGTCCATGCCCTTCGCGGTGAAGAACGTCTGCTCCACCACGATCCGGCCGGCCCGCACGAACTTCACCTCCGCCCGAGCCGCCTTGACGTGCTGCTCATACGGGATACGCGGATTCTGGACCTGCAGGAACTGCACATCGTCCGACCGCAGCATGTCCATGAACTTCGTCCGCCCGAGCCCGCCGGTGAAGTCCCGGAACGCCTTCGCCGCCGCGTTCATGTCGATCAGGCCCTCCGAGTTACACAGAGCCTCCCACTTGCTGGCCTTCGGCATCAGGACCCGGTTCGCGGCCTCCAGCGCCTCCTTCGCCTCAAGGACAGCCACGAGATCCTTCGCGAGCTCCAGCTTGGTGGGCTCAGGCCTGCTGGGGTGACGCCGCGAGGCGTACTCGTAGAGCGCGTCGGCGAGCTCAACCTGGGCGGTCTCGATGCGGCCCTTGATGATCTCGTCCTTGATCCGGCTGGCCGTGATGTTCGCCAGCCACATCGGCACGATGCGCTCATGGATCAGGAACTGCGGCCGGGCCTGGGTGTCGCCGGGAAGCTGGACGTGTGTTACGCACGTCTTGCCCCGCGACCAGGACTTCCGCTCGATGGCCTGCCGCTGCCCGTTGGGGTCGAGCGTGAGGTTCTGGCAGAGCTGGCCAAGGACGGCCCAGTTGCCGGTCTCGGTGGTGACGACGGTGACGAGGTCGCCGTGGAACTCGAACGATCCGAGTTCCGGAACCTGACCCCCACTGTTGAAGCTGGGCGCGGGCAGGTTAGAGTCGGGACTGCTCAAGGAGGTCTCTCTCTCCCTCTGTGCCATAGCCCTCGGCGGACCCATCCGCGCGGGGGCTCATAGCTGTGTTCGGCCAGTCGGATCGACGGTCGATACGAAAATGCTACGCCTACTGAGCGTCATCCCGCGCCCACCAAACGGTCACTGACCGTGCGTTAGAGGACCGTCGAGTAGCGTTATTTGTTCACCTGAACCACCACCCAGCAGGGTGGCACTCAACTCCCGCAGCAGCAGCGGGAAAACGCAAAACAGCCCCGCCCGCCCAGCCCGAAGGCCAGACGAACGGGGCTCAAGTTGGTGCCAGCCCTGGGGTTCAACCCCAACCCGGGAGTACAGGGATCGGCCGGGCCAGCAGCGACCACCCGGTGCGCAACCGGGCAGTGCTCCATCAGAAGCAGGATACGCAGAACGGGCCGCCCCGAAGGACGGCCCGAACGCGCACATCTCCGGGGCCTCTACCCCGCCACGCTGATAGGCCCCAGACTGGGCCGTCGACGGCGGGAGGGACTGCGGTCACCCGCGCCCGACCTGATCCGGCAGACCTGCCACCCGGCTATGCCAGCGTCCTGGGTGCGGAGGTTGCCCACCGCAGACGAGCAGCAGCACCAGCGTACGCCGCCGCCTCCCGCCGCCACTCGCGCTTCTCCGCCGCCCGAGCCGCACCCTTCGACCGGGAAACGTCCGGGCAGTCCAGACCCCAACCCGTCCGGCAGATCGGACACCACGAGCGCTGACACACACCCAGCATCCGGGCCATGACACCACCTCCACCGGCACAATGGGGCCATGGCGACAATACGCAGCTACGTGATGGCCCCCGTCAAGCGCGTCACCGACCACCGCACCGGCCGCGAGGAACACGACCCGCAAGCCGTCCTCGACGGCGACCTGGACGGGTTCCTCGACGACGGCATCCGGATGCGCGCCGAGCAGCGCAAGCAGGGGCTCGGCGGACCAGGCGGGGCGCTCAGGAGCTGAGCAGCGGCGCCGACAGGACCAGATCACCGAGGTCCGACGGCGCCAGATCCCACACCGGCTTCGGCCAGTGGACACCAGCCGCCTCGTAACCAGCCGCCCCGAACCAGGAGCACATGAAGTGCCCCGACTCGGTCACCTGCCGCTCCATCGCCCGCTCCACAAACGGCACCGGCAACGGACAGTCCTTCAGGGCCTTCAGCGGGTATGCGGCCCAGCTGTACGGCGCACCCAGATGCGCCACGGACCAGGCGACGACCATGTCCCGCTGAGCATCACTCAGGTCGAACAGGCCACCGCGCCCGGACGACCACAGGACGTCCGGGGCATCCGCGCGATAGGTGCTCCGGCGCGCACCGCCCGGCCACGCCTCGATCGCGTGCACAGTGCCGTCCGGATCGACAGACTCCACCACGAAGACGTGCCGGTACAGCGAGTCCCGCTCGGCCTTCCGCCAGTGGCCCAGCATCAGCTCATCCAGGAACTCCGCCACACCGATCGCGACACCACCCGACGTGCGATCGTGGACCAGACCCAGATCCCCCGGCCGAACCACCACAGCCCCGGTCACGGTGCGGCAGGCGGCTGGGTCACCGCCACGTCCACGTGCACCACCGCCGCCGCAATCGCAGCCTGCACCGCAGCGACGACCGCCGCCGTATCCACGCCGGGATGCTGAGCGCCGAGCTGGGCCACCAGAGCCGTGATCGCCGCACCCTGCGCCGACACGGTCTTCCCCAGCGCCGCGAGCTGGTCATCCGCCGTCTTCGAACCGTTCAGCAGCTCCGCCACGGACGGCACGTAGCCACCAGGGAGCTTCGCCAGCGGCACCCGGGTGTTGAGCAGCAGTTGAACATCAGCCGGAGTCATCGGCATGTCAGTACCTCCAGGAGGAGTCGAGGGTGAAGCAAACGCCAGCGCCCAATCGCGGAGCGCCTGCGTGCTGGCCAGATGGCAGTAGTCGTGATCAACCGACGCAGCCGAGTACTGGTGGAACAGCCACGGGGCGCTGATCCCGGGCTGGCCGGCCGGAAGCCCCGCCGTCGCGATCCACAGGAAGTCGCCGTAGTAGCCCGTCGTGTCGACGTTGTGCCAGTAGTCGACGTTGGCGTACACGCCCACCGGGTTGTGCGGCAGCTTGCCCTTCACGTAGTGCAGGAACGCGTCCTTGTACGCAGCCTGCTGGGACCTCGACACGCCCGCGTTCGCCGCGTCGTAGCCCTCCCAGTCCAGGCACACCAAGTCCCCGGGCTTCCACGCCACCTGGGAGAGGAAGAAGTCCGCCTCCGTCTGCACCGAGGCACCCATGTGCGGGTAGTGGTAGCCGCCCCACACCAGACCGTTCGCCTTCGCGTGATCCCGCTGCGACTGCCACTCCGGGTTGACGTACCCCGTCCCCTCTGTGACCTTCACGAAGGCGAACGACAGGCCCGACGTGTCCGGCGCCGCCGACTGGTACGACGCCCAATCCTCACCCCAGATCCCCATCAGGCAGCCGCCTTCGCGCCCGAGACGGCCAGCATGTGCTGATGGATCGCATCGACCCGAGCCCGGGCCCACGCTGCCTCCAGCGGATCCCGAACGATCTTCAGTTCGTTGTCCTGCAACGACTCACCCGACCGGGACCAGTTCGTCGACCCCGACACCGTGTCCACCCCGTCCACGATCATCACCTTCATGTGCATGATCGCCCCGTGCTCCGAGCGGCCCACCGCCACCGAGTTGGCCGGGAAGGCGTCCTTCGCCAACAGGGCCCGCTCATGCACCCCACCCGCCTGCGAAGAGTCCAGAGTCAGCTGCACGAAGCAGTGCTCGTCGTCCAACTTCTCGTGCAGCGCCGCCGCCAACTCGTCATCGTCGAAGCCGTACATCGCGACGACCAGGGACTTCGTGGCGGACTTCACCATCGTGAGCAGCACGTCATGCACGGCGTCGACAGGGGAGTAGAAGGTGCGGAGCACGCTGAGATACCCCGGCGGGAATCCGCCGGTCTTGTAGCCATCGAGGGCCGACAGATCAGCCAGCGCCACAGGAACCTCCGAGGGTAGGTATGCGAAAGCCCCGGCCAGTAGGCGCGGGGCGAGGATGAGATGAGGGTCAGGGCTTCAGCGTGTCCGGCGGCAGAACCCCGCGCAGATGCCAGTCGTGCAGCTCACCAACCTGACGATGCAGCACAGCATCCGCCTCAGAACGCTCCTGGTGCTGCTGCTCCACTGCGGCGAGCTGCTCGGCATGATGACGGTCCGCACGCCGCCGATGCAGCACATGCGACACCACGAACGCCGGCGTCACGATGATGAACTGCGCCTCCACGTTCCCCTGGACCTCAGCGAGCCTCCAGCCCAGGAAGTACACATCCAGGCCCAGCAGCCCAGCCACGGCCAGGACCCAGTACAGGCGCTTCACGACCGCCCCGCTTCCTCGTGCGCCGACACGACGTCAGCCGACGTCAACCGATCCAGCGGGTGATGCCGACGGCACACCATGTGCCCTGCGGCAGTCGCATGCCGCCCCAGCCGCCAACAGCGGTGCACCTCGCAGTTGTGGCGCCGGTAGATGCTCACCAGGCCCCCGATGATCGCCAGCTCACCCAGATCCGCGCCGGCGCCGGACCACCACAAGTACGGAGGCCCGGAGGCGTTGTCCAGGCCCAGCCAGTGCGCGAGCAGACCCACCATCACGGCCTCCCCGGACCCGTCGACACCGCAGCACCCGTCCGGTGCACCGTGTGCTGCTTCGAAGCCGTGGCCTGCTGCGACGGGGCCGGAGTCGACGGCGGAGACGACGGGGCAGGCGACTGCGGAGTGCACGAGTACTGCGTGGACCCCGCCGACGACGGCGCACAGGCGTACGTCACACCGGCGTAGGTGAACGTCCACCCGCTCGGCGCCGGACCCGCAGGCCCAGCCGGCCCGGCACTGCCCTGGGCCCCGGCCGGACCGGCCGGACCAGCAGGACCCTGGGCTCCGGAAGGACCAGCGGCACCGACTGCACCCGCCGGCCCGACCACGCCAGCCGGTCCAGTCGCCCCCTGGACCCCCACCGCACCGTCCTTCCCCGCCGGGCCGACCGGACCCACGGCGCCAGCCGGGCCGACAGCCCCGTTCTCGCCAGGAACGCCAGCGGGACCCGCCGGACCAGCAGACCCCGCAGCGCCCGGAATGCCCTGAACGATCGCACCAGGCGGCGGCGCCTTCGGGACGACCCCATGCTGCGTCAGCTGATCACGCGTCTGATTCAGCGCAGTCGACAACTGGGCGATCGCCGTAGCATCCGCCGACTGCGTGGCCTGCGCACGATGCTGCGCATCCGCCGCGGCCCGCAACGCCACCAGCGCGAACGCCACAACGAGCAGCACCAGCAGCAGCCCAGTCGCCATGGCCAGCGTCTCCCGGCGCGGCTTCCTCGGCCGCACCGCATCGGGAATCGTCACTTGGCCCCCCGCAGCGTCCCGTAGGCCTGCACCGCGAGCGCCAGCATCGCAATCACCGCCGTCGCGATCACAGCCCACCTGCCCAACGTGAGACCCGGGCGCTGCTCCAGCGTCTCGACGCGCTTCTCCAGCTTCGCGAGCTCCTTGTCCCGGTCCCGCTCGATACGGTCGTGGACGTCGGCCTGCACCGCGTCCTGAGCCGTCCTGGTGATCCGGTCGCCCAGGTCACGGTGCTCGCTGATCGTGCGCTGCTCATGGGCTTCAAGGCGGCGCGCCACCTCACCGAGGGACACCTCATCTGGCACAGTCACCCCCTCGGTGCATCAGGCGGGACAGGCGGTCAGTTGCTGACACGGACGATCTGCATCACAGTGCCCGCCGCAGTGATCGTCAGCGTCGAGCCTGAGTTCTGGCCGACCTTGAACTCCAGGTAGTCGCCCGCGTTCATCGGGATCAGACCGGTGATCTCCGGGATCGTGAACGTGCTCGCTGGCGCCGCCGGCAGCTGAACCTGTGCGTAGGCGATCGCCGAGCCGTTCACGTACATCTGTGACGTGCGGGAACCCGTCGCGTTCGTCGGCCAGCACACCGCAGCCCGCACCCAGTACGTGCCCGCGACCTGCGCCGTATACCGAGAGTTGTTGGTGACGTTGGAGTGACCGCCGTAGGTGTCCGTGACGGTCGTGTCGAACGCGATCGCCGTCGACGGCGCGGCACCAGTCGCGATGCCCGCCTGAGGTGTGGTCACCGTCAGGGTGGCCAGCGGCGGGTTGAGCAAGAAGGTGAGCCCGCTGTAGAGCTGCGCGTCCAGAAGGGCAGCGGAACCGACGTCGCCGACGGACCACTGGTAGGGGATGGGGACAGCGAGTCCGGTCAACGCGGCCTCCAGCCGGATCGGGCCCACGCCGCCAGCGCCCCAACCGGATGGCCAGGGCGCTGCGATGCGGGCAGGGTCAGTACGAGACGCGCGGAGTCGTGGCCGACAAGGTCGCGCCCGCGTCCAGCGACGACGGGAACGACGCCGCGGGCAGGGCAGGCAGGGTGTAGCCGCCGGGCAGCGGCTGGCACACCACCGCTCCTACCGCATGGGAGTGGACGGTGGCCGCGGTGAGCGTGACGGCGACGCTGGCGTAGCCGGGCGACGTTGCGGCCACGGACTGCACGGTGACGTTCTCGCTGTGAACCGGATCCCCGTACCCGAGCGTCAGCACGGTCCCCGGAGGTAGCACGGCGGCGGCGGGGTTGAGGGTGGAGCCGGTGAGCGGATTGAAGGTAATGACGGTGTCGCCGACGTTCGAGGCGGTGTGCACGGTCGTGTGCAGGCTGGAGATGATCCACCAGCCCAGGAACGGCTGCGCCGCCGACAGCTGCATCGACGCCCGGAAGTTGCCCTGATCGTCGCCGTCCCAGGCCAGGTGCTCCAGGAACTGCTGCAGCACGATCGGCTGCGCGCCCGGGCCCGACGGCGGACGCCTCGACACCTGCACCCGGCTGCCGAAGCTCAGCGCCAGCAACTGCGACCACAGGGCCGGGTTGCTCGCCGGGTCCACCGTCAGCGCCGCCACCCGCGCCAGCGGCTGACCGTACTGCGACGTCAGGTACTGGGCGGCGTACAGCGGAACGGTCGGGTCATTGACGTTGATCGTCCGCTGTAGCGTCCTCGGAGCGTACGCAGCCGACGAGGCCGCGTTGATGGACTGCGCGTACGGCTGCTGCGTCGACCCCGGCGGCCCCGAATTCGTGATCTGCGCGACGTTGTAAATGTGCGTGTCGTCGAACTCGATGGAAATGTCATCCAGGTATGGAATCTCGCCACTCGACGCCTGCTGCTCACCAATGAATACCGCAGGCGCATTCTGGTAGTACCGCCACAGTCGGCCCGCCAGCTGCACGGTGTTCGCGCCGTCGGCGTACAGTTGCCCGTTCTCGGTGTCCGCCACCAACTGCAGTGCAGTCATCACACCCTGGCCGGCCAGATTTGCGCCGGCCATCGCCGTCGTGGCGTCCATGCTGCTCAACGCCCCGCTGTACCCGGACAGCGTCAGGATCCGCTGCGCCCGCGCCGCAGACGTCTCGCCGGCCCAGCCTGTGGCAAATCCGTTCGCGATGTCCGAAAACGAGGGCACATTGTTGGTGGGAATCTCCGTGGCGTAGGCGAGATCGCCGGTGAAGAACCACGTGTACAGGCCCTGGCTCGGGACCACGTTGGCCCCGAGTACGTCGTAGGCGATGCCCACCGGATGGCAGTCGTTGGCGCTGGTGGTGAAGAATCCGGCGCCGTCGACGTTGATGTTCAGAAGTTTGCCGGTGGGGTCGAGAATGAACGTGGCCATGTGCCAGTTGCCGTCGCACACCGCTACCGTCGGACAACTGGTGATCATGGATTGGCCGGCCGTGTTCTGCACGAACGCGGTCACATGCTGGCTGGCGTCGATATAGAACAGCGCCTGCGGGGGATTGGTCGCACTGATGCCCTGCGCCGACCACAGGGACATGACCGTGCCAGCCCCCGGCACCTGGGTGGTGCGGAAGCAGATGATCCGGGTCCAGCCGCCCGAAGTGGGGGGCCCGATGGGAGAGGGCACGCCCAGCCAGTTGCCCGCGCCGGAGGTGTTGCTCGGCGCAGGGTTCGCCAAGTGCACCACCGGCCCAGCAGCACCCACGAAACCGGTGCCGGTGATGCTCGTACCCGGCGTCACGGTCCCTGCCCCGTACGGGGAGGTGCCGATGATCACAGGGCCGTGCTTGCCGGTCACGTCACGGAACGTCGTCGACCCGGACGGCTCGTTCAGCGGATACATGCGCGTCGGATTGAGCGACAACAGCTGCGCATCGGTCGACGGATTCAGTGTGAACTGGGCCAGGGCCGCCAGGGCATCGACGGCGGTGATGTTCATCAGCCCGTAGGTGCCGGAGTGGTCCCAGGACTGCGGCCAGCGCTCCACGAACCCGGCCCACAGCGGGTAGGCGATCCCCGGTGACGCCCAGGGGGTGGGCGTGGACGCCAGCTCCGTCTGCCACGCCGTCAGCAGCACTGTGCTGGACGCCGAGGTGGTGGACGTGATGAGGAACGCCGGGCGGCACGAGACCGCCGTCGCCGGTGCGGCTGCGGTGACAGTGGCCTGCGTCCAGGTTCCGGACGCGGGAATCGTGATCCCGCTACCAGCACTGACCGAAAGCTGCGTGCCGGTCGCGTCGTACCAGCACAGCTGCAGCACGGCGGTGATACCCGTCGCGGTACCGACTGCCGAGGAGACCCAGACGGTTGAGCTCCAGGTGCCGCCCCCGCCTCCGGTCAGGGAGATGGCCGCCTGACTGGCCGGAGAGGTGGCGGCCTCGGTGGACAATCCCTGCCACAGCTCGCACGTGTTGGCGGTGTGGGCCGCGAACGTCCACTCGGTTGCTGTGGTGTGCCCGGTGGGGGCTGCCGGGACGGTGCCGGATGCGATGGAGCCGAACGTCCAGCCGATGAGTCCGACGCCGGTGCCGTTCGCCAGGCCGGCGTCCATCAGGTTCCTGGTCGGCGGCCATGTCGCGATCATCCGGCACGGCTTCATCGGCAGGACGTTGGGGTAGTACGGCGACGAGGTGTTGGTGGGGTCCAGGGCCCCGTCGAGGTTCTTCAGGCTCGCGGTGAGCTGCCCCGACTGGATCTGGTCCAGCTCGTACTGTCGGCCGCTGAGCTGGGCGGACCAGGAGCCGCTGAGGCGCGAGGACAGGTCCACGTAGGCGGGCGGGACCGACATGGAGGCGTTGCCGTTGAACGCCACCTGGAACCCGACCTGCGGCCACGACGGCGACAGACCCGTTGTGCCGAACAGGGTGTTGACGTGTTCGACGTACGCGACCTCGCCGGACACGGTGGAGGACCCGGCGCCGAATGCCACCGACACCGCGGCCGCAGACCAGGAGTAGGCGATGGAGGCGACCTGCGTCCACGCGGCCCCGTCGGCGGACACCGAGAACAGCCAGTTCCCGGACGACTCGGTGATCTTCCACCAGGCGTGCGCGGTCGGATCGAACGCGGGCAGGCTCACCGTGGTGGGTGTGCCCGCGATGACCACGCTGGCCTGCCAGACGGTACCGGGCTTGCACAACAGCTGGGCGTAGTTGGAGGCGTCCTTCTGGACCGTCATCACGGTCTGCACCACACCGGCGCCGGTCCCGGCCAGGGCCGGAGTGATGCGCGCGTACAAGGTCTGCCCGGTGGCGTTGTACGGTCCGGTCGCGCCGAGCTGCGGGTTGGCGCTGGTGGCCTGGATCGCGACCCGGCCGGCGGCGGCGAGGGTGACCACGCCGCCGCCGGTGGTGTTGTTCCACAGCGTCAGGTTGAGCGACCCGGTGGTGAACGCGTCCACCACGGTGGCGAGCAGGGGATTGACCATCACAACCCCCTGTCAGGACGTGCCGTAGACGACGCCGGTGGTCGGGTTGCGGCGCCCGTAGCGCAGGGCCTGTGTCTGGACGACTTCGAAGAGCTTCTTGCCGTCGACGTTGACGACGATCGTCGGCAGGTTCGAGCCGCCCGAGGCACCGCCCGCAGCGACCGCGAGGCTTCCGCCGGGGCTTGCGGCGAGTACACCGCCGGTCAGGGCGCGGGAGCCTGCGGCGATGACGCCCATGGCCATCTGCCGTGAGGCGTTGGCGGCCTGGGGCCCGGTGGCGGTGATGCCGCCGGCCAGGCCGAGCATGGTGTTGACGCCGATCTCGTGGAACACCGTGCTGGGCGAGTGGATGCCGAGGATCGACAGGACCGGCCCGGGAATCACATCCTTGATCAACTGGGTGATCTGGCCGGCGATCCAGGAGCCCATCGAGAGAATGCCGTTCCACAAGCCCTCGATGATGCTGACCCCGGCGTTGTACAGCCACTTTCCCGCGCCAGAGAACCAGCCCCAGATCCGGCCCGGCAGCGCCGCCAGCCACGTCGCCGCCTTCTCGCCAGCCGAGACCACGAAGTTCCAGCCTGCCGAGAAGAACCCGCTGATCTGCGACCAGTACCGGGAGATCAGCAGAACCGCCATGCCGATCGGCCCGGTGATGATCGCAAGCAGGAGCGGCCAGTGGGCCTTCACGAAGTCGACGATCCAGGAGACGGCGTCGCCGACCGCCTTGAAGCAGGCGTTCACGATGTCGCGGAACCAGGTGAAGTGGTTGTACGCGTAGATCAACGCGCCGACGATCGCGGCTAGGGCGATCACCACCAGCATGATTGGGTTGGCGTCCATCGCCACGTTCAGGACCCACTCCGCCGCTGAGGCGAGGCCCTCGGCCACAGCGGTCGCCGCAAGCTGGATCTTGTCGAGGACCCATGCGCCAGCCGCCCGCAATGCCGCCGCCGCCGAAGCCAGTGTCTTCGTCGTCAGATCCCACGCGGCCAGCGCCGCAGCCTTGGTGGCCGTCGTCACCGCCTGCAGCCCCGACAGCATCCCGGACCAGGCGTTCTTGGCCCCAGCTGCAACGGCCTCGCCCATCTTCACAGCCAGATCTTTCGCGGCACCGGCCGCTGAACTGATCTGGCCTCCCAGCGCCGACAAGCCGTTCCCGGCCGCTGTCCAACCCTGCGAGATCGCTGACGTCGCCGTCGAGAAGCCCGACTGCAGGCCAGTCCACAGTTTCGATGCCCCGGAAGCGATGCCGGACCACGCGGTTGACGCGGTCGACGAAACCGACGACCAGGCCGTGGATGCGGTCGAGGCGACGTTTGCGCCCCACGTCCGCAGGGTGCCCGCGGCGTTGCTCGCGAACTGCCCGATCGACTGGCCGACCGTCACGACCGCCATGCGCAGGCCGCCCCAGACGCCCCGAGCGGTATCGACGCCGCTGCGGGCGGTGTCCATCGCTCCCTTGACCGCAGTGCCGATCTGCTTGGCCTGATTGATGGGGAACATGACGATGTCCTTGGCCAACCCGGCTACCGCCATGATCGGCTTGATGATCGCCAGAGCAGACAGGCGCAGGGCCAGTGGGATCAGCGCGACTGCGATCAGGTCGCGGATCACGCCCTTGTGCTTGTCCATCAGCCCAGTCACCAGCACCAGTGCCGGACCGACCACGTTGGCCAGGATCCCGGCGATGACCTTCAGCGCTGTCAGGCCCGCACCGCCCAGCAGCGCAAGCGTCGGACCGGCGGCCTTCGCCAGATTCCCGAAGGCCTTCGCCGCGTCGTCGCCGAACGTCTTCAGGTCCCCGGCGACCTGCTTCAGGACCACCCCGACCTTCTGCCACGGCGTCAGATCCGGGGCGGCCGCCGGCTCGGTGATGTCGAGCTGCGCATGCCCCTTCCCGCCCGGCAGGGCGGTCGGCTTTGCCTGCTTCGTGGCGCTGCCGGAGAAGCCGGACATGATGCCCGACACGGCCGTGGACAGGCCGTGGATGACCGGCGTCGCCTTCGACTCTACGAGGGTGATCAGGCCGGACAGCATCGGGATGAGCCCGTCACCGATCTTGATCATCACCGAGTCGAAGCCCGCACGCAGGGACTTCAGCTGCCACGACAGGTTCTGCTGGACCAAGGCGAACCCGGAAACCTTGCCCTGCGCGTCGGCAGTGGCCTTTCCGACAGCCAGGATCGTGTTCCCGGTCGCCGTGTAGTTGGCGCCCACCGTCGCCAGTGCAGCATTCGCACCCGGGGCCGTACCCATCAACGATTTGAGAGCTGCAGCGAAAGCTGGAGTCCCCTCCTTGCCCGCCTTCGTGGCCGCCTGCGACAGATACTCCATCGCATCGGTCAGCCCGTTCGGGCCGTTGAGCTTCTCCCTGAGGGTGGCGCTGGAAACCCCGTAGGTGGCGAAGGCGCCCTGCATCGCGTTCGTCGGATTGAGCATGCTCCGCAGCGCCTGCGCCAGGTTCTGGGAGGCGCGAGCGGCGGTGAAGCCGTGGTTGGTCATCTGCGCCAACGCGGACATGACGTCCGTGACGCTGATCCCAGCAGCAGACGCGGCAGGCACGATGCTCGCGAACGCTCCGGAGAAGTCCTGCAGGTTGGTCTTGCCGTTCGCTACCGCCGCGATCATCTGCGAGGTGACGTTCGCCGCGTCCGACGCCTTGAGGTGGTAGTCCACCAGGACGTCGGTCAGGGCCTTGGCCACGGTGGTGGTGTCTGCGCCCTCCGCTGCCGCGCCCTGTGCAGCAGCCTTGAGAACGGTCAGACCATCGCCGGCGTGGTAGCCGGCCGCGTCCACGTAGTACAGGGCCTGCGACAGGTCGTCAGCGGACACACCGACCTGGCCGGCCATATTCAGCAGGCCCTGACGCACCATGTCGATCTTCGCGGCGGACTCGCCCGCCGACGTCACCAGCCGCGTCGTCGACGCCTGGAACGTGCTGGCCATCTTCACGGACTCGTAGCCGATCGCCGCCAGCGACAGCGGCACCGCGGCCTTCAGCGTGGAGCTGACCTCCCCGATGCCGAGCATCTTCGCGCCCATGCCCTCGGACGCAGCCCCGGCCTCCTCCGCCGAGACCTTGACGCTCGCGGACACCTCCGCCATCGACGCACGCATCTCCACCGCAGCGGCCTGAATCTCCGCAGCAGCGCCCTGCATCGACGCGACGATCTCCTCGCCCATCGTCGACATGCCCACACCCGTGGCCCGGGCCGCCTCGTCCATCGACGCCAGGCCCTCAGCGGCAGTCGCCGACGCCTCCCCGACGGCCGTGGACATCGCCGTCGCACCCTCGGTGATCGATGCGAACCCGACATCGGTAGACGCCGCAGCCGCCTCGGCAGCCGACGCGAGAGACGCGAACGCCGTGTCGCACGCCTCGGCTGCAGCGGTCGCAGCTGCGGTCAGTCGCTTCAACGACGAGACAGCACTGTTGATCGTCTTGAGGAACTCGGCCGCAGTCCCGCCGAGCTCGACCATGATCGGGGGAATGACGTCCGACACAATGCCCCCTGCCTGTCGGTCACATAAGTGGGCAGGGCAGGTAGTCGTGCACGTCAGACGTGGATCGCGGCCGTCCAGGCACGCACGAACGCGTCCTCGACGAGTCCGGATGCCAGCAGGTCATCCACCGCCGGCCGCAGGTAGGGCCTGGGTGGCAGGTAGGAGGCGTGGTTGCGGCCGGTCCAGCCGCCGTACTCCTGGATCCCCGCGTAGACCGTGGTGGGTGCGAGCGTGCACACCCACGTGCCGGCGCCGTCCGACACCGGCAGCGGGTCAGTCCAGTTGTCGCGCAGCGTCCCCGAGATCATCGACGGCGGCTGGTTCGGCGCCGACGGCGTGGGCGTGCCGCGCTCATGCGACGTCAGCGACAGGTTCGCCCGCGCCCGTTCCCCGACCAAGCCGGCAGCGAGCTTCACCGCCTCCGCAGTGGCCGCCTCCACCCGGGCCGCCATCGCTTCGAGGGCCTCGCCAAGCTCGACGATGCCGGTGATCACGACAGTGCCCGGCATCGCCCACCCCCGGTCAGCGCCGCTTGGACTTGGCCTCCGCCTCACGCTTGGCCTTGTCGTGCCGCGCCTGCTCCGCCTCGGCCGACAACCCCAGGAAGTCCAGGCAGAACCGCTGCACATACACCGGCGTCTCCTGCAACTGGGCCCAGGACCAGCGCATCCGCTTCATCAGCAGGTAGTCCACCCACTGCGGCGGGGCCGGTTCGCTGCCGCCCCAGGTCTCGTTCAGGATGCTCTCCACCGGCAGGAGAACATCCTCGAAGTACTCCGACCCGGGGCCTACTGAGGGGTGGTGATCTTCTTGAACTCCTCGGCGACCCGGTTAGTGATCGTCAGCGGCAGACGGGCGACCGTGTCGACGGTGGGCCTGCCCAGCGGCTCCTGACTGCGGGATTCGAGGGTCTCCATCAGTGCAGCGAGGTCGCCCGGGTTGTCCAGGTCGATGTCCGCGAGGTCCTCATCTGCGGGGTAGACGTTGTGCCAGGCGACGATGACGTCGGCCATGACACTGTTCATCGCCTGCCGCGCCGCCCCCGGGTCGGAGGATTCGCTGGCCGCCGACACGGCCTCCAGCTTGTCCGGCGGCAGGAGCTTGGGGTTGCGGATGAGCACCGAGCAGCCGTCGGCGAGGTCGTCGAACGGGATGAGGATGAAACGGTTCTGGTAGCCGTCGGCCACGATGATGCTCCTTGATGCGGGGAGGGCGTCGGAGGGCGTGATCCCCGGTCGTGCCAGACGCCCTCCAAGGCAGGCACAACCGGGGAGTTAAGGAGAAGCCGCAGGCCAGGGGCCTTAGTAGGCGGCGGTGTGGAAGTTGGACAGGATGGCCTGGACGCTGCCGGAGTCGGTGGCGTTGTAGATCCCGTCGACTGCGAAGTCGCCGACGACGTACACCCCGGACATGTCCGGCTTGCCCTTCGACCAGCCCGGCGTCGACGTCGTGATCGTGAGCGAGGACCCGCCCGCGTCGACGCCGGCACCGACGGGCTGCGTCATCGTCATCGACGTCGGGCTGCTCTGCAGGGCCTGCAGATACAGGTTGTAGTCCAGGTCGTTCTCATAGATGGCCTTGTACGTCAGGTTCGAGTCCAGGACCCCGGAGAACACTTCGCGCGGCTGCTGCGTACCGTTCGAGGCGTGGATCGCCTCGGTCGCGCGCTTGAGGTTCATGGCGTACGTCAGGCCGCGGGTGGACGAGGCACCGCCGTTGGTCATGGCGAACTGCCAGCCCAGCAGCGGCGGCGGCTCGGAGAACGTCGGCGTCCCGGATTCGATGGCGCCGATCCAGCCGGTGAACTTCGCGTTGATCATGCAGATCTGCTTCGGATCCACCGTGATCGTGACGTCCGACAGCATGCAGCCCGGGTAGCCCCACGCCTCATAGCCGTTGTAGTTCGTCAGCGAGTACGTCGGCTTCGCAACCGAGTTGGACTGCTTGAACGTGTGCACGGTCTGCGAGGCCACGGCGGTGGCGGAGCTGTGGGCGTACGTCAGGCCCGCCGCGGGGGTGACGATCGGGATGGCGTACGGGCCGGAGCCGGTCGGGACGCCGGTGGTGGCGTATTCGACCTTGGTTCCGGTGTCGATCATGATGGTGGATCCGGTCGGGATCGTCGCCGCCACCGAAATCGACGTCGCACCCACCAGCGACGACGACGACAGCGTCGTCGACACCCCGGCCGTGACCGTGTCAGGGCCGATGATCCGCAGCGCATACCCGATCGCATCCGGGTACGCCGGGAAATCCAGGTCCACCGCCGACTGGCCGGGACCCTGGTACAGGCCCTGCAGGTTCGAGTCGTTGTTGCGGTACGACAGATCCTGCTGCTGGTCGTACTGGATCTCGAAGTCCAGCTTCGTGCACGGCAGGTAGTACGTCGGAGACAACCACGTCCCCTGCGTAGCCTCCTTGACCAGGCCCACGTATGAAAGCCGCCCGAGAAGCGTCACCGCGGCTCACCTCCCTCGGTGTCCGCAGCGGCAGTCCGCTTGCTCTTGGCTGATGTCCTGGCCGGCTCCACGTCGGGTTCCGGCTCCGGTTCGTCGACGACGGGCGTCCAGCCGTCGAGGAGCTCCGGATGGTCGGTGGTCTCGCCGGGCAGCACCGTGTACGGCGCATCTCCGGCCCAGGTCCACGGGTAGGCGGTCGTATTGCGCTGCAGCACGGGTGTCTCCGAGGCGTCAGGGCATGGAAAAGGCCCCCGTCGAAGCGGCGGGGGCCGAAGGCGTGGAGGGCGGTCAGCTCAGGTAGTCCTGGTCGTCCGCCAGGTATGTGATCGTCGCTTCGAGCTGGTCGTCGGACTGGCGCTCGGGATCGCCGAAAGACACGTCGATCTGGCACGGATCCTCGGCCACCGACATGAACCTGGCCCCGTGGGTCTTGTCCATCGGCAGTGCCAGCGGCCCGGATACGCGTTGCAGGACCAGGTCGACGGCGTTGTCGAGGGACTGCTGCACCGACTCGAAGTCGCCGCGGTTCGACGAGATGGGCCACAGGATCCGTAGCGCGAACTGGTAGTGAATGATCTTCCGGTTGAAGCCGAACCGTTCGATCTTCAAGCCGCGCCGCATCACATACAGCTGGTTCCGGCGCATTGGCGGAGTGCGCCGCCAGTACGCCTGCACTACACCGAACGGGCCGCCCGATCCCTCCAGCAGGCCGGGCAGCCCATCGGTAGGGTCGTATGCCGTCAGCCATGCCGTCTCACGGGCAACCGCATCCGCAGTACTCACCGGCCGTCACCCCCTGGGCTTGCGGCGGCGAATGATCTGTGACGAATGAGGCCGGTACACGCGGACCCGGCGCACCCGCTTCGCGTGCGACTGCTGACGAATGTGCACGGGCCGCCGGCCAGCACCCGGGGCATGCGCATGCACCTGGCCTCGTCGGCCGGGCCGGTGCAGTACATGCTGGCCATGGCGCGCCTTCAGTGCGGTATGCCTGCGCGCCGCCCGGCTTCTGCGAGCGGCCCCGGTCGTGCGGGGTCTGCGCTGGGCCTTCGATTTGCGGCCCTTCAACGTCGCCGACATCTTGGCCCGCGTCGCCGCCGACACCGGATGCCCCGGGTGATGTCTGCCCTTCAGCGCGGCGGACAACTTGGCCCTGGCTGTCGCAGACATGGCGTGTCCGGGGTGGTGCCTGCCTTTTAGGCTGCGGCTGAGCTTCGCCTTTGCCGCAGCTGACATGGCATGGCCCTTATGGTGCTTGCCTTTCAAGCCCCGGCTCAGCTTGGCCCTGGCTGCCGCCGACATCGCGTGGCCCTTGTGATGCCTGCCCTTGAGCCGCGCGGACAGCTTCGCCCGCGCCGCGGCGGACATCTTGTGGCCCTTGTGGTGACGACCCTTGAGCGCCTTGGAGAGCTTCGCCCGGGCCGTCGCACTCATCTTGTGGCCCTTGTGGTGCTTCCCCTTCAGGCTCGCCGACAGCTTCTTCCGCGACGCCGCCGACATCTTGTGGCCCTTGCGCCGCCGGGCGGCAGCCACGGCCGGTCA
This sequence comes from Streptacidiphilus sp. EB129, assembly GCF_041262645.1. Taxonomy (NCBI): domain Bacteria; kingdom Bacillati; phylum Actinomycetota; class Actinomycetes; order Kitasatosporales; family Streptomycetaceae; genus Streptacidiphilus; species Streptacidiphilus sp. EB129. Next base: position 243,017 of record NZ_JBGCCS010000003.1, read on the forward strand.
GCCCCTCGCGTAGGCGGTGTCCACGATCACGGTCGCCCGCGCCCAGAGCTCATCCGGGTCATGCGACTGCGACGCCGGGTCCAGTTCCGACATCACCAGCGACGCCACCGCGAACTTGCACGCCCGTACCAGGCTGGACGGCACGGTGGAGTAGCCGCCCGAATAGGTGGCCACGATCGTCGTGCCAGGCGGTACGAACGTCCCCAGCTGGAACCGCACGTGGCCGGTGTCGGGCTCGTACTGCAACTGGGAGGTGTCCACAGTCTGCGTCCCCGAGAACGACCGCAGCAGGTCCACGCTGGTCAGCGATCCTGACCAGAACTCCGGGTTGCGGGGCGGGAACTCCCGCAGCCAGAAGTGCCGCACCAGCATCGTCGAACCCAGCGACGCCCCGCGCGAAAACCCCAGCTGCGAGGTGGGATCCAGCGGCACATAGGCATCCAGGGCGTCCTCGACGTCCAGGCCCATGGCCCGCTGCGACTCCACCACCCCGGTGAACGGCGCCAGTCGGCGGTCGGCGTGGTCCTCCAGCATGCGGGTGGCTTCCATGAGCAGATCCGCCACCGCGGTGGTGCTGTAGTCCCGCACCAGGTCCGCGAGCGGCCCCTCGGACAACTGGGCGGCCGTGGCCAGAGGGGCGACGGTGTCGGCCATGACCGCCTCCTCTCGCTACTCCGCGACGGGGGTCTTGCGAGGACGGCCGGGACGCCTCGGGGCCGCCGCAGCGTCTGCCTCAGTTCCGGCGTCTTCGCCGGCGCCCTCAGCATCCGCGTCGGGCACCTGCGCCTCGGGGACCACTGGAGGCGCGACCTCGGAGAACCCGGCATCGCGGATGCCAAGCAGTTCCACGGCCAGGTCGTCCGGGACCTCGACTGCATCCTCGGCCGTGGTCCAGGCGTATCCGCCGGGCGCCGATCCTGGCGCGCGACTCTTCCGCAACCACATGGGGCTGCCTCTCTGCTGTATTGGTGTGCGGGATACAGCGCCCCCGGCCGACTCCAAGTCAGCCGGAGGCGCAGCGCAGGGGATCAGACCGCGCTCACCAGGCGCGAGTACCGGCCGGCGAACTTCGGGCCGCGCAGCGCGGCGCAGGTGTCCGTGACGCAGGCGAACGGCAGAACGTCCGGGCTGGTCGTGGTCGGCGCCAGCGGGATGATCTGCATGTCGCGGGTGTAGGGCCGGACGAAGAAGTTCGGGTCCTTCGGCACGAGGTAGATGTCCTCCATCGACGCCCCGCGCGCCTTCGCCCCGCTGTTGCCGCCCTGGTAGAGCGAGGGGCCGGTGACACCGGACGAGTTGGTGAGCAGGTTCGTGCCCGTGTCGACGATCGAGGTGACGGCGGTGCCACCGGTGTCGAACGCGTCGACGGTACCGACCAGGACCTCGTTGCCCGTGGTGGTGGCGCGGTAGACCTTGTACAGGATGGGGGAGGCCCCGTCCGGCATGTTGGTCGGGGTGGAGAAGCTGAGCGTGACGGTGGACGTGGAGCCGGTGGTGGTCTGCGACACCTCGGTGGAGCACTGGATCTCGCCGAAGCGGGCGATGACCGCCGACACCTGGTAGTAGTACGTGGTCGCGGCCAGGGTCCCGCCGGAGGTGGCGGTCGCGGTGGTGACCGCACCCATCTGGTTGGCCCGCGGGGACAGGAACGAGGACTCGACCAGCGGCACGCCGCGGTACGTCGGCACGATCAGGCCGGCGGCGACCTCGATCTCGCCCATGAAGCGCTGCTGCGAGGACAGGAGCTGCGCGACGGACCCGAGGATCGCGGGCGACATGATGAACATGTAGCTGCCGCCGTTGACCGGCAGGCCCGCGTTCGCGGACACCAGGGCCATGAGGGAGTCGAGGGTCTTGGTCGTGAACGTGGCGCCCGCACCGTCGATCGAGTTGGTGTAGGCAGACGAGCCGGTGCCCGGGGTGAAGTTGGAGACCAGGTAGTCCAGGCCGGAGCAGATCGGGTACAGGCCGTTGGCGGTGGCCGGGTCGTTGCCCCAGATGAAGTCGTTCTCGATGGACCACAGCATCGACTGGACGGTGCCGTCGATTTCCAGCTGGCGCAGGTCACCGACGAGGTCGCGGGTGACGGTCTGCGCGAAGCCGGTGACGGCGCCGACGGCCTGGAACAGGCGGATGTTGAACGCGGCCTGCTCGTAGGTGCTGTTGCCGAGCGGGCGGGCGCCGCCGTCGACGACACCGCCGGCGTCCGGGCGGGACACGCGGCGGTTGAAGAAGTACTGGGTGGAGCCCCACTGCTTGGCGGGGATCGCGGCCAGGAGCGGCGCGAACCGGCGCTGGTACTCCAGCAGCAGCGGGTCGATCTGCTTCTGTACGAGGGGGGAGACGGACGTGGCTGCGGTCAGCGCCTCTTCGAGCTCGGTGGGCACGGAGTGCCTCGCTTTCTGGGCATACGAAAGCCCCGCGCAGCTCGGCTGGCGGGGCTCGGGGAGTCAGGGGGTCATGCGAAAGGCCCCGCTTGGGGGGCCTTGGTGGAGGGCGCTGACGGGCTCGGGTCAGATGCCGATCTTGCCGAAGTCGCCGAGGAGGAGGTCGGCGCGGTCGTCCCACATCTCGGCGCCGGTCTTCGGCTTGGCGTCACCGTGGTCGGACTCGGTGGTGCGGAAGCCACGGCGCGGCGGCAGGCCGTAGGTCTTGGCGATCTCGGGGATGAGGGCCTTGACGGCCTGGGCGGCACCCGCGGCGACGGCCTCGTCGAGCTGCGCCTTGGTGTACGTCTCGGCGACCATCGGGGCAGCGGCGACCGGGGCAGCGGGCGCGGCCTCCGCGGGCGCGGGCGCCTCGACGGCTGCGGCCGGGGCGGTCTCGGCGACGGGCGCCGGGGCGGTCTCGGCGACGGGCGCCGGGGCGACCTGGCCGAGGAGCTGGGCGAACTGCTCCTGCGTCAGGGTGACCATCAGGGGCTGGACGGACTGGGCGGTGGTCGGGGCCGGGGTGGCGGGAGCCGCCGTCTCGGCGGCCGGGGTGACGACGTCGGTCACGGCGGACTCCTTCACTGTGGGGGCGGGTTCGGCGGCCGGGACCGGTGCCGAAAGCTGGGGGGCGGGCGCGGGCGCGGTCTCATCGGCGGGGGTGGGCGTCGAGTTGCACACCTCGCAGTCGCCGCACGGGCACGGGCAGCCGGGGCCGCCCGCCATCTGGTGGGGGACGGAGCAGCCGCAGCCACAGGGGCATCCGGAGCCGGGCTGGGGTTCGTCGGCCATGTCGGGGTCCTCCTGGTCTTCGGGCTCGTCGTCGCCCTGGTCGTTGTCGGTGTCCTCTGCGGGCGCGCCGGTGACGTCGATGTCGTCGTCGAGGTCCGGGTCGAGCGCGGTGAGGGTGTCGCAGGCCCCGGCCATGGCGGCGAGGCCGACGGCTTCGAGGTCGTGGGCGTCGAGGAGGCGGGAGGTGACGGAGACGGTGGTGGGCCCGTTGGTCAGCGAGATGTACAGGTCACCGCCGGTGCGTTCCATGTCCCAGCACTCGGCGAGGGATTCGGTGACGGGAGCGGCGGTCTCGATCAGCCAGGACTCGGCGGAGATCGTCACGCCGAACGCCTTGAGGGCCTTGATGATGCGGCCCTTGATGTTCTTGAGCTGCTTCGAGGTGTACAGGCGGGCATTGTCGGGCTGGTGGACGTAGCTCCACGCCGCCTTGGCCTTGACCTTCGTGGACAGGTCGTATCGCTTCTGCTTGTCCTTCTGGTAGCCCGGGTCGGCCCACGGGCCGCTGGACTGCGCAGCTGCCTCGGGAGTCGGCGTGGCCGCCTCTTCGGTGATGACGGTGGCCACGGGGACCTCCCAGGTCTCGGAGATAGGGGTACGCCCGGCGACCGCCGGGGCGGATTCGGACGGCGGGGCCGCACCGGGGGAGTCGATCAGGGCCTGGACGACACCGGGTGTCGCGGTGAAGTCGATGGCGTCGATCTCCAGGTCGCTGGCGGTCTGCGCCTGCTGGCCATCGACGTTGACGGTGGTGGTCTCACCGAGGAAGTAGCCGTGGATGGACACAGACTTCAGGCCCGGCGGTCCGCCGTCGGCGGGCTGTACCAGGGCAGCAATGTCGCGCGCGGGGGCGGTGTCGTACCAGCGGGCCTCGTACTTCGCCGAACCGTCTGGGGCCTGCTGGGCGGAGATGACCCGGCCCACGATCAGGCGGGAATTGTCGCCAGCCTTGTGATGAGTCCTCATGACGATGGGCAGGCCGTCCGGGTCGGCGATCCGCTCCTGCATCCGCGTCACGGCCTTGCCGATCAACTCGCGGGTGTACAGGCATCCGTTGAGGCTCACCCCGGGGTACAGGAACGTGCCGCTGAACGGCTTCATCGTCGTCATGGCCATCAGGCCCCCCTTCGGCGAATGCTGGCGCGGGTGGCCGGCGGCGGCGCGGTCTTCTTGGGTGCCCGGTTGGCGGCGAACAGTCGCAGGATCGCCTCGCGGATCCGCGGGTCCTCGTCGATCGCCGTCACCAGTCGGTCCCGGAACTCCGTGTCGGCGCGGTCGCTTTGGCGGCTGCCGGCTGGCCGGGCGGGGCGCTCGTACACGCTCACCTGCCGAACAGGGACAGCGTGACGCCGGTGAACGCCGGGGTCGTCCCGCCGAGAGTCCACGTGACCTGGCATTGCATCGGCAGCACCAGGTTGGAGGTGTACAGGCCGCACGACCCGGACTGGTGGCCGGCCGCAGTGAGCGCAGTCAGGGCCAGGGCCGCGGGGAAGACGTTGCCGTCCTGGTCGAGGAGGTCAACCTGCAGGGTCAGTGTCGGCGTAGTTCCGGTGGGGGCGTTCGCCACGAACGCGGCGAGCCACAGGTCGGTGACGTCGTGGATGTCCAGGACGACAGACGATGTGCTGCCCGCCCCGGACAGGGAGGCGCCGTCCAGGGACCAGACCTTGCGGCCGTAGGGGTAGATCGCCACAGCTACTGCTCCTCGGCGTCGGCGGATGAGGCGGATGGCGGGGGTACGCCGGGCACGTCGGCGTCGACCGGCGCGAGACTGCAGCGGCAGTTCGGATGCAGCGGTGGGGCGGGGGCGTCCGCGATCGCGTACGGGCTGCCGCTCTCCGCGTCCTGGCATGCCCGGCAGACCTTGGAGCCCCCGGCGGTCCAGTAGTTGACCATCGTCACGCCGTCGGCGGCGTACACGCTGACCGCACCGCTGTTCCAGGCCTGGCCCATGGCCACGTCGAGGTATGCGGTGACGGGCCGGGCGTCGCTGCCGGTGAGCGCGTCCCGGACGGTGGCGTACAGGCCGGTGAGGGTGAGTTTCGCGGTGTAGCCCGCGGCGAGGATCCGGGCGAGTGTTGATGCCGCCCCGGACATGATCTGACCGGCGACGGGCGGGGCCTGCCCCCAGGTGGTCAGGTCGCTGATCCGGGCGCGGGCATCGTCGTAGGCGGCCGGCATGTCGGCTGCCCGGCCGCGGATCGCGTGCCCCGCTGCGGCGCCTTCGGCTTGAGCGTCGGCCAGCGCGCTGGTGATGCTGTCGAGGAGTTGCCCGTAGGCGGGGTCGGCGGTGTTGATGCCGATGAATGCCTGCCTCGCCACGGCTAGCGCCTGCATGTGGATGGCCTGCGGGGTCTGGTCGGGCAGGGTGGGGGCTTGGGCGTGGAAGCGGGCGACGAGTTCGTCGAGTGCGATGAGTTTCAGAAGCTTCGCCCAGGCGGCGAGGACCGCGGCTTGGTGCTGCTGCTCGCGCTTTTCGCGGCGCTGATAGATCAGCGCCCAGGCTCCTTCGAGCTGGCCGATCTTGATGGTGGCTTCGAGGACGTCGGGGCGGCGGGCATTCTCGGTGGCCCAGGTGACGGCGGCGATGCATCCGGCACGGACCTCGGCGGTCATGGGCGCGTCGGGAACGGACGCCCAGCCGGTGGCGTAGGCCTGCCGGGCGGCCTCGCGGATGCCGATTGCAGTCTCGCCGACCAGGGTGTAGCCGGTGCGGTCGCCGGCGTGGACGGCGTTGACGGTGGCGAAGAGGACCGGGGTGGCCGCGATCCGGTCGATCGGCGACTCGGCGTCCGGGTCCAGGTACAGCAAGGTCATGTGCGCCGTGTGGCCGTGCGCTCGCGGCACCTCGATGCCGTGCGCCGCGAGAGCGTCGAGGGTGTCGCGGCGCAGGTCCTCGATGCCGGGGCCGTCGACCAGGGCGACGATGACGTCCTGGTCGCCGCCGGTGAATCTGGCGTGGCCGGAGATGCTGGCCTGGATGGGGGGACGGCCGGTGAGGGTTGCAGCGACCGCGCGCAGGGTGTCCTGGTCGATGTCGACGGCTGGGCCTGTGTAGGCAATGGTGCAGTGGATCTTCTCCGGTGGCAGGCCGCCGTCGACGGCGAGCTGCTCGGCGAGGTCCATCGGCGGGTACAGGGCGATCATGCTGCCGTCCACCGATCGCCCCCTCGGCTCGCCTGATTCTCGAACCGGGGGTAACCGTTCCGTAACGCGCTGACGGGGGATCACGCGCGGGTGTCAGGCTGGCGGTCCATCCATCCCAAGGGGGGACCGTCATGGGCCTGTTCAACAGCAAGACCCCGTCGGCTGACAGCGCCTCGGCTCCGATCGCCGAGTACAAGGTCGTGTACCGCGGCGGCCTCGCCAGCCTGCCGAAGCCGAAGGCCGCAGGCATCGAACTGCGCTACTGGCCGGACCGGCTGACCCTCGACCCCACCAGTGCGGCCCGGAAGTTCTGGGAGCCGCTCACCCTGCCGTACGCGGCGATCGGCGACCTGACCATCGAGCAGCGCCAGGTCAGCTCCACCGAGGCGCTGCTCGCGTCCGGCAAGGGCGGCGGTGCACGCGACCTCGCCACCCACAACAACATCCACCTGACCTACACGAGCCCAGAGGGCCAGGCGATGCTGCTGCGCGTGGAGATGCTCACCGGCCTCACCGTCAACGGGCAGGCCAAGAAGTGCGCCGAGATGCTCGACATGATCCGCGTCAACCGGATCCGCGAGCAGTTCGCCGCCGCGCCGGCCAGCGCCTCACCGGCGGGCAGTGGCTCGGTCGCGGACGAGCTGGCCAAGCTCGGCATGCTCGCCCAGCAGGGCATCCTGTCGCCCGAGGAGTTCACCGCGGCGAAAGCCCGGCTGCTCGGCCAGTAGGCGCCCCCCATACAGCCGGCCCAGTCGAGCGGGCGAAGCATCGGTCAGCTGACGGCGGCCCAGATCGTCGCCGCCACGTTGCCCGATGCCGAGCCCAGCGCCACCGAGGAGGGCATCGCAGTCTGCGACGTACCCGACGTGAGGAACCGGCTCGCCGCGGTGGCCAGGCCAGCGTTGCCGACCGACACGTTCCCCGGCTTCAGGGCCGAACCCGACGCCAGAGTGATCGCAGTACCGCCGTTGCACAGCACACCGACGTAGTAGGCGCCCGGCGCGGCGTTCACCAGCGGGCTCGTCCACGCGGCGGTGATCAGACCGGCGGTGGCGAACGCCGTGGTCTGGTCGGCCGAGATCGCGACCTGCACGCCTGCGGAGTTGAACAGGGCCAGGTAGTTCTCGGCGGCCGTCAGCGTCCCGCCTGCGGTGGTGACCGAGACCAGGCCGTTCGTCAGGGTCTGCTGCTGCGTGAGAATGACCTTGGAGAGGTACAGCACGCCCGCAGTAGTCAGGAACGCCGCTGCAGCCCCCGCCGGGTCGAACGCCCACGCGGCGAGTGCCGAGTCGGAGGCGACCGGATCGCTGTTCTTCAGGGTGGTGACGTTGCCGGAACTGTCCTTGAACAGCGGGACACCGTTCTGGGCGTAGACGACGGCACCACCCGAGGGCGTGGCCGGGGCGGTGGCCTGGTTCGTCAGCGACGCACCCTGGTTGACCGCAAGGAAGTCGACGGTGATGTTGGGGTTGTCGCGGCCGGTGACGACCGGGTCCTGCTCGCCTGCCTGGGGCATGATGCTGGTCCGCTTTCGGTCTCGGTACTGCTGGACGGTCATGGCGGGACGGCTAGCCGATCTCCTTGGGGATCAGCGGGCCGACGTCCTGCGCTCTGGTGGGATGTCCTGGCGGCATGCTGCTCACCTCCCCGCTCCTACGAGTTCTCGTGTGGGCGGCAGTTCTTCGAGTGCCTGTGCGCGCCGGGCCCGGTAGAGGCGCTGCCACGTCTCGTCCAGGGCCGTGGATTCTCTCGGGCCGGCGCCCTGGAGAGCGTCCCCGGCGAGGCCGGGCTGGTCCTCCGGACTGCCTGGGGGCGCCCCAGTTGATGCTGCTGGCGCGGCTGCCGGTGAGGCTGGTGTCACGGGATCCGCCACCTTGTGCAGTGTCACCGGTGCGCCCGGCGCTGGCGGGTCGGGCTCCAGGGATGTGCCCTTGAGCTTGAACGCGATCCCGGCCTTCGACATGGCGTTCATGTCGGCCCACCGGACGATGTTCTGCCGGTCGACCAGCACGGCCTCGTCGCCGCCCGGCACCGGGGGCTCGCCGATCTCGTCGGCGTACCGGTTGCGGGTGTAGGTGCCGTTGCGCAGCCGCATGTCGCGGATGCCCTCGACGACGGCCGAGTCCCGGTAGTCGATCTCCGGGAATTCCAGGTGCCAGTCCTCGATGCCGAAGCCCTGCTGCAGCAGATGGAAGTTGATTTTCTCCAGGACCAGCGACTGCACCGGAATGACGGTGTTCACTCGGTAGGTCTTGTCCTGGGACTCGCCCGTGCCGCCGCCCAGGTTTCCCGACTCGATGATTCCGAGCTTGCCCGGCGGGACACCGAATGTGGCGATGATCTCGTCACGCAGTTGCCGGGAGGCGTCGAGGTAGTCGGTGACCTTCCGGGGGTCGAGCACGACGACCTTGCCGTCGCCCGTGGTGATCGTCGGCGTGCCGACGGCCTTGGGCCCCAGGTTGAACACCATGTACTGCTCGCGCCACCGCTGGACCTCGACGTCCGACAGGTGCGCCAGGTCGACGTGGATGCGGGGCGGGTCGCCGCGCCGGAAGCACTCCTTGATGGTGGCCTCGGTGAACAGCCAGGCGGTGACGGGCAGCAGTGCCTTCTGTGCCGGCCCCACCCCGTAGGCGCCGCCGCGGGGAGCGTCGAGGCTGATGTGGATGACCTGTTCCGGGGTGAAATCTGCGGTCCGGGTGCCGCCGAGACCGTCGACGACCTGGACGTAGCCGGTGACCTCGCCGTGTGCGTCGGCGACGACGGTCATGGTCGTGGAGTCCAGCGGGTACAGGGCCACCGGTTCGCCCAGGAGGGACACGATCTCGATGTAGGCGTCCCCGAACAGGTTCAGGTCGATCACCGCGGACCTGAGCAGCTGCACCATGTCGTGCTGCGGGTTGACGTACCGCATGAGCCTGCGCAGCCGCGTCACCTCGGGCGAGTCCGGCGGCACGGTCCCGTCGGCGGCCATGGCGTTCGACACGACCTGCAGGCCGCCGGCGGTGACGGTGCGGGCGATCAGGTCGATCGGCGCAGCAACCCAGGGGCATGTGAGGTAGGCCTGGTAGAGCTGCGTCATGATCTGCTGGCGCTCTTGGGAGTACGCCGCAGCGGTGCGGGTCGTGGTCGGCATGAGGGCCGCGCCGTACTCGTAGCCGATGCGCTGTGCGCCCTCGCCGCCGGTGACGACGGGAGCAGACTCGGCAGCCGGGCGGCGGCGGAAGGTCTCGCGCAGGCGTGTCCTCAACCCCATGGCGAACCCCCCATCGCGACGGGAAACCCGCCGAAGGTCGTCGGAAGCGCAGCCGGGGGGCGGGGCACGGACGGGGGCAGCGCGGCCTGCGGATCCAGGCTGACGCCGGCCTCGGGCTCAGGGGCCGGGAAGTGGAACCGCGATTCACTGCCGATCGACATGATCAGATACCTGCCGCCGTCGTACCAGTGGTCTGGACCGTCGGTGTCGACGTCCTCCGGCCGGTGCGGGTCGCGCGGCAGTTCACCCATGGTTTTGGTGAACTGCGGGCACGCGCCGTCCAGGACGTGCAGTAGTGGGCATGTCGCCCACCCCAGCTCGCGGTGATGTGGGCAGGCGGGCGCCTCGGCGAGGTAGGTGTGCATGCGGGACTTACCGCCGAGTCGGTCATTATCGGCTTTGGTCAGGTGCAGGCCCTCGGTGGCCATCTGATCAGCAGGCGGCAGGGATGATCCGGTCTTGCCCCACATCGCTGGATCCGCCGCGATGACCTGCACGTGGTGGCCGTTGTTGGCGTCGAGGACCTGCCGTGCCTGCTCACGCTCCGGGGTCTGCACCATCGTCAGCTCGCGGTAGAACCACAGCCGCCCGTCGCCGTCGCGCGCCGCCGCGAGATAGACAGACGGCGCCGCCCATCCGTAGTCCATGCCACCACGCCGCTGCCACGACGCCGGAATCTCGAACGGCGGCACGACGATGCGGTCGCGCTTCCAGTCAGGGAATGCGGCGTCGGGCATCGCGGACCAGTCCCCGTCTTTGATCCGGGCCCGCAGGTCGGGGTCGGCGATGCCTTCGAGGCTCTTCTCGTAGTCGCCGACATAGGGGTTGTCGCTGGCTTTCGCGGGGATGAAGATTCTCCGCCGTCCGGCCTTGTCGACGATCTCTTTGGTGCCGTAGTCGGTGGCATCTACGTAGTCGTCTTTGACGACGCCGTGGCCGATGTGGCCCGGATTGCTGGCCGAACGGGCACCGAGGCAGGGCACGCCTTCGACGCCCGATCGGATGCGGGTGTAGAGGAAGTCGACGACGTCGGGCGGCATCGTGGTGCGCTCGTCGATGATCAGCATGTTGATCTCGGCCGAGGAGAGCGCTGCGGCCTCTTCCATGTTCTTCGCGTGCGCGAACGTCAGGATCGAGTTGCCGGGGAGCCGAAGCTCGTACTTGGAGCCGTTCCACTGGCCGCCGACGCCCTTGGCGTAGTTGTAGCGCGCCAAGTTCCGCAGCACGGACTGGTTCAGCTGTGGGAACGTCTTGCGGAACCAGAAGATCTGGATGCCGGGGAAGCGGATGCAGGTCCGGATCGCAAGGGCGAGAAGTGATGCACTTTTTCCCCCGCCCCCCGCGCCTCCATAGAGGACGTCTAGGTCTATATCTGGCAGATTGAGGAAACGCTCCTGCGGGCATTCACCGCACATCGACGGCAGGTCGGCCTCGGGGACACCGGACAGCCGCGCCAGGACACGTGGCTTGCAGACCGGCTCGAATCCGAGGACCTGCAGGGTGTCCGGCTTTTCGAACTCGCGGGCCGCGAACTCGGCCCAGTCCATGAGGGCGGTCATCGGCCTCTCCCGGAGTCAGGAGATGAGCGCGCGCAGGTGCTTTGGCACGATGTCGGGGACGAGTGCCAACTGCTCGGCAGTGAGGTGCAGGTCGGAGAGGATGCCGCGGATGGCCTGCGCGACTTGCTCGCCCTGGGACTCGGCGAGCTTGACGCGACGTTCCTCGATGCCGGCGCGGATTGCCTCCGAGCACACTCTGACGAGGTGGGCCCGCTCGGTCTGGTAGAGCTTGAGCCAGACGTTCGCCCCGGCTTCGTGGGTCTCGCCCCGGTCCTCGCCGCCCGTCTTGCGCCGGGTCCTGCCCCACACCAGCGGGTTCTCTGTGTCGTCATCCGTGGCCTGAGCTTCGATCTCCTGGACGCGGTCGCGTAGCCAGGCGACGTGGCCGGCAGTCCACTGGACCTCGTCGAGGAGCGCTTCGACGGCGGTGGTCTCGATCTTGCGGCCGTAGGTTGCCACGAGAGTCCGCGCCCTTTCCTCGATGATGCGACGCTTCGCAGCGGCCTTGTTCTGGGGCGCGTGGCCACCGTGGAAGCCGCAGACGTGTTGGCCCTTCAGCGCCCAGCAACGGCAGCGCTGGCCGGGGCTCGTCGGGTGGTTCTTAGAGAGTCGGGCGGTGCAGCGTCGATGGTCGGGGATGAAGTGCTGGTTGCAGAAATCGGTGCCTGGCAGCTTCCGCTGTTCGCACCGCTCGCCGCGGAGTTCGGGGCGCTGCCGGTACTTCTCGCCGTAGATGCCGTTGCAGCGCTCATTGTCCGGCGGCAGGCCGGTCATCAGCCTGCTCCGCCCGCCACGGCGGCGGCCCAGTGCGCCGGCAGTTTCTGCTCGGCCTGCGGGGCCGGCGCGGGGAGAGGCTCGGGGTCACAGTCGCACAGTGGAAGGTTGGCGCTGTCGGGACCGGTACAGGTGGCCTGGTGGACGCGCGCGGCGGCGTCCATGTCGATGGCGTGGGGTCCGCAGGCGAGGACGGCGTGGACGTAGTCCTGCGGTCCGGGCATGGGCCCGAAGCCGGGGGGCGGGAGTTCGATGTCGCGGTCAGCGAACGCCTGGTCGCGGCGGGCCTGCTCGATGGCCTGCTCGGCAGCGAGCTCCATGGGGGTGAGGCGCCGCTGCCACTGGACGAGCGGACGCTCGGTGCAGCCGGTGGCGTGGCACGTCGGCGCCGTGAGCACAGGTGGGACGGTTGCCCACTCGGGCGCGGCTTCGGGTTCGGACTGGACGCTGCCGAGATCCATGAGTCAGTCCCCCTATGCGATCTGGTTCCAGTTGCCCGCTGCGGATGGCACGGCTTCGAGGCTGCCCCACTGGCTGGCGATGGTCTTGGTGCTGGAGCCGCTGATCGTCTGGCCACCGGTGGTGGCGACGGTGAGCGGATTCGTGCCCGTGTTGATGACCACGACCCGGCGGGCCCGGCCCACCGAGGTGGGCAGTGTGACCGTGAACGAGCCGCCGGTGGTGTTGGCCTCGATGACCTCGTCGAGCGGGGTGACCGTGTAGTTGGCGGTCTGCACGTTGGTTGGGAAGGACACTTGGTCGTTGACGATGTCGAAGCCGGGCGGATGATCGAGGTTGATCGGCAGGGTGACCTCGCCGGTTAGGACGATCTGGCCCTTGGCCGAGGCCGACGGTGTTCCGCTGCCGTTGTCGCCGAACAGCACGGTGCCCTCGGTGTCGAGGAGCAGATGCAGGTAAGGCCCGACGCCGCCGCTGCCGGCACCGATCAGGTAGAGCGTGTAGTGGCAGGCCTCGACGCTGACGAAGCCGCGGATCGCGTGCGTGGAGCCGACCGATCCGTCGTACAGGCCGACGGGGCACAGGCCGGCCCAGCAGTACAGGATCCGCACGCCGAGCATGTCGCAGTGTTCCGTGGCGAACAGGCCGTAGGTGTAGCCGCCGAAGCAGGTGACGTTGTCAAGGACGACCAGGTCGTTGTTGCCCGAGGAGGGCAGAATCCCGCCGATGGACAGGCCGGTGCCGAACAGGGACGGGTTACCGAAGTCGGCGTTGCCGACAGTGCCCAGTGATCCGTAGCCGACGCTGTGCAGGGCGGCGTTGGCGCAGCCGTCGAAGTCCCAGGCAGTGTAAGCCAGGCCCCATGCGGAGTGGGTGGTGCGCAAGCTGATGTTCCGCAGGACCACCTCGACGTTGGTGAACACGCCGGGCGCGACACCGTAGCCGCCTGGTTCGGACGGGCCGCCGAGCAGGGACGGGTTGCCGTGGTTGTTGATCGACGTGGTCTGCGCCGACGGGTTCGCGAACACCCCGAAGCTGACGAGCGTCGAGCCGGACATCTGCGGCGGGACCTGCTGCCAGTGCTGCACGGCGGAACCGTCGCCCGCACCCTCGAACGTCAGCACCAGCTTGTTGCCGGTCGTGGCGACGACGGGGATCGTGAGCTGGGCGTTGCCGGACGCCGAGGTGTTCAGGGCGCCGGCGACACCGTAGAACGCTTTGAGCGCGGCGGGAAAGTACACGGTGGCCGCGCCGCCATGGCCTTGGGCGTAGGCGACGGCGGCGTTGATCGCGTTCTGGATCGCCGTCGTGTCGTCCGTGGCCCACATGACAGTCAGGCCGGTCAGGTTGCTGCCCGTGGCGTTGGCCACCGACAGGGTTGCGCTGGTGGGGCTGTTGACGGTCTGGATCGTGCCGATCAGCGTGGTCGGGCCTGTTGCGCCTGCGTCCTTGACCTGGACGGCCTTGCCCGGGTCCTTGACGGCGTCGAACAGGCCGGACACCGAGGTGACGGTGAAGGAACCGGAGCCCATCGCCCCGTCGATCACGACCTGTCCGTCGCCCTTGGCGCCGTAGCCGCTGACGACGTTGAACACCCACGGCTGCAGCAGCTGGTACTTCGTGGCCGCGTCCGCGATCGCCGCCGCCTCAGCGGTGGTTGCGGCACCGGAGGCGTCGAATGCGCTGCTGCTCTGGGTGGCCGCACTGCCCAGACCGAGGTTGGTGCGGGATATGCTGGCGCTCTGCAGGTCGGACAGGTTGTTCGCGGTCTGCGCCGCCCCGGTGATCCGGGAATCGTTACCGGCCGCGACGGTCCCGGCGCCGGTACCGATGTTGGCGACCGCCGCCGATCCCAGGCCGAGCGCTGTCTGGGCACTGGCCTGGCTGTTGCCACCGGTGCCGCCCTGCAAGACCGGGAGCGGCGCGGCGAGGTGGGTGCTGATGATCTGCGGCGCGCTGTTGCTGCCGCCAATGTCCGCGCCGAGCTGTACGCCACCGGAACCGAACGGGTGGCCGGTGCCCCAGGCGCCGGCGGTCTTCGGCCCGTAGATGACCAGGGCGGTGGGGGTGCTGTCGTCGATGCACCAGTCGCCGTTGACACCGAAGCTGCTCGCCGGCGTGCCGTTGCTGAACAGGACGCTGTTGCCGCGGGGGCCTTGGATGCCTGCGCTGGAGACGACGACGTTGACCACGATGCTGCCTCCCGTTCAGGCTGCGGCGACGAGATCGGAGAAACAGGTGCCGACCACGATCGGAGTGGCGTCGGACAGGCCCGGGTCGAGCCACAGCGCATACGGGCGGGCCCCGGCGCCGAGGAGCGCCGTCGCGGTCGGGGACAGGACGACCAGGACGACGTTGCCGGTGATCGTGATGTAGCCCTGGTTGCTGCTGGCCGCGCTGGTCACGGACACCAGGGCCGGTTCGGTGACGTCGGTGACGGTCGGCCTGATCACCAGCTCGAACACCGCGGTGGACAGATCCATCGGGGTGCCGTCGTCGTTAGTGAGGGTGTAGCCCTGGGGCCACTGACCACCGCATGCGATGACGATGTTGATCTGCTGGGGGAGTACGGGCACGGCGCCTCCCGTCAGGGACGGTCCTGTTCAGGTGGCCTGCGCGCAGTCCGGGTGCCAGCTGTGCGGGTCACGCCCGTCCGTCTCGGGGCAGGCCGCCCAGAAGCGGGTGGCCGGCCGGCCGGGTGGCGTGTCGGCCAGGCGCAGGTGGGCGGTTCCCAATCGCGCGTGCACGTACATGGGCTGGCAGGGTGTTCCGACGTCGGCGGTGAAGTGCACGACGGTGCCGATGGGGGGCTGCTCGGCCATGGTCAGACGGTGGGTGTGGCGGGTCCGGCCGGGGCGACGTCGGGCGCGGACTGGCTGACGGCACCCTCGACGTCGGCAACGGCGGTGCCGGCGAGCTTCTCGGCGTCGTGCTCGGCCTCGGCGACGACCGGGGCTGCAGCCTTCTCGCCGTCGGCGACGACCTGCTCGGCGTCGGTCTTGGCCTGGGTGACGACGGTGGTCTCCTCGCCGAGCATGCGGTCGAGGAGCTCGTGGCCCCTGGTAAGGAGGGCGCGGAGGTCGTTGACAAGGGCGTTGGACATGGCTGTCTCCTACAGGGGGTGAGGGTGGGTCAGCGGCGGAAGTGGTGCTGCTACTGCTGGCCGTCGATGTGGATCTGCACGGTGACTGTCGGCGCGGATGGCTCCGGCTCGGGCTCAGCGTCCTGGTCGTCGCCGTCGCATCGCCAGTGCCACGAGGGGTCGGCTTGTCGCGTCTCGTCGTGTGTGATTTCGCGCGGATATGCGCCCGCGTCGAGACAGGGCCACAGGACCAGCGTGCCGTTCGGGTTGACCCGGTAGACCATCGACGGAATGCAGCCGAGGCGGCCGGGGGCGATGAGGTGGACGAAGCCGCCGACTTTGGCGCCTCGTTCCTCGGCGGGGCCGTCGCCTCGCTGTTGCTCGGCAAAGCTGACGAGTTCACAGACGGGGCAGTGGTCGACGCCGATGTGTACGAGCATCGTGTGCCCGCACTCGGTGCAGGGCTTCCACGGCATGAAGTCGCCCGGGGCCAGGGTGAGCGTGTTGCGGCAGTAGCCGTCGGTGGTCACGCTGCGGCCTCGATGTCGATGACCTGCCCGTGGGCGTCGTACCAGACGACGTAGTCGAGTTCGGGTTCGTAGTGGTCGCCGTGCCACACGGACCGGGACACGGGCTCGGCCCGGACGGCGGCAGCGGGTGCGTCGGGGATGTGGACGTCGAGGTCGACTGCCCACGCGGTGATCAGCGGTGTGCGGCCCTGGATCCGGGTGCCGTTGCCGAGCGTCGGCAGGTACTGCCGGAAGTACGGTTCCAGCTCGACGGAGACGCGGATCTTGACGGTGCGCCAGTATTCGGCGCGGGCCTGCCGCTTGGCGTTGATGCGGTGCTGGCCGGACGCGGTGCTCTGGTGGGTGGTGTGGATGCGCCGCGGCGCGTGGACGATCGCGCCAACCTGCCCGTAGGACGGCGGACGCGGCGTGATCGGGTTGGCGCGGGCATCGTCACGGGAGTGGGCGCGGCGCTGGGAACGGGTGAGCATGGAGGGCGCTCCGAGGGTGGAGGGTGAGGGTGGATCAGGGTTCGCTGAGTTCAGCCCAGGGGACGGCGAGGTACACGAAGTCGCCTTCGATGGCGGTGACCTGGGCGGGGCCGGTGAGGCCGGATTCGCTCTCGTACACCTCGACGTGGTCCCCGACCGTGATGGGGCCGGTGACGTCGTCGAGGGTGCTGTAGGTCTGGTTGCCGCGGACGCGCACGTTGGGGTCGATCTCGATCCGGGCGCGCATCAGTCGAGCGCGGCCCGAACGAAGCAGTCCTTGGCTTCCAGGAGCTTCCGAAGTCCGGCGGTGAGCTCGGGCCCGTCCGGCAATACGGTGATCATCTCCGCCGCGAGGTCGTGGCAGTGCTTGCTCACGTCCTGCAGATGCGTGGGGAGGTGGGCGTAGGTGAAGTGCTTGGCGACGGCGGCGGTGCCGGGGTGGCGGCCGGTCAGGTCCATGAGGGTGGTCCTTCGAGGGTGAGGATGGGCGGCGGCACGGGCAGGGTGCGTACGCCTGCGCCGTCCGGACACTGCATCGGCACTTCCGTGCCGCCGCCGGTCAGGGGATCCGCGCGAGGGCTACGCCGGGTCGGGCAGGAACTCGGCGGTGTTCCCGTAGCGGTACGTGCAGCTGGGCCCGTCGTGCCACCAGCGCCCTTCGCTCAACAGCGCGGGTTTGTTGCAGCGTGAGCAGCGGCCGGGGATCGGATCCCAGTCGGCGGGCAGCGTGAACGGGGCGTTGAGGGCACGGGCCGGATCGTCCTGGGTCACTCGGCCGCCGGGCCGGTGAAGAACGGCCGCGTGTAGAAGTAGCCGGGGGTGCCAATGGCCATGCGGCGCGAGTTGTGGAGCTCGATGAACTCGCTGCGCTGCTCCGGCGACAGGTGCTGGAAGTAGAACTTCGCCTGCATCCCAGCACTGTTGACGTGGGCGTCCCGATCGTAGAACTCCGCCAGCCCGGCCCGATGCTGCTCCGGCGTCTCGCCTCGGGCCTGCGCGCCAGCGACGATCTCGTCGTCGGTGAAGCGGGCGAGCCACTTCTCCTTGCGCTCGGTCTTCTCCCCGGCGGTGAGCGGCTTGCCGAGGTACGCCTTGTAGCTCTTGTCCGTGGGCTCGACGATCCAGCCCTCGCGGACGAGTTCCATGAACCGGTCGGGGTGCAGGCTGCCGCAGTAGGAGCAGGACAGGCCGGCGTCTTCCTGGCCAATGAGGCCACCGCCGGTGTGCCAGGTGTCGAGGTTGATGCCGCTGCCATGGAACGGCGAGTCGGGGTTGTCGCGGCCAGTCTCGGCGCGACGCGGGCAGGTGTGCTGGTCGACCGTCATCACGCCTCCCGTCCGGTGCTGTTCGACGTGCTCGCGGATCGGATCGTGGTCGAGGCCGACGTGGACCTCGATGCTGTCGTCGCCGCGCCGGTCGCCGGGTGTGGCGCTGACCGGGATGGTGATGGTCTCGCCGCAGGCCGGGCACGGAACGGTGATCGGGTCGAGGCTGGCCATCACGCCTCCCCTTCGTCGTCGCTGTCGAACTGGGGGCATTCGCACGGCCAGTCTGCGGCGGACCGGGCCCGGCATTTCCCGCCCTCGGCGTGCTCGTCGTAGACGTGAGCGCAGGAGCACCAGCGGAGAGCATCGGAGGCGGGCATGGTCACCGCCCTCGGGTCAGCGCGTTCTGTGCGGCGTACCTCTGGCCGGTGCAGTACGCGGGCAGCCAGTCCAGCCAGCACGACACCCCGTCACGGCACACGCGGTCCCAGAGGTGTCCGGCGTGCTGCTCGGCCCACCACCAGAACTCGTGGCGGACGTGGCGGATCGGGCGCATGGTCACCGCCCCCGCTTTGAACTCAGCCCCGGCGTCTCCCCTCGGGGGCTCACACCCCGGGTCCCTCCGGCCATGAGGCCGGTGTGCGCACTACGACACCCGTCACAACCGCCCGGAACCGACCGCTTGTGGGGAAGTGGCCGCCGGTGCGCGGTGCGAAGATCCGCGACTCACCGACGGCAACCCGGAGACGCTCTACCAAACTGAGCTACCGGCCAAGCAGTGCACTGCCCGTTTCGCGGCCGGGCCGGACTCGAACCGGCGACCTTCCCCTGCGTGTGCTGCCAGGAATCGAACCTGCCTCCCCGCCGCACGGGGCGCGCCCTGCGCTGCAGCACGAGTGAGTTAGGCCTCGCGGCCCCGGGTCGGAGCGGGAAGCCGGGGCCGCGAGGGGCCCGCGACCCTCGGCGCGGGACCAACCCCGCAAGCCGGCAGAGCATCACGGCGGCGGGGAGTAGGGGAGTCAGGCAGCGACGGGGTACACCCGGCGCGCCTTCGCACGAGTGGCCCGCTCCGCGCGAATCACATCGATCGCCAGGAACAACGGCTTGCCGCGCCAGTCCGTACGGTCGGACTTCAGCCGGCCGCGGTACTTCCAGTTCCGCACCACATTCGGGTCGACCTGCGCAGCCTCAGCGGCCTCTGCGACGGTCCAGTACGTGGTGGTGAGGTCTACCGACAGGTCGACCACCGGAGTCACCTCCCGGGTATGCAGAAAGGCCCCGGCGTCAGTGACGGCGGGGCCTCTCAGTAAGTCTGCGAGCATGCTGCTCCGTCGCCAAGGATCATGCATGATGCCCGGTGCCGTCAAGCAGCGACTTTCCCGAACTCAGCACCGGCCCGAATCGCCTTCGTCATGGCCTTCACGTACTCGGCGTACTCGCGCTTAGACATGAGCTTGCGGCAGTCCTCGTCGCGGCACTCGATGTACGGCTCGCCGTAGCGCAGGTTGCCCTCGCGGGACTCGATCAGATAGGGGCCGTGGCAGCGCGGACAGGGGGCGAAACGCTTCACCTCAGGCTGGGCGTGATCCTTCGTAAAGTAGACCGTGGCCCAGTACCAGCCGCTGGCCTGCGCGCCGGGGTTGGCGTTGCCGCGGCCGTAGGACTCGCCTGCTGCTGGGTGGCTTTGCATGGCCCAGTCCCAGTGTCCGAGCAGGCTGCTGGTGATGTTGTTGATGTGCTGCTTCTCGTTGGCGGCGGTCCCGGTGGGGACTGGGTGGTCTTCGCGCCAGATGCCGCGGAGAACGAGGATGTCGGCGGCGAGTTCCGCCATTTCGCTGACGATCCGGTCGACGAGGAGGCGCGGTGCCTGGCCGGGCCAGGTGGCTTCGGGGGCGCGGCCGATCGTGCCGTTGATTCTGATGGTTGTGCCGTCGGTGCCTTCTTCCAGGACCTTGGCCAGGAGGCCCGGGAGTGCGGTGAGGTCGGAGCGGGTGTTGTCTACGCATCCCCAGCACTGGGTGGGCTCACCCCAGATGGCGGTGATGTTGTGTTCGGTGCCGATGTCGGTGAGGGCTTCTTCGGCTTTGCGGTAGGCGTTGTTGCACGGGCCGGGGCAGATGGTGGGGGTTGCGGGCACGTCACAGCTCCCGAGGGTCAGGAGTGGCAGGGGCTGAGTCGAGTATGCGCCTGTGTCGTCAGATTCGCGGTGTGACCTGCACGGTACGTGCGAAGGCCCCGACGACGGGGGATGCGTCGGGGCCTTCACGCGCGGCGGTCTTCCGGCGCCGGCCCGATCAGGATGCACCTAACCTTGCGCTCGTGCAGGCGAATCGTGTCGTTTCGCGTGCGTTCTACGTGACCGGGCGTCACCATGAGGTCATGGGGATCAGGGTGGCGCTGATGGCCGACACGCGAGCCGAGGCTGAGGGCTGCGTCGTGGTGCTGCGGGCGATGGGTATGAATGTCGGTAACCCCACGAACCTGACCCACGACGGATCTTGGCTGGTCCGCGCCCGGCCTGCCGATCAGCGCTTGCAGCGGCAGGACGGCCGC
This sequence comes from Streptacidiphilus sp. EB129, assembly GCF_041262645.1. Lineage (NCBI taxonomy): Bacteria > Bacillati > Actinomycetota > Actinomycetes > Kitasatosporales > Streptomycetaceae > Streptacidiphilus > Streptacidiphilus sp. EB129. The sequence continues at coordinate 263,333 of NZ_JBGCCS010000003.1, forward strand.
GAGTGCACCCAGCCCCACGAGGCTTCGTAGCAGCCGGGCGACACCACGGCGCGCGACGGGTTACGGAAGGGCGTCGGCAGCTCCCACGTGTCGGCCACGAAGTCCACCATGCCGGTGATCGCGGTCTTGAGGTGCGAGGGCTGGGGCATGTCGGCGTCTACCATCGCGAGCAGGTTGGCGCGCAGGCCCCGGGCGGCGGCCTCGTACCGTTCGAGCTCATCGTCGGCCATGGCTAGTCCTCCTTCCTGACCATCGCGCACCCATCCCCGTAGCAGTGGATCCCGTCGTATTCGTCGCACGCCTCCGACTCGCAGCGGCGGCGAGGCAGAATCTCCCCGTCCCATCCCAGGGTGACGCCTTCAGGCAGGCCCATCGCGGCTGCTACCTGTTGGCGCACGGACTCCTTCCACCACGCGAGGTGCCCCGCGTCGCGCGGGTCGTAGAAGCGCTCGGGCTCGATCTCAGTCATGGCAGGCGCATCCGCAGTTGCCGACCTTGACGTCCGCGCCGTAGCAGTTCTCCGCGCCGCACGGCCCGTACAGGTTCCCGTCGTGGCACTCGATGTCGCGGCCGTCACCGGGGCAGTCGTCCTCGGCATGCAGCTCGACGCCGGTCACGTTTGCCCCCTTCGGGCCAGCGAGGCTGGCGATCGCCCGGCTGATGGCTTCGATGCTGGCCGGATCCTCGCCAGCCTGAGTGATCAGCCGGTCCATGGAGGCAGTGAAGTCGTCGGCCGCCTTCCTAGCCCGCTGATAGCCGGGGTGGGCCATGGCTGCGAGGTCCCTGGCTGCCTTGAGGGCGGCAGGGTCGATGAAGGTGGGCCCGTCATAGAGCTGCACTGTCTCGGCTTCAGCGAGCTGCTGCGTCACGCCGTCGCGATACTGCTGGGCTTCCTCGTCGGTGAGCAGGCGCGGCTCCTGCCCGGACACGAACAGGTACGTGCCCGCGACGGGGGCGGTGAAGCGGGACTCGGTCACAGCTCGCCCGGCAAGGAGTAGGGGCGGCAGTCACTGGCGAACCCGAACGACGCGTTGTTCGGATGCTCAACGATGAGGTCGGCCACGATGGACGGCTCGTCGTCCGGCGTCTCCAACGTCAGCTGCACGGACAGGCCGTCATCCGCCACCTCGACCGCGAGCAGCTTGCACGTCGTCACCGACTGGCCGTCGATCCTGAACGGGACGTGTTTGCCAACGGAGGAGTCGAAGCAGTCCGACGCGAAGACCTCGCCGAACTTGGCCATCTGGGACACGGTGATGCGGGTCACGCCGCCATCATCCTCCGTCAGCAGGCGAGCGTGAGTGGCGGTGTCCACACCCCGCCGTCACCCGGCACACCGGACGGGGCAGTCGGGGTGAGCGGCACGAAGTCCACACCCGCCCCGGTTTCGTTGGGCGAGCCAGTCCAGAGATCGATCCACTCGTAGGCCTGGCCATCGGCAACGAAGACCGTGCGGGGCTGGCCGCCGCACGAGGTCGCGCTGATGTCCCGCCGCCCCGTCCTGGGTGCCGCGCCAGGAGAGGCAGTCAGATCGGTCTGCGCTGTCCACGGCCCGTAGAGCGACGTCGCGGTGGCGTAGCCAGTCCCAGTCCCAGTGCAGTAGCCGCAGTAGGGGTCACTGAAGCTCAACCAGTACTCCTGCGTGCCCGGATCCCACCAGCCGCCCGGGGCCTCGATGCTGGTGATCCCACCAATCGCCGATGCCCCGGTGCCGGAGCCCTCGTTGCCCCACTGATTGAGCTGATCCTCGTTGAGGCTGCCGCCGCCGGCCATCGTGCACACCATCGCAGGCGGCCCGCTGGGCGGGGTGATGAAGCCGAAGTCGCCGTTGCCGAAGCAGTGCGACAGGCTGGGCTTGGCGTAGGAGCCGTACGGGCCGCCTGCGGTCGGACCACACGGGCCGGTCACCGAGTTGCAGCCCATCGCGTTGTAGGCATTGGAACCGTCCCGCACGTAGTCGGCTGGCGAATTGAAGAACAGGATCCACGCGCCGTCGTTCGCACCCCAGCCCAGGCGCTGCACGAGCCGGCCGTTGAAGCAGCCGGCACCGGTGCCGCCGCACTCCACCTGCCAGGACTGGCCCGTGTACGGGTCGATGCTGTCGGGCGGGAACATGGGCGCTGGCGTGGACCACGGGCCGGACAGGGACGGCGCGGTGGAGGCGCCTATGCCGCACCAAGGGGTCCCGGGCTTGCTCCAGACGTAGCCGCAGCCGTAGATCGTCCCCACCCTGACGTAGGTGCTTCCGGACTTCACCACAGTCCCGTCGTGGCTGTCCACGCCCGCAGACACGATCGCGGCTCGGTGCACGGCCGGCGCCGCGGTCACGCCGGGCACGGCGAACGCGAGCACGAGGCCCAGGAGCGCAAGGAGGCGTCCGATCCTGCGGGTCACATGCCACCGGTCATCGTTCACGAAGCCCTCCACCTGCCACGTGGCACTCTGTGCGGCTCATAGTGCCATGGGGTGAGTGTGAGGCCACCGCTGACTCAGTGCCAGGATGCGGGGCCCGACCGGTCAGTGGTGGTGGAGTCCGGCGACGACGCTGCCGACGATGCACGTCCACCAGATCGCATGCCCGCACCACACCGAGATCCGGCGCCCGGCCGAGCGGCGCCGCCGTTTCACCGTTGCTGTCCGGCCTGGAAGTTCGCGCCGTCGCCCATGGTGACGTTCCCGATCCGAACACCCGAGCTGGAGCGCGCCTTGACGACCAGCACCAGCAGCGCGCCGGCACCCAGCGACCCAGCCAGCCACGGCAGGAACGGCCCGGCCTCGTGCAGGCCGGCGCAGGCGATGTAGACCGCGGTCCCGCATGCCATGACGAACACCGAACCGACGCCGAGCCGTAGCGGCCACGGATCGTACGGGCGCTCAGGCGGGGCGACGGGGATCCGCTGCACCACTGCGGGCTGCTGCACCACTGCGGGCAGGAACCGGGGCTCGGGCTCGCGGTAGGCCTGCTGCAGGGTCTCGTTGAGCGTCGGCCACGGGCGGTCGGCGACCGCGTCGGCGTAGGTGTAGTCGGAGGTCATGCGCTTTGCCTCTCTCGGTCGGGCAGGTAGTAGCGGGTGGACATGCCGTCACGCCGGTGCAGGACCCCGTGCTGCGCCCACACCTCCAGGGCTCGGCGCACCGTGTCGCGGGACGACACCACGCCGGCGTTCTGCAGCTCTGCCTTGGTCGCGGAGCCCATCTCCTCGAAGACGCGCCAGAGCTTGGGCCACTCCTCGCGGCCGACGACGGACCCGTCGGGGTAGCGGTAGACCGTGGCCTCGGCCTGGACGAGGTGGATGCCGCGCCCGGGTCCCCCGCCATCGGGCGTGGTGGGGGTGATGCCGTAGCGGTCGCAGCGGCGCCGGATCTCGGCGGCGATGTCGTGATCGTTGGTGTAGATCGCCTTGGCACGTTTCGGGGTCGGGTTCTCCCGGGAGCGGATCATGACCTTGCCGGGGGCGTCGAGCTCGGACAAGCGCCAGCCCTGTCCGTGCATGCCGGCACCCATGACGATGTTCGTCTGGGTGGGGGAGATGACGCGCAGCCCGATCTGGACCTGGTAGTTCGCGGCCCCGTCCTTGTCGCCGCCGAAGACCTTCGCAGACGGGGTCTGGGTGGCGGAGACCATGATGATGCCGACGTACCGCACCAGCGCGGCGAGCCTGCGGTACAGCACGGCCAACTCGGGGTCGTGCTCGATGAGCTCGGCCATCTCGTCGGTGATGACCGCGATGTCGTTGCCGTGCTCGCCGGGAACCCACTGGCGCACGGGGATGCCGTCGTCGCTGAGGCCGCCGAGGAGCCGGCCGCGGCGCTGGTACTCGCCTTCGATCCACTCCAGCAGGAACCGGGCCTGCTCCGGGGTGGTGGCGAGCATCTTGAACACGTCGCGGTAGATCCCGAGCTCGGGTGCGCCGGCCTTGAGGTCGATGCCGTAGGTGTCGACGTCGTCGCAGTTCAGCAGGTTGCAGATGATGAGGTTGACGATGCCGGACTTGCCGTTGTCGGACGCTCCGGCGACGAAGACGTGGTTGCGGTGCAGGGTCTGGCGGATCTCGCTGCCGTCTTCGGCGTGGGCCAGCAGCACCGGTTGCAGGATCGAGGTGATCGACGGTCCGGTCCACGGGATGGTGCCCTCAAGGGCGTCGACCACGACCAGGCGTACGGACAGCAGGTGCGCGGACGGGCCCTGCTCCAGGAACAGCCGTCCGGGCAGGCCGAGGTTCGCCGCGAGCTGGTCCCGCCTCGCGGTGATCGCGGCGGGGCTCGTGGCGCGGCCGGGCGGCATTGAGACGAGGGCCTCGAAGCCGCCACCGGCCAGCCGGGAGAACGCGGGGACATCCAGCGGCGTCGCACCGGTCAGCGCGTGGAGCGCCTTGCGGAGTGCGGTCTCCTCCGGCGAGGAGCCGACAAGGCCGGGGTCGGCGGCGTCCATGCCCATGGCGCCGGGCAGGGCGCCCTTCGCCTTCACGGTGTCGATGTGCAGCTTCATGCGGGTGTTGCGCTGCTCGGCAAGCCGGTTCCCGTAGTGGAGGTACGCCGCGCCGGTGGTGAGCGTGAAGGCGGCGAGGCTGAACCACGACAAGCCCGTTCCGGAGCAGACGGCCATGTCGGCGAGCACCAGGGCCGCGCCGCCACCGATCTCCACGGTTGAGTCGTGCTTGTGCTTCAGGCCCAGGTAGGTAATGCCGACCGCTGCGGTGGCGGACAGGGAGATGCCGCCGGTGGCGAGCCAACTTCCTTCCATGAGGCCGCAGAACCCCATAGTGCCGTTCAGGGCGGCGGGGATGAGCTCCCAGCGGCGGCGCACGATCCAGCGGTAGCCCTGGCCGAGCCAGGAGGCACAGTTCAGGGCGAACTCCCGCTTCCGGGACAGGGGGGCGGGCGACGACGATGTGACGATCGTCGTCGCAGGCTCTGACCTGCGGGAAGGCCGATCGTCGTCGTCACGCTTGTGCATGCTGATCGTCGTCGTCGCGGGCATCTCGGGAGCGCGCAACGCCACCATCAGGCCGTTCTCGTCCAGGCCACGTGTGGAGGCGATCATGATCACGTCCCGGTCATCGTGCGGACGTTGTCGGAGCCGAGCGCGGCCAGATGCGGCTCCTCGCGCTCAATCTCCAGACGGCGGGCATTGGCGAACTGACGGGAGGACGGAAGCTTCGCCTTCTTCAGCGCGGCGACCATGTCCGACTCCACAGGGCGCTTCTGGTTCTCGTCGTAGAGCGCCCTGATGACGATCCGCGCGGCGCCCCGCACATCCGCCTTGGCGCGCCCCGGGGGCGTCTTCGCAGGGCGCTTTGATGTCGCCCTGAGGGCGTCTTCCATGGCGGGTGCAGGGCGCTGCGGGAGCGTCTGCGTGGCGTCGTCTATGGCGCCCTGTGGCGGGTCGGCAGGGCGCTGGGCGGCTACTGCCGAGGGCGCTACGAGGGCGGCGGTCAGGGGTAGCGAGATGACGTACTGGCGTACCGCGTCGAGGGTGCCGGTGAAGTCGAAGAGCCACCGGAGCGGGTGGATGGTCGGGCGCGCGGCGTGGCCGTCGCGGCGGTGAGCGGCGGCGCGGACCTCGGACATGAGGCCCTCGAAGAGGATCACTGCGGAGGGCGGCATGAGGGCGGCGACTTCCCGGCCGGTGGGGTCGGTGATGTGCTGCCAGTTGATCCACGACGACAGCAGCGTGAACCCGATGATCAGCAGACGCCACAGCGGCGCGGAGCGGCCGTGGATCCCGGCGCGCATCACGACGATGGACAGGCCGGCGGGTGCCCCGTCGAAGGTGATCGGTACGAGCCAGCCCGCGTGCTGGGAGAGAGACATGTGGCCGACACTGAAGGCGTGGAGCCCGATGAAGCTGGCGGACCATCCGGCGAGGGCGACGACGAGAACGAGGGTGAAGCCGAAGCCGCCGAGGCCGATGTCGCGGCACCAGAGCGCTATGGCGCGGGCGCGGTCGGCCGCGCTGCGCTTTGTCGGCTCGCTGGTCTCGGTCACGGTGGTGGTCTCCTGGCTCAGGCGGCGTGGATGTAGCTGGTGCTGGCGGTGTGCTGGTGCTGGGTGAGCCACTGCTCGGCGGAGGTGAGGAGGTGGAGGATGGCGCCGGCTGCGGTCTGCAGGGTGACGACCAGGGTCCGGATGATGAGCAGGCTGGTCCCGGCGAGTGCGTCGTCGCGCTTGATGCGGAAGGCCGCGGCGAGCAGCACGACGGTGACCGCGTAGGCGAGGACCGCGAAGACGATCGTCGGCAGCGCGGGCGCGGGGCTGTACCAGCCGATGAGGAGACCGGCCGCGCTGCTGATCACGGCGATGAGGGCGGCGGTCGGTGTGCTGCGCATGCCGGGCTCCTTTCGGTGTTAGCGGTCGGCGGGGTCGAGGTAGCGGCGGGGTAGGTCGGGGTTTTGCTCCGCCTTGGCGACGGCGCGGTTGGCGGCTGCCCAGGCGGGGTCGGTGTCGGTCGTGGCGGTCTTGTCGGCGGTGGTGAGGGTGCGGTCGGCGGCTTTGAGGTCGCGGATTGCGGTGATGGTGGCGCGGATGCGCATCAGGGGTTCTCCTTGGCGATCTGGTCGGCGATTTCGCCGTATCGGTCGGCGGTGTCTTCGTCGAGGTTGGCGTCGGCGGTCTTTTGGCGGATGTGGGCGTCGAGTTCGGCGTCGGAGATCACCGGCGCTCCAACTCTTCGGTGTAGAAGCCGAGGCTGCGGCCGTCGTTGGTGTGGATGACCACCGCTTCGCCGGGGCCGGCACCGGCGACGGTTCCGGTGGTGCCGTTGAGGGACTGGCCAGCCTCGTGGTGCCTGTCGTTGGCGACCTCGACTCGGTCGCCTCGCTTGAATCCCATGTGGTGCTCCTTCGGTGGGTGTCTGGTGGTTGCGTGCGCGTCTGCGCCGTGGGCGACTGCTGGGCAGTTCCTGGGGCGTGCGGCGGCTTCAGTCGTAGTCGTAGCCGAGCGCCTTCGCTGCGCGGGCCGCGCGCTCGGGGCTGAGCTGGCCGAGTTTCTTGGTGAGGCCGGCGGGGCCCCGGAACCGGTAGGCGTCTTGCAGGTGCCCGGCGTCGATCTCGGCGAGGGTGTCTTTGATCTTGGTGTCGAGCTCGTCGCGGTCGCGGGTGGCCATGGTCGTTCTCCGATCCTGTTGATGGCGGGTCCGGGTGGTGGCGCCCGGCCTGGCCGTGGGGGAACGGTGTTCAGGCCGGGCGCCGTCTGGGGGTGGGGTTACGGCTTCTTGGTGCCGGTGCCGTCACAGCTGACCCGGGAGCCCACGACCTTGCCGCCGGGCTCCTGAGCCAGCGCGGCCGCCTCGGCGGTGGCACGGATCTCCGAGGCGGGGATACCGGCGGGGCCTGTGGTGTCGTGGTAGATGGTGATCAGGTCGCCACCTGACGCGGGCCGCACGTTGACCTCGGCTCGGTATTGGACGGTGGTCATCGGGATGCTCCTTCTCTCGGGGCGGCCTTGGATCCGAATCCCATGGCGGTCAGTCCTTCTGGGTTCGGGCGGGTTGTCGTGCTCGTCGTCGCCGAGGGCGGCCTCGGCGCGGTGGATGTCGTCGGCGGTGAGCGGGTAGCCGGGCATGTCGCGTGGTGTGGTCACGGCTCGCTGCCGGTTTTGTAGGCGGGTCCGTCGTACTGGGTGACGACGAGCCGGGCGCCGGGGTGCTCCTGCTGCGTGCGTTCGAGGTCGGTGCGCAGTCCGTCGAGGACGTTGGTGGTGTTGAAGGAGAGGAGTTCGCCGGTGTGGGCGTCGTGGATGCGGTAGTTGATGTTGACGTTGATGGGTTGGCGGTCGGGGATGGGGCGGCCTTGCCAGGTGTCGGCGGTGGTGTGCTGGGTGCGGGCGGCGGTCTGGCTCCTCAGCCAGCTGGGGCGACTCATGCGGCACCGTCCGGGCGGGGGAGGGCGCGGCAGGTCTCGGCGTGGGTCTGGGCCCACTGGCGGGGGCCGCTGTAGGTGATGTCGTCGAGGAATCCGGGGCGGCTGAGGGCCCCGACTACCTCGTAGGTGTGCCGGGTCTTGTCGTTGCAGCCGCCGCAGCGGGAGGTGTAGGTGATGTCGATGACTTGGTAGGGCCGGTAGTAGGTGAGGTGGGCGGGGTTGTCGGGCGGAGTGCTGGGTCGCGGTTCGGTCGTCTCTTCGGTGATGTCGACGGTGGCACCGGCGACGGTGAGGTAGCGGGCTACGACTCCAGATGCCCAGGGTTCGGTGGTGTGGGGGTCCGCGCTGCTCATGCCTCATCACCGAAGGCCCGGTCGGCGTGGTGGCGGAACCGGTCGTAGGACTCGTCGATGGCGCCGCGGTTGGGCTGGTCGCTGTTGGCGACGACTGCGGCGAGCTTGCGCCAGCGGGCGGTCTGCTCGGGGTCCGGGGTGAACACGGACACCGGGGGCTTCGGGCGCGGCGCGAGGGTGGTGACGCGTGCGGCGTCTGTGCAGGTACGTGACTGCTCGGTACTCTCCACTTGGAGACCTTCCTCGGTGGCTTAGCGGCTTGAGGTGGGTCTGGCCCCGGCCAAGATGGCGTCTTCAGCGCCGGCCGGGGCCGTCTTGTTGCAAGTACGACGTTAGCCACTTCCTTGTCAGTTTACAAGGAAGTGCGGGAGGATGTAGCCATGCCCCGCTCCCCCCATGAGGAAGCGCGCGATCAGAGAGGGCCCGAGTTGGTGTCATTCGCCGACATGTCCAGGAAGCTTGCCGATGCCGGCGTGAAGCTCAGCCCTCAACGCATCCGCCAGCTCGCCGAGTCGGATCCGACCTGGCCGCTGCCCATGGATCAGGCGCCGAAGACGGGGCGCATCCGCCTGTTCGACTGGCGCGTCATGGAGCCGTACTTCGCCACCCGCGAGAAGCGCCAGGGCGAGCGGACCGACCTGCCCAAGAAGGCCGACCCGCCAGCCGAGTAGCCGGACATGCAGCAGCGCCCGCCACCAAGAGGTGGCGGGCGTTTTTTGCGAGTTGTCGCGCGCCCGCAGTAGGGGTGTGTATGCCCGTTTGATTGCCATATGAGCGTATTGACAGCATTTCAGATCTTGTGTCACCTTCGGCGACAGATCCCCGTCGAAGGAGTTGGCCATGGTCCGCGGACGTCTCACCGAATACCACCCCTGCCAGGCAGCGAAGCTGCTGCACGTCACCGACGCCCAGTTCGCGTGGGCCCGGCACGCGAAGCTGATCCCGCCACCCGACGCATCCGAGGAGACGTGGTTGCGGGCGACCGTTGAGGCCATGGATGCGGCGAAGATCGTCCGGGCGTTGCCGGAGCCCGTCACCGCAGGCAGGGCGGCCGACCTGATCGCCGCGTCACTCGGTATCCCGAACCCGCCACTGGGCAGGCCGAACGTGAAGACGTGGACGGTCGAACGGTTCGTCGCCCGCGGGCTGCTGCTGCGCCTGTCGTGGAGCCCGTGCGAGGTCAACCCGGCACAGGTCGCGAAGCTGTGCCTGCGGAAGAACATCTGGGATCTGATCGTCGCCGAGACGCCGCTCGGCCCGGACCAGTCCGCGGCTCGGCTCGGGATTCGCCGGTCGGACTGGGATCACATCGTGCGCCTGGGCTGGATCAGGCCGAAGGACTGGCAGAAGGTCCAGTTCGGCACCAGCAAGGCCGGGGCGGTGGACGTCCCGATCTACCGCGGCGGCGACGTGGACGCGATCCCGGGCAAGCGGCGGAAGGTCGACTGGGAGGAGCTGCGCTCGCTCGGGAAGGGACGGAGGTCGCCGCTGGCCAAGCTGTAGCCGGACGCACGAATGCGGCCGATCTCCGTGATGGAGGTCGGCCGCTTCGTCGTGCTCAGTCCTGCTCGGGCTCGACTGGCCGCGGGTCGAACGTGATGATCCGGTTCTTCGCGTCGGGTCGCTGCGGCCAGCAGGCGTCGTCGGTCGCGGCTTCGCGGCGCCGGTAGTCGGCGACGAGCTGGCGGTGCTTGGGGCTGACGTACTCCATGGCGGGTCTCCTCTACGGTCGGTCGGCGAGGAAGAGTGCCAGCGGGCCGGCCGGGAGAAGGAACCGGCCCTCGATGGCCGCGGTGATGGCGTCAGCCATGGGCCACCATGACAGCTTGAAGCCCTCCTCCGTCTCAGTGAGTTCCTGCGGGCCCAGTGTCAGCCCCCGCGCCTCGAACAAGTGCACGCGGGCCGTGGACTGGAGAGTGATGCCGTAGGACCCCAGAGGCCGCCACGACTCGGCGGTGACGCCCGATTCCTCTCGCAGCTCCCGCCGCGCGCACCCTTCCGGGCTCTCGCCGTCTTCCATGCGCCCACCGGGCAGGAATAGGAACTCGCCGCCGTGCCGCGGGAAGCGGGCGCTCAGCACGGCCACCAGGCCGTGCGCATCACGCGCCACCACCACGGACGCGTCACGGGACTGGCCACGATCCAAGAGGTCGCTCATGGCCAGCGAGCGTATCGGCAGCAGGCACCACCAGTGCCGCAAACGGCACGTTCATCACCACCGGATGAGCGATGCCCCGCCCGTGGAATCCACCCTCACCAAAAGCATCGCCATGATCGGCGCACATGATGACCAGCCAGCGCTTCGCCGAGGTCAGGCCATCGATCAGCCTGCCGAGATGCGCATCGGCATAGGCCAGCGCGGCCCGCTGCGACGCGGTGCTGTCGGTGCTGTCGCCCAGGTAGTGCCCGTGGGGGACATGCGTCGCCGAGATGTTGACGAACAGGAACAGCGGCCGGTCCGCACCCTCGGCGATCTCCAGGGCCTGGTCGACCTGATGGCGTGTCGAATCCGGCTCGGGTGAGCAGAACTCCGGCCGCCAGTGGTCCTCGTCGAACATGTCCGGGAGCACCGAGCCCAGGGGAGTCTCGCGGGAGAAGTAGGTGACCCCGCCCACGCATACGGTCCGGTACCCGTGCTGGCGCAGGCCTGCCAGCAGGCTGGGGGCCTCGAACACGAACGTGCCCCGGTCGGGCATCTTGAACGTCGGCGGGCGGCATTCCCACAGCCGCGGCGGCTGCACGGGCTTCGGGAGCTTCGGCAGGAACCCGGAGAAGAACGCCATGTGGGCGGGCAGCGTGAACGACCCCGGGGTCTGCCTGCGTTCCCAGCGGCCGTAGGGCAGCAGCCCGGCGAGTCGGGGTGTCTGGCCGCCGGTGCAGGCGTCGCGGGCGACGTCGTAGCGTAGCGAGTCCAGTGTGATGAACAGGATGTTGGTCCCGGACTTGACGATCTGGCGGGCGTCGATCACGACCGGGCCTCCTGGGTGAGAGCGTCCAGGGCGATCGGCATGACGGTGCCTTTGGCCTGTGTGTTCACGGGGATTGGCACACGGTCCTGGTCGATCATCTGCCGGATCTGCTCCCACGCCTTCGCGTCGAGGGGCGAACCGTCCGCCTGATACAGCGTGATCTGGACGGTCACGCCGTCCTCGGCGGTGGCCAGCCACGCCCCGGGCACACCGGTCTGCCGGATCGCGTCGACGAGCTGCGTCTCGCTCGTGTCGGCTACGGCGAGGACTTGGCAGGCGTAGTGGCGGGCGTTGATCGCGCCCTGCCCGAACCGCTGGCAGAAGTCCGCGGTGACAGGGTGGCCGTCGCTGGCGAGGAGCATCCGACGGCTGCCAGTGGCGACGACAAAGCACGCGGCCACCCACCACGCCACCCCGGGGTGGATCTCTTCGCCGGTGCGGCCGGCCACTCGGCCGGGCTGGAAGACCTTGGTGGTATCGACGGGGCTAAGCATGGGCTGCTCCGATCTGGTGCAGGATGTGGTCGGCGAGCAGGTCCGGTGAGAGCCCGTCAGTGGCGAGGACCGTGGCGCTGGGGTCGGCGGCGGCGACCGTCTCAAAGTTCTCCAGCAGTCGGGCCAGGCGCCCCGGCACCTGCAGCAGTTCCAGGTCGTCCTGCTTGAAGTCGGCTTTGCCCGCGATGCGCTCGTGCAGGACCGGATCGGAGCACCGCAGGTAGAACGTGTGATCCGGTCGGATGAGGTACGGCTGAAACGGCTCCAGCAACTGGGAGACGTCCTTGACGTCCACTCCGTGCACGGCGGCGTGGCAGGCCGTCATCGATGACACGTAACGGTCGGCTACGACGGGGCCGTGCGGCAGGAACTCACGCACCAGGTCGGAGGCGTGGAGGACGCCGGCGAGGTAGAACCCGAACTGCGGCAGTGGGCGCAGCGTGGCGTTGACGAGTGGCGCCATCGGGTTCAGCGGTTCGGGCAGGGTATGCAGCATGTGGCCGCCCAGGCGCTCGGTGAGGATGCGGGCCAGGGTCGACTTGCCGATCCCGGACGCGCCTTCCAGGACGATGAACGGACCGGCGGGCGGCGCGGGGAGCGGCGTGTACGGGTGCATCACAGGGTTCCTTCCGTGAACGCGGCCACGTGCTGGCCGACTGCGGCGGCGAGGGCCTGCGGGTTGTCTAGCAGCGGGATGAGATGCAGGCGCAGGTCATCGCGCAGCAGGCACGGCTGCAGTCCGCCGGAGTGGTCGGTGCGCAGCGCCCAGAAGCCCTCGACGCATTTGGCGCGCACGGGGCAGGTGCCGCACTGGCCGACGTGGTGCCGCCCGAGGCCGCGCTGCAGCACGTCGACTTCGATGCCGTCGATGCGGAACACGCGGCGGCCCTGCCCGACGCCGGCGACCTCGATGCGTTCGTCGCGGGTGAGGGTTCGCAGGTGCGTGATGATGTCGGTGGCGGGCAGCGCCGAGGATGCCTTGCTGTCGTTGAAGTCTGTGCCGACGAGTTCGATGAACTGGACTGGCAGGCGGCGTTCCAGCGCGTAGTCGAGGATGGCGCGTACCTCGTGGGCGTTCTCTTGCTGCAGGAGGCAGTTCAGTTCGACTTGTCCGAAGATCTCCCGGGCGACGTCGATGCCACCGAGGACGGTGGCGATGCCGATGCTTGTTCCGGCGATCGTGTGCAGGGTCTCGTCGGAGAGGTAGTGCAGCGACACCTTGACCTTGTCCAGTGGCGACCGGGCGAGCCATGCGCGGTGTGTGCGGATGCGGGTGCCGTTGGTGATCAGGGTGTAGGACTCGTCCGCTGCGGGCGCTGGCAGGTTCTCCAGGATCGGACGGGCCAGCGGTGACGTGAGTGGTTCTCCGCCGGTGAAGTACACGCGCTTGAGGCCAGCGGTCATGAGTGCGGCGATGAGTGTGAGGTAGTCGCCGGCGTCGAGGGCCCGTTCACGGGGGCGGATGGTGCTGCTGCCTCGGGTTGCGGGTGGCGGGACGTCGCCTTCGTTGTGGCAGAACCAGCAGTTGATGTTGCAGCGTGGGGTGAGGGAGACGCGGAGCTGGCCGCGGAGTTGGGCGAAGTTGTGTAAGGCGGTTGAGGGGGCGTCGAGGTCGACGTCGGGCATGAACCCTCCTGGAGTGCTCGCGGGATGGCACTCTGACAGTGCGTTAGTCCCGGGACTAAGTGAATGCTCCTGCGGGGATCTTCCTCCGTCAATAGTCCTGGGACTATGGTTGGAGTGAAAAGGAGGCACAGTGACCACCCCCGCCTACCAGCGCCTCGCCGACGCCCTGCGCACCGCGATCCTCAACGGCACCTACCAGCCCGGCGACACACTCCCCAAGCTCACCGACCTCATGGCCCAGCACGGCGTGTCCAAGACCACCGCCTCGGAAGCGTTCCGCACCCTGGAGCGCGAGGGCCTGGTCGAGGTCGTGCGCCGACGCGGGACCGTTGTCCTCGACCCGGCGGTCCCGCGCCCGCTGCTGCGGACCCGCGAGGTGCTGCGGGACGAGATCGGCTACTACTTCGACCCACAGGCCCAGCCATGGCGCGCCCTGCAACCACCGACGCGCGCCTGGGCTGTGCCGCCGCGCGACATCGCCGTCCTCCTCGGCGTACCGGCGGGCGAGGAGGTGCTGTGGCGCGACCGCGTGATGGGCGACCCGGACACCGGCACCGCGATGCAGTTGGCGACGAGCTTCCTGCCGGCCGCCGTCGCCCGCAGCACCGTCTTGGAGGAGGCGGACACCGGGCCGGGTGGGATCTATGACCGGCTGGAGGAGATGGGCCACGGGCCTTTGGAGTGGTCGGAGACGATCACGGCGCGCATGCCCACTCCGGGCGAGGCTGAGGTACTGGGCGTGCCGCGGGGGATTCCGTTGCTGCGGGTGCTGCGGACGGCGGTGAGTCCGGCCGGGCTGGTGGTGGAGATCAACGACACCAGGATGAGCGCGGCCCGGTTCGCCATCGGCTACCCGCTGACACGCCACGAGAGCGCCCGGTCGCGGCAGTGATGGATGATTCCATGGTGTCTAGTCCGGCTTGACTTGACAAGTCTAGCTATCCTAGACTTAGGCCATGAAGTACAAGGACTTGATCCGCAAGATCCGCGAGGCGTGCGCCGCCGTTGAGATCGACTTCGAACTGAAGCGACAGCGCGGCAGCCACACCATGTGGACCTGCGGCACCAAGCCCGTGACGATTCCTGGCGCCGGTGGTGAGGTCAACGAACTGACTGCGCTCGGCATCTGCAAGGACCTGGAAAGCGAACTCGGAGAGAAGTGGTGGCGGTGACCAAGTACCGCGTGACAGCCCAGCGAAGCGGCGACTGGTGGGCCCTCAGCGTTCCCGACCTGCCCGGCGTCCACTCGCAGACCAAGCGCCTCGACCAAGCCGAAGGTGAGATCCGCGAGGCCATCGCCCTCATGCTCGACTGCGAGCCCGAAGACTTCGAGGTAGCAGTTGAGCCCGAGCTGCAGGGCCTGGCAAAGGCAGTCCTCGCGCAGCTCGCCGCCGCCCGCGATGCAGCCGAGCAGGTGACGGAAGCCTTGCGCCTGGCAACGGCGCGCGCCGTCTTGGTCCTCACTGAAGACCTCAGTCAGCGCGACGTCGGGAGTCTCCTCGGCGTATCGTTCCAGCGAGTGCACCAGATCAAGGACGCTGCGCCGCCCCTCCCGGAGGTGGAGCTGCAGTTCGAGCAGGCGTCCCACGGCTTGCAGGTCATCGGATTCTTCTCAAGCGATGAAACGCCCCGCTGGGTGGCGGGCGGTCTGCCCGTGCACACGCACCGCAGCGCTCCGGCCGGACCATCGCGCAAGGCCAAGACGTCCGCCTGACGCTCGCGCATAGAGGCCCCGACCGGGATGGTCGGGGCCTTCGTCGCGCCTACCGGACGTGGTTGAGGAAGATCTTCGATCCGTCGTGGAAGACCAGCGTGGCCCCGTGCGCGATGGCACCGGGCGGTGTCCGCAGCGAGTACGGGTCGACGCTGGCGATCTCCCCGCCATCGGCGGTGAGGAGTCCGGCGATGAGCGCGGCTTCCAACTGCTCGGGACCGCCGACGGCTGCGGGGCCTGCCTCGGACGCGTCCGGCTTGGGTCCGAGGACGGGTTCCCGCTCGGGCTCGCTGTACTTGTCCCCGGGTGCGCTGACGGCCACGACCTGCCAGCGGCTTGTCTTTCCGCCGGCTTCGATGCCGAGCAGGTACGGCCGCAGCATCTTGCCGTCCTCGGTGATCGGTTCGGCGCGGGTCACGCCCGGGATCTGCTGGGCGGTGGCGGTGAGGAGGGTGAGGAACCGGTCGGGGCGCATCCCGGGAGCGTACCGGCCGCGTTCAGCCGTCGCTGCTCGCGCGCTTCCGTGCCCGCTCGGCGTGTTCGTCGATGAGCGCGGAGGCCGTCTCGATGAGCGCCTCCGGATCGTCGCCTTGGTCGCGGGTGAGTGCGGCGTAGAGCTCCGGATCGGAGTAGACCAGCGCAGTGCTGCGCCATGCGGCGGTGATCACGATCCGCTGTTCGGTGGGCGCGCTGGCGAGCTCGAACGCTGCCTCGGCGAGGGCTGTGGGCGGGAGGTGCTGTTCGAGGCCGTCGAGGTTGATTGGGATCAGTGTGGTGCCGTCCTGCCAGCCGAGTTGGACGAGGACTTCGCGGGCTTCGGGGTCGCCGAGTGCGCGGGCGAGAGTGAAGGCGGCGTTGATGCGCTGCTGCCGGTCGTCGGTCATGCCGCAAGTGTGGCGCGCACCGGTCTCTTCGTGGTTGGGTGCGCGCCAGACGGCAGAGTACCGGGCAGCTACCCGGCAGGGCGTCGTCCGCTGCCGGGTCGGTTGTCGAGCCACGTCATGATGGTGGATCGCTTCCAGACGGGGGAGCGGCCGAAGGTCTCGTCGGGCAGCGGAAAGTCCTGCTCGCGAATCGGCTCGCCGGCAGCGATGCGGGCGCGGGTGCGCTTGAGGTAGATGCGGACCGTAGGCGCGCCGACCTTGAAGAAGGCGGCCACGGCTGCGGTGTCGAGCAGTGGATCGTTGTCCGGCACGGCGTGGCCTCCTTGTTCCTGTGGTGGGAACAAAGGTAGCTGATCATGCCGGTTGAGGACACTTGAAAATGTTCCCATGGCGTATACTCTAAGGGAGGGTGAAGCCCGCGTCCATGCAGCCGGCATGGACGCAGAACGGCCGGACGGAGCGCGAACTCCATCCGGCCGAACAGGGCAGCGAGCGCGAACTCGCCAACCTCGGAGCAGCCCAACTCTGACGAAAGGCGCTCTCCCTTGAGCGTATCCAATGCGCTGCCCAACGGGCGCATCGACCCGGCATGTCTCCGTCAGGAGGCTTGCCGATGAGCTACGGCCGCATCCGGCGCGGACCCATGGCCGCCGACGCCTTCACCCAGATCCGCAACGATCTGTTCCGCGACCAGCGCCTGTCCTTCAAGGACAAGGGCGTATTCGGGCTGATCAGCACCCATCGTGACGGGTACGGCGTGACCCCCGAGTCCATCGCGCACTTCTCCACCGACGGCGTGTCGGCGGTCAAGGTCGCCCTGCGCAACCTTGAGGAATACGGCTACCTGAGGCGCACCCGCACCCGGAACGCCGACGGGACACTCGGGTCATCGGTGTACTTCATCACCGACCAGCCGGAGACCTTCGAGGACGCCCCAGAGCTGGAAAGCCCCAGCTCAGCACCAGAGGTGGAAAATCCACCGGTGGCTTATCCACCGATGGACGAACCACCGGTGGCTCAACCACTGGTGGCTGAACCTCCGGTGGAGAATCACCCGCATAAGAAGACCAATTCCAAGCACACCAGCGTGAAGAAGACTCTCTCTCCTCCCGCCCGGCCAACTGCTGCTCCAGGCGACGAGAGAGAGACCTTCGCTCCGCTCGACAACGACGACACTGCGAAGGTGGTCGAGGCCTGGGTGATTGCTCGCGGCCGTGGCCGCAACCCGGCAGCTGAGGGGAAGGTCCGCGACTCCGCTGCGCTGCTCCTGGCTGCCTACTGGTCCATTCCTGATCTGATCGCGCTGGCGGAGGATATGGCGCGGCGTCAGCCGACGTACAGCGACCTGGCCCGGCATGAGCCGCACTGGGTCCGCCCGGTGCGGCCGTCTGCCGTACCTCGGCCGCGCGCGGTCGTCGACGACACCTCGGGGCGGGATCAGGAGTGTGCCAACTGCGACCGGCCGATCAAGCCCGGACCGCCCGGTCGGCTGTGTCTCGACTGTCAGCAGGGGGACTGACTAGCCGTCCGGTGCTGCCGGTTTGTCGCGGCGCTTCTTGCGGACGAGGTCGTGGAGGGCCTCGATGACGAGGTCGGAGTGCTTGCGGCCTTCCTCGTCGGCGATCTGCTCGACCTCAGCCCAGAGCGCTTCGGGTGGCCGGAAGGATTTGACGGGCTTCTGTCCGGTCTTGGGTCGACCGGGACTGCGGGGTGGGATTCCTGTCATACAAGAAAGGCTAGCAGTCTGGGGGTATGGGTTGACAGGGGGCGAGCAGGGCGGGATAGTTGTATTACGGAAAAGGGAAGCGAACAGGGGAGATTGACATGATGACCGCCACGAAGACCGCGAAGAAGATCCAGCTCCTTCAGGTGCTCATCGACCACCCCCGCACCGGCGACGAAGAGCGCGAAGCCGGCCGCCGCATGCTCGCCCGTCTGCTCGCCAAGGCCAAGGAGAACGGCGAGATCATCGCCAACGACCCGAAGGCACGCTGGGCCGACTACCTCACCTGCGGCCCCAAGTACACGCAGGGCGCCGGCCTCACGCTCACCGACATCGCCAAGCTCATCCGGCAGGACATCAAGCTCGCCCGAAAGATCGGCCTCAAGGCCGCCAAGAACGGCGCCCTCGCCGTTCCGGATCCAATCGCGGACGCCCCCGCACAGATCAAGTTCTCCGTGACCCGTGAGTACTACTCCGGCGGCGGCTCCATCGACATCCGCATCAAGAACCTGCCCGCCGACTGGGGCTGGGCACAGCTCCCCGACCCGAACCGCCCCGGGGAACTGCGGGAGCGGGCCACGCCCGCGCTCGAGGCCCTCGCCGTGGAACTCCATGCGATCCACTGGGCCTACAACTACGACGGGTCCGACATCACGACGGACCTGTTCATCCGCCGCTATGCAGGTGGCGTTGAGGCCGAAACGCCAAAGGGCTGGTTCAGTCACGTCTGACCCGCACCCGCCTGCCCACTGTGGCCCAAAACACGTGCTGACGTGGGGGTTTGCGGGCGGGGAGTATGGCCGAACGCTAGCGGACGATCAGTCAGATACGGGATGATTAGCTATCAAACCAGCATGAAACGGAGAACCCTCATGGGCTACAGCACCCACGTCGACGGCCAGTTCACGATCACGCCGCCGCTCGCCTGGCCCGAGTTCAAGGACAGCCAGTTCGCGCCGCACAACATCAAGGACAGGTACGACCCGGACCTGATCCTGGTCGTGACCGAGGAGAACATCGACACCCCCGACGGCCCGCTACTGCGCCGATCCGCGACCGCCCTGGCCATGCGCGAGATCGACGAGTACCGCGCCTACAACCTCCTCGACCAGGTGCAGAAGGCCGTCGACGAGTTCCCCGGCCACACCTGGACTGGCCGGCTGGACTGCGAAGGCGAGGCGAGCGCAGACCTGTGGCGCGTCGTCATCCGCGACGGGCGCGCGGTGAAGGTCGAGCCGCAGATCGTGTGGCCCGACGACGCCGAGTAGGACCGCCCGTCGCTGACCCGTCAACCCTCACCCTCGAAGGAGCCCGTCATGGGCCGTGAAATCAAGCGCGTTCCCCTCGACTTCGACCAGCCCCTGAACGAGATCTGGCCCGGATACCTGAGCCCGGACAAGTTCGACAGCCTCCCGTGCCCCGACTGCAAGAACGGCTACTCGACGCACGCCCAGCACCTGTACGACCTCTGGTACGGCGACGCGCCGTTCCATCCGACCGACACCGGCTCGACGCTGCTGCAGGCCGACACCCCGGCGGTGCGGGCGTTCGCCGAGCGGAACATCGCCCGAGCCCCGGAGTTCTACGGCACCAGCGAGATCGCAATCGTGCGCGAAGCCCAGCGTCTCGCCAACCTGTGGAACGGCGGATGGTCCCACCATCTTGCCCAGGACGACGTGGACGCGCTCGTCGCAGCCGGGCGGCTGCGGGACCTCACGCACACCTGGGACAAGGACCGGGAGCCGCGGTTCCAGCCGAAGGAACCTGCGGTGACGCCGACCGCCGCAGAGGTCAACGAATGGTCGCTGCACAGCATGGGCCACGACGGCATCAACGCGAGCGTCGTGATCCGGGCCCGCTGCGAGCGTGAGGGCGTCGAGGACACGTGCCCGACCTGCCAGGGCCACGCTGGGATCGAGGCCTACCCCGGTCAGCGCGCCGAGGCCGAGGCGTGGGAGCCGACGGAGCCGCCCGAGGGTGAGGGCTGGCAGTTGTGGGAGACCGTGTCCGAGGGATCGCCGATCAGCCCCGTGTTCGCCACCGCTGACGAACTGGCCGGCTGGATGTCCGACCCGGAGCGGGGCCGCAACTGGGTGCCGCAGGAGACCGCAGCGAAATTCATCGCCGACGGCTGGGCCCTGTCCTTCGTCGCCACGCCGGAGACGGGCTTGGTGTCGGGTGTCGAGTTCGTCGGCCATCACACATCCGAAGCCTGACCCCGCCCACCTGCCGCCGTCTGGTTTCCCGGCCGGGCGGCCAACCCGAAGGAGCCGTGATGGCTGAACTGATCCGCACCTGCCCGTCCGCCGACTGCCCCGGCCACCCGATGTGCTCAATGTGCCGCAGCGACCTGTGCGCGGACTGCGGCGGGTGTGCCTGCAAGGGCAACCTGTGCGCGTGGACCCGGTACGAACCGGACTGCCGCGAAGTGTACGAAGCCGACACCGAGGAGGCGATCACCGTAGTCGACGGACAGGGCCGCCCGCACTCCGGCTGCTGCGACGAACACGACTGGCGCGGACCCGCACGCTACACCTCCGACGAAGCGTGCGCCGACCTGGCGCAGCACCGCGTTGAGACTCACGAAGGAGCAGCAGCATGACCCTCGATGACCTCCGCGCCGAGCTGACCAAACTCGACCACCTGCCCGGTGACACGATCGTCGTCATGTCGAAGGACGGCGAAGGCAACGGCTTCTCGCCGCTCGCCCAGGTCGAAGACGCCATGTACCGCGCCGAGACGACGTGGTCCGGCGAGCACTACCTCACCGAGGAGCAGGTGGCTGCCGACCCCGAGTACGGCGAAGACGACCTGGCGCCCGATGATGCGGTCCCGGCCGTGTTCCTGTGGCCCACCAACTGACGCCGCCCACACCCCGAGGAGCAGCATGACCGACCGCGCCGATGCCGTGGCGAAGGCGATCCACTGGGCGGAGGTGGCCGAGGCCCGGGAAGCACCTGCCCGGTATGAGCGGGAGTGGTCCGCTGCCGCCCGGGACATGGCACGAATGTGGGCAACCATCGCGGGGCTCCTGCCCGAGGCGGAGCCCGAGCCAGCACAGAGCGGCCTCGACCGCGTCCAGGCGGCCGTACGCCAGGCCCGTGGCGGCGAGGCCCCGGCGAGGGCGCAGGGCTTCGCATGAGCTCCGTAGAGGAGTTCACCGAGTACGGGTACTGCGGCGAGTACCCGGACGGCCACCGGTGCGCCATCTCACCACTCGGCACCGACCGGGATCAGGCACTCGGCTACTTCCGCACCTACAGGCCGATGGGCGACGAGCGGTTGGTCTTCGTGGCCCGCCGAGTGACCCGCACAGCATGGACCGACGAGGACACCGAAGGAGCAGCATGGCCGACAACCTCACGAGGCTGACCGTCTACCTCACCCCAGCCACCAACACGGCCCTGACCCACGCCGCCCACACGACGCTCGACAGCCAGACCGACACCCTCAACCGGGCCGTGCAGCTGTACGACCAGCTCGCGACTGCTGTCGACGAGGGTGCACGGATCGTCATCCACTGGCCCGACCGGACCGTGGACGTGCCACTCGCCACTGGCGTGCCGCCGTACCCGTCGACGGACGCCGAGTTCGCGGCACTACCGGTCCTCGACCTCGCCGCGTTCCGGGCCGAGCGGGCGCGTGTCGCTGCCGAGTTCGGGGTGCGCCCGGATCAGGTCACACTGCGAGGCTGCGGAGAGCCGCGCGGGGAGGAATGGGCGTGATCCGGAACAGCTGGGCGCAGCGTCGTGCCGCCCGCGAGCGCGCCGACGACACCATGGTCCGCACGTGGCTCCACGCCAACCCGTGCGCGCCTCTGGGGGCCCTGTGGGTGGCGGTGCCGCTGTCCGGGCGCAGGATACGGCGAGCCGTCGCCCGACTGGCCGACGCAGCCAATCTGGGCATCACGGACGCCGAGATCGAGGCCCGGCTTGATGCCGCGCACGCTGAGATCGCGAGACGCAACGCAGCAAAGGAGGCTGGCCGGTGAGCGGCATCGACGAGTTGGCGGCCACCATCGTTGAGCGACCGGAGGAGACGACGTGACGAGCGAAGAGCAACCCGCCAAGGTGCACGTCGACCTGGCACGTCACCCTCTTTGGACCAGGACCGAGGATTTGCTGGTGGCCTACGAGCAGACCAGCGACCCCAAGGAAGCCCGGCGTCTGGCCTGGATCAACGCGCTGGCCAGGGACAACATCCTTCGCACCAGCAGGCTGGGTGGGTGGGTGTTCTGATGGCGAGCATCGACGAGCTGGCGGCCACCATTCGGGCTGGGCTGGACGCTGACGAGCAGGTTGCGCGGTCGGGCGGCGTCCCCCTGGAATGGCATCAGGGGCCTGTCGAGGATCCCCAGTGGGAGACAGTGGAAGGCGTCTACTGGTGGCCACCGGAGTACACCTCGTACGAGGAAGACCGGCACTGGCGCGGCGCTGAGCCCGTCGACGAGGGTGCGGCGGCCCACATGGCCCGCCACGACCCGCAGCGTGTCCTCGCGGAGGTGGCGTCGAAGCGGGCCCTGCTCGCCGAGGTGATCGGGTGGACGCACAACGCGGTCACGGTCGACCGGAAGCGATACTGCTGCGCCAGCGAGGCCGGAGACCCGTGCGACTGCGGCCGGGATGCGCGCGTCACCGCCTACCTCGGCCTGCTCGCCCAGCCCTACACCACGGAGGCCTGATGGCCCAGCTCCACGACCCGGACGCCGCGCGCTGGCACGAGTTCCTCAACTCGCTGCCCGCATGTCCGCACAGCTGCCCGAACGGCCGCGTGTATCCGTCGCCGACGTTCCGGCCGGGCGGACCCGACGACACGGTCACCGACCAGACCACGCAGCATATCGAGCGGTACCGGACGGATGCGCGCCGGATGCTGGAGGACCACCTCGGCCGTGAGCACGACGTCCTGACCGTGCGGGACAAGCTCGCCTCTCATCTGTCCCTCGCCGGATACCGGCAGCCTGTAGCCGTCGCCGAGTTGCTGCTCGCCGAGCACCGGGTCGAGATCGCCGCAGAGGTTCGCGCCATGTGCACCTGCTCCATGGGCGAGTGCATCTGCGACATCGCCGACAAGATCGAGCACCCGGAGGCACCGTGACCACCTTGCGCCCCCGGATTTCCGCCCGCCTGGCCGGCCTGCCCCCAGCGAGGTACAGCGGCAGCGGCACCCCGGAGGCCGATGCTGGCCCGATGCCGCGCGCGTTCCGGCTGGTCGTGGACGGCCTGGCGTACAACGGGGCCGCGTTCCCTGACGGCCGGGTGGTGTTGGACCTTGGCGGGCACGGCCTGCACACGTTGGACGGCGGCGTCGGCGAGCTGCTGGCGATGAACCCGGGCGGGCGGATCGAATGGGCGGACCAGGCGCCGCAGGTCGGCTGCGCTACCGGGGCGCCCGCACCTGACCACTCCGCGCGCACGGCGATCCTCAGCCTCCTCTGCTCCCGCTGGAAGGACGCCGACTCCCAAGCCAAGGCCGGGGCCCGCTACGAGGCGTGGCTCGACGAGTACCGCGGCGACGTCCTGCGGGAGGCCGAGGCGGCGATCCGAGTCAAGGCCGATACCCATGAGGTCCGCGAGGAGCGGGCCGCGCACGTCAGCATCGGCATGCACGAAGCCGCCGACCTCATCAAGGAGATGCGCCCGTGACCGATCCTCAGCTACCCGCCGAGCATGCCGGGCACGCGATCCGCTGGGAGCCGTGGCAGACGCGGGCCGTGTGCGGGCGGGTGATGGTGCCGCAGGACTGCCGCCTGTGCGGCCAGAAGACACCATACGAACGCACCCTGGGCCGCGTGGGCGACCCGGGGACGGTCCGGGCTAGCGCGGCGCGCTGCACCGTGTGCGGTGGCGTGCAGGCGTTCTGGCGTGAAGACCCCGAGCCGGGAGAGACAAGGGGGAAGCGGGTGCCGCTGTGTACCGGCGCGCATGTGCACAGGATCGTCAGCGAGAACCCGGCCGTGTACGGGCCGTGCGAGGACTGCGGCACGCCCTACGAGGAGCAGGTGTTCCACTGCGCGGGCTGCGGACGTCGACTCGCCAGCGGGCAGGAGTGCACGACGCCACGCTGCCAGGAACAGGCGGCAGTGTTCGCGGCGGAACTCCGGGCCGCGTACCCCGAAGCGTTCACCGACGAGGAGACACCCGCATGACCGACGACCTGACCGAGCGTCTCGCTGGCGTGCAGCGTGCGATGGCCGCGCCGCTCCCCAGTCCAGCCGAACTGGCGGCCTGGAAGGCCGAGGACCGGGCCTTGGCGGAGCGGATCCACAGGGACCGGCCGGGCGTGCCGCTGCACCACGCCTACGCTGTCCTGGAGACGCTGCGGGTGGTCCAGCGGATCGACGCCGCGAAGGAGGCGCCCGAGGGTGCGGTCGGCGAACCGGCCACTGACGAACCGGACCCCTTCGCTGCTGCTCACGCCGAGCGCGGCTTCACCATCGGCGCCTACTTCCCGCAGTCGGTGCCGTGGGAGATCGTCGACGGCACGTTCGACCTGCTCGCGGATCACGTCCACGCGTTCACTGATGGGCGCTGGGACGTGTCCGTGATCGGCGGGGCGGGGGATCAGCTCGGTGTGAGCGGCCAGGCCGAGTTGACCCGTGATGAGCTTCGGGGGCTCGTCGACGAGCAGGGCCTCGACCTGTACCGGGCCCAGGACCGGTTGGCGTACATCGCGGAGATGTGTGACCTGGTGGACCGGAACGGGCAGGCGGTCACGACGGCGCGGGTGCGGATGTGGCTGGAGTACAACGGCCGCGCAGGGGCGCTCGTCCTGCCCGAGGCGCCGGCCAGTGTTGCGGCCCCGGCAACAGGCGAGGAGCAGCGGTGAGCGCCGCGGTCTGCCACCCTGATGCCATGAACGCTGTCGCCGCCCCCGAGGCCGCCCCTGTCCGTCGTCCGTCGCTGGTCGAGCTCGCCGAGAGGCCACTGCCCGTGGCTGTGCGGGAACGGGTCCTGCCGACGAAGGGCCAGCCGGTGCCGGTGGCGAGCTTCCAGAGCAGCGTCTGACAGTGACTGCCCAGCTTCCGCTGCTCCCTGCACCAGACGCCGGGGAGCAGCCGCCTGTCCGCTGCACAGCGTGTGGCAGGCCACTTCGGGACGCAGAATCCAGGGCCCGCCGTCTCGGCCCGGAATGCAGCATCGAGGCGTTCGCGGCACGCTCGTTCGACGTCGCCCAGGACCAACTCCCGGGCATGGAGCAGCCCCGCCGGTTGCAGCCAGACGGGGCCGGAATGGTGCCGGATGGAGCCCACGGCCAGTCTGTCAGACCCCCGGCGTAGCGTCAGACACGCGCACCCGGGCCGTCACGGCGACCGCAGCAACGCGCGACAGTGGCGGCCGGCCCGATACACGGGGCCGGCCGCCGCTGATGACTCCCCAACGCTGGGGAATGATTTCGGATGGTGCGTGCCAGCATGGTCCTGCTGGTCTTGGAGGCTCGGCACAGGGGTGGCCGGTCGCGGGGTGGTAGCCGCAGACCAGCCGCCCTCACCTCGCCGTCGGTGAGCCCGCGCCCGGACCCGGTGGAGGCTGCGGCTTCTGGATCAGCGCGTCGGGGATCGGATGCCGGATCGCGAAGCAGTCCCAGCACCCGCAGGTTCGGCCATTGTGCGCCCGCGCAGCGTCAGGTCGGGGGAACCTACGCCCGAGGCTCTCGGTCGCGGTGAGGAGATTCGCAGACGCCTCCGCCAGGGTGACACCGGCCACCCCAGGGAAGTGGTGGATCATCTCCCGCTGCTGCTCCCGATCCAGCTGCGGCAGCATCCCGAGCCAGTCGGCACAGTCCTGGTGTGCCATCAGACCGCCCCAACAGGCTTCCAGGCTGACCGGGTCGTCCATGCCGCAGATCGGGCAGCAGCCGGGCGGACAGGCACGGCCAGCAGGGAAGCGGGCAGTGCGCAGCTCCGCAACCGGCGGGGTGGGCTTCGGTATGCGCGTGCCACGCCAGGCGCACCAGTTGAGCACCGCGAGCGGCACTGAAAGGATCAGCAGCCAGCCGCCCGGCGCCCCGAGTACCGCCAGCAGGACGTGAGCCGGGACGATCAGCGCGGACCACAGGATCGCATTGCACAGCCACCAGCGGTGCGCCGTCTTCGCCTTCACGACGCCTCCTTCGAGGGCAGCACGGTCGTACTACCGGGCGTCACGCGGTCGCCGCGTTGGAACCAGCGTCGCTGAGGCAGCTTGAGCGGCTGGATATCCCAGCAGACCGCCGTGGACTTGACCTCGTCGGGCAGTTCGCCTCGGGCCTGCCGCTGGAACTCGTGGAACACCTCCCGGACCGTGGTGCCGGGACGCCGAACGAAGTACTCGCCTTCCATGGTCGCCTGGCCCGTCGCCCTGCCCGAAGTCCACTGAATGGTGATCAGGCACCAGTACGCGGTCACCTTCACGTCTCGGCCTCCCAGCCTGCGCAGGTCTTCAGTGCCCGGCATCCCGCACACACGCACACCGGCCTGCCATCCACCATGGTCCGGCAGCACGGGCCGGTGCAGTAGCAGACGCGGAAGCCGCCACGAGACGGGCCGCACGTGCCCTCGTGCTCGGCCGCAGCCGTCACCACGGTCTCACCGTCGGGTAGACCTCCAGGATCTGACGGCATCGCACGCAGTACCGCACCGGGTGTTCGGCCGTCACATTCCCGATCGTCACCCACGTGGACTGAATGGCCCACTTGTGCGGCCGGAACCAGCACAACACCCACGCCATCACCGTCGCCTCCTGCGGTTGCGCTGCCGAATGCGGTACCGGGCGTCCAGGGGTCGCACGCTGGTCGTCGGCCGCACCCGCCACGTAATCGGGCCGATCTGCTTGATCACACGCAGCAGATCGGATCGGCCGCCCGCATTGATCAGGATCGTCGTCCCCACTTCCAACCGCACCAGGCGCAGGCTCAACGGGAAGTCCCGGTGGGGCCAGATCGCATGGTCCATCACTGTGCCTCCCACGTCTTCGTCTCCTGGTTGAAGCGCATCCGCGGCGGACCCGGCGGTGGTGCCTTCGGGTACGGCATCACGACGCCGGGCAGGATCTCACCCAGGACGCCCTTCATGAGCCCGCCGGTCTCGAACCCGGGATCACCCGGACGCGGCCCGTTGCCGTACAGGAAGAACTCCTCGTCCATCCGCATCATGTCCTCGGCGATCGAACGCGCCATCGGGTTCATACCGTCGAGGAGTTCCTGCCACGTCGGCTCGGGCTTCGGTTCGGCGTCCCGGCTCCACTCGGGATGCTCGGCTGCCCATGTTGCGCCGTGCTCCTCGCAGGCCGGGACCTGCCACAGCGACCACATGTCCTCACCCCAGCCGGCGAACCCGGTCGTGGCCTCGGCCGGACACCAGGCGCACGCCGCGCCGTGGTTCCGGTCGCAGCCCTCTGCCGCCAGCCAGTAGCCCGACGCCGGGGTCATGCCGCCGAAGCTGCACTGCTCATGGCCGGTGAGGCAGGCGGCTATGGTCGCGTCCCAGCCGGGCTGAAGATCCGTCACTTCTACTCCAAGGGTTCGGTTGCCGATGCTCACTCGGCGTTACTGTCATTCCGGCTGGTGCAGACATAGTTACGTTCTGGAGGTAACTTTCTCTGCAAGATCACGACTTGGCTGGTTGCACAGCGTCACCCGACGGGCTCGAATCGGTCGACCCGAACCGGTGTCCCGCACTGATCACACGGCATCGACGGCAACTGCAGCCACATCCGCCAGAACGGGGACGTGACCCGCCGCAACGCCTGACGGTGCTCCTCACACACCGGCCACGGCGACAGGCCCTCACAGTCCGGCGCAACGTTCTCCTCGTGGGCGAAGTACGCCACCCACACCGCGAGCTTCTCGCAGGGCGGGTCGTGCAGCTCAAAGAAACACGGCACCTGGTCGGCGAACATCGCCAGGGCCATGGTGCGGGCCTCGGTCGCGGACTGGCCCTGCGCAGCGGTAGTCATCGTGCCGCTCCGTTCAGGCCGGGCAGGGCCGGGATCACGGAGGCAAGCCAGCCGTTCGGCTCCGCCGTGAAGTGCGGCGCGCCGCTGGTCTCCCACCACGACCTGACCGCCGTGGTGGTCACCTG
This sequence comes from Streptacidiphilus sp. EB129, assembly GCF_041262645.1. Lineage (NCBI taxonomy): Bacteria > Bacillati > Actinomycetota > Actinomycetes > Kitasatosporales > Streptomycetaceae > Streptacidiphilus > Streptacidiphilus sp. EB129. The sequence continues at coordinate 291,018 of NZ_JBGCCS010000003.1, forward strand.
CTCCTGGCTGCGCTTGTCGGTGTACGAGACTTCCCGCTCGCCGACATGACGAACGGTGGTCCGGCCGCGTTTGCAGCCGTCGGGGTAGTCGTTCCAGTTGATGCGATGCTCAGCCCACAGCATCTCCTGCATACGGCCGGTGTTGACCTGGTGGAGTTGCCGGTGCGAGAAGTACGCCTGTGCCGCCATGGAGATCGAGTTCCGGACTGCGTCTCGCTGCCGCCACAGGAAGTAGTTCGCGACCTCCACCGGATCGGCCAACGTGAAGACGCGGGCGTCGAACAAGGCCCGCTTCCCTGGCCGGCGCTCGTTGAGGACCGCAGTCGCCAGGGATGCGGCTATCGTCAGCTGCTTCGCCAGGACCCCGCCGAACCACGGCTCCGTGCCCGGCGACCCGAAGTCGGTGTACAGCACGCTGATCTCGTCGGACTGCGTGTACGCCAACACCGCGCCGGAGATCTCCGCGCACAGCGCTTCGGCGACGGCGTCCATGTCCGCCATGAACACCTCGTCGAACGGGCGCTGGCAGCCACGCAGGTAGCTGTGGAAGCTCTTCCCGTCGACCCGCAGAATCGAGTACGTGCGGCGGGGAAGTAGCTGCCGGTACGCGGCCTCATGCCGCTTCATGCGATCACCGATCGCGGTCGAATCGGTCATCAGTAGCTCACCCGGATCACGGTCTTCGGGTGCCGGGCACAGGCACCCCGCAGCCTCTCCAGGTAGCCGAGCGCACCCTCGTACCGGCCCCAGCCATTGTCAGGGTTCATCGCCTCGTACTCCTCCCGGTTGTCCTGCATGGCCTTGATGCCCTTGTCGAGGAGCGGGACGGACTCTCCGGCGTTGCGGCCGTCGAACGCGGCCAGCCGTTCACCGAGGGCCTTGGACCACATGCCGGACACGTTGCTGGTGTAGTTCCCGACCTCGACCACCGTGGTCAGGCAGTCGGCGCCGGTGTCGATTTCGAGGTAGAGGTCGTAGCTCACTGGTGCTCCTGGTGCTGGTCGATGTAGTGGTCGATGTCGCGAAGGCTGTGGATGTCGCGTCGCACCGGGTCGTCTGGCCACGGCGGTCTGGAGTCGCCGAGGTCGCGGGTGGCTTGGACCCATGCGGGCTCGCAGTCGCCGAGGGGCAGCAGGTCCGGGACGGGCTCTTTCATGGCTGTTCCCGGGCGGCGTGGCGACTGTGGGGCAGGTCCCCGACACCAGTGCAGCGCTGACCCGGCATGACACGGCAGACCGGGCAGGGGTGGGCCAGGGCGCGGGCGTAGTAGTCGACGCGGCCGTGCGGATCCGGATCTGGGAGGTCATCGAAGACCACCAGCGGGAACGCCGCATCCAACTCGCCAGCGGCTCCGGGGCGCCCGGCTATGGCCTCCTCGAAGGTGAGCGTCGGCCCGGGTGGCGTGATGATCCACAGCAGCCGTTCCCGGACTCCGCAGGCGTCGACTTTCAGGGGCGCCGAGTACAGCTCATCGGCGTAGGCCCGGACCGCGGCGAGCATGTTCTGGTCCCGCTGCGCTTGTCCCTCGGCCTCCGAGCGGGCGAGTCGGGCGTCCGCCGCATCGTCGCCGAGGAGCTCGTCACACATGGCCCGCACCTGCTCTACGGCCGCGCGCTCGATCTGGAGCGGGCCGGCGGGTTCGGCGTCGATGGCGGTCTCGTCACGGTTGGTCATGGTGTCTCCTGGTAGGGCCCGCCGGGCTGTGGGCATTGGTGTAGGCAGCGGGCGGGTGTAGGTCCGCGGTGCGCGGGGGTGAGTCGGAGCAGGCCGGTTGCGGCGGCCACCACCAGGGCAGCCGCCGCAAGGCACGAGACGGGTCGCGTCACGCCGGGGTCTCCGCCTCGAAGGGTCTCCCGCAGGCGCGGCACGCCATGGCCTGGAACGCCTCGGTGAGATCCGGGTGTTTGACCTCCTCGATGAGGTGGTCCTGCTCGGGGTCGCCGGTGGCGTGCAGGGAGGTGACGTTGGGGGAGTGGGCGTCGGCGTACTGCTGCTCGGTCATCTCGGTCTCCGGGGCTTGTTCGTGTGGTGCAGGATCACGGCGGTCACGGCCAGGACGACCGTGGCGATGGCGGCGAGGAGCAACGGCGGCAGGATCACTGTTCGCCTCCCGTGCCGTCGACGGCGTCCCGAAGGCGGCGAATCGGCAGCCAGGAGGCGTTCATGTCCTCGGCGCGGTCAGCGGGCAGCAGGGACCGGACGCGGGCCATGGCAGGGCAGGCCGCATCCCGCTCGGCGGTGAGCCGATCCAACTGGGGCAGCACGATGGCCATCACGGCGTCGGCGATCCTGCGGTCCACGGTGGCCGGGTCGCCGAGCTCGCGCCGTGCCGGGCCCACGGCGGCTTCGACGGCGATGTGCAGGTCCGTCCGGCTGGGCTGGCCGGCTTCACGGCGGGCGTGGGCGGCCATGTCGGCGGCCAGGTTCCTGTCGGTCACGGCGTGGTCTCCTTCGCGGCGTGGGTGAAGCGGTCGTGTGCGGCGCCGAGGATCCGCGCCAGCACGGCCGTCGGGGTGTTGATGCCGAGGCTGGTCTCGGCGATGTCTTCGAGGATCGGCCCGATCTCGTCGGGCAGGAATTCGATCTGCACGCATTCGCGGCCGGGGATCGTGTTCATGTAGCGGCACTCAGGCATCGGGCTGCTCCTCGGGGCTGCGGTTGAGGGGTGCGGCGGCCATGGAGGCCGCGACGATCCGCGCCCCGTACCCCGCCGCCAACCCTTCGGCAGCGGCCAGCTGGGCACGGAGCTGGCCGACCTGCCAGTTCTCGCCCCGGTAGTTGTCCATGGCCTCGCGGTACTCGAAGTGCCAGAACAGGAGCTCGCCGAGACGCTGCTCGGACTCGGCCCGCAGGCGATCGAGCTCGGCGAGCAGGGCTGCTTCGTCGGTGTCCACCACGCGGCGGGACACCGAGCAGGCTGAGCAGCGGTCGCGGCCAGAGAGGCTGCCTGTGACCCAGACGTGGCCCTTGTCGGTCTCGTCGGGGTGAGCGGCAGGGCAGATCGCCTCGGCAGTTACACGGGCGCGGATCTCTTCGAGGCGCGTGTCGGGCAGGGGCTCCATCAGGTCTCCTTGATGCGCCGGTTGATGATCGCGGTGGTCGCGTCGATGGCTTTGGCGCATTCGGCTGCTTCGAGGCGGGGGTTGTCGCCGCACTTGTGGTCGCGGCGTTCGAAGATCCGGGTGTGGCTGCCGTCGGTGCGTTCGACCTCGACGATGATCGTGGCGGTGATCTTCACTAAGGCTCCTTCGGGGTGGTGGAGGCCATAGTGCGGAGCAGGTCGGCGGCTCCCTGTAGCCCGATGGAGCACCCGTCGCGAAGCGGCGGCTCCCAGTGGTCTGACTCCAGGGCCCGGACCGAGCGGTCGAGCTCGTCAACGTGCGCGGCAGCTTCACGAAGCACCTCGACGCGGAGGGCGTCGATCAGGTCGCTGGCTTTCTCGGAGCGGTCGGGGCTGTGGTAGCCGCCGGACATTACTGCGGCATACAGGTCCTCGCGGGCGGTCACTGGCCGGCCCCGGCAGCAGCAGCGGTTCCCCGGGCGATGCTGGCTGCGGCGGTCATGCCGCGTGCCCGCTCCGTCGCCTGGCCGCTCATGCCCTCCCAGGTACGGGTCTGCTGCTCGATCTCCGTGGCGACCTGCTCGCGGATGTGCTGTTCGATCGCGGGCCAGAAGTGGGCGACCAGCGCAGCAACGTCGTTCTGCGAGAGCTGGTTCTTGAACGGCGCGGAGTAGATCAGGTTGGTGATCGAGGTGGGGATGTCGTCGGCCTGCATGTGGTGTTCCTTCGGTGGTGGGGCTGCCGATGACACGACAACCGGGGGGGTAGGCGGAGGTCAGGTGAGGTCGGCGACGAGGCAGGTCGCGTTGTCCTGGTGGGTGTTGCCGACGGCGATCGCGGTCGCGACGAGGTGCTTCGCGGCCTCAGCAGGTGCGTCGTACAGGGCGAGATCGGCGGCGAGGTCGAGGCAGGAGTCGAGGATCGGCTCGTACAGGCCGTCCGATGCCAGCAGCAGCCTGGCCCCGGAGCGGTCGTGCACGCCCGTCCACTCGGGCGCCATGGCGTCGCCGCCCTTCGGATGCCCAATGCAGCGGGTCACGATGTTCCGCGACCACACGGGGGCGGGCTGGCCGGCGGCCTCGTACTCGGCGCGCTGGTTGTGATCGGCCGTCAGCAGCTTGAGGTGGCCGTCGGGGTGGAGGAGGTAGGCGCGGCAGTCGCCGATCCACGCGACTCTCAGCAGCTTGTCGGGGCCGGTGACCGCGACGACGGCGCACGCACCGGGAACCATGCGGTCCCAGCCGGGCTCTTGGGTGATCTCGTCCTGCACGCGTTCGATGGCCTCGTGGGGTTGGAGGGTGCGAGCGGTCAGGACGGCGAGGCGCTGCGTGATCTCGCGGGTCCAGTCGCGGACCGCAGCGTCGGAGCCGATGCCGTCGAGGAGGACGAAGGCACGTCCACCATCAGCGGTGCAGCGGGTTGCGGTCGCGTCACACTGGTGACTGCGGGTGCCGATCTGCTGGGCGGTGGCGTAGGTGCGCATGGTCAGTTCCTTCCGGCGGGGCGGTGGTTGCGGTGGGACGGGACGTGGCCACAGGCACGGCATCGGAGGAGGGGGCGGGTGGCCCAGTCGGGGCGTACCGCTACAGGGTCGGCGGGGTGCGGGGTGTCGTTGCCGTCGCAGACGGGGCAGGAGTCCTGGGCCAGGACGTAGCCGTGCAGGCACAGGGGCCGGGCGGTGCTGGTCATGTCGGGGGCTCCGGTTCAGACGGCGGGGTCAGCGGTTGAGTGCGGCGAGGACCAGGACGACGACCTCACACGCGGAGATCGCGGTCGACACGGCGACGACGGCGGCCGTCGGGGTCTCGCGCGGCTTGCCGATCCGCGCGATCGACACGAGCGTGCCGAAGGCGATGAGTCCGGCGATGACGAACAGGGCGATGGACATGAGATCTCCAGTTCAAGCAGCGAGGAGCAGGTGGGCGCGGGCGGTCTTGAATGCGGGCTTCCTCGGCGAGTACTTCGCGGCGATCAGTGCGACCTCGGTCGGGCTGTACACGGCGCAGTCGCGCATCCGTCCGGCGGCGTGGACTCGGACGGTCCGGCCGGTGAGGTGGAGCTTCGCGGCGTTGGTGCGGAGCGAGCCGGCCATGCTGCGGGCGGAGCGGATGTCGAGTCCGGCGGCGATGGCGTAGGTGGTGAGGGAGCCGCCGTGGTTGCGTGCGATGCGGGCGGTGGCGCGGGTTTGGGTGGAGCGGGCCTTCAGGGTCCGGCGGGCGGTACGGCTGCTGGCGAGCATCGGAACTCCTGTGGCTACTCGGTTCGGCCCCTCGCCGTTCCTTGTGACTCCAGTATGTAGCCCTACATGTAGCCCTGTCCATAGGTATGGCGTAGCAATACGAGTAGGCATAGATGTAGCCCTCTGGCTCGCCCTATGCGTAGTACTCCACCCCATGAGACGATGCCGACCATGACCAAGAACTGGACCCCAGACCCCGAAACCGCCGAGACCTTCGCTGCCTACAGGCAGGCCATCGAAACCGAGCGCGCCCTCAAGCCCGACGTGCGGCGGCAGGCAGAGGCCGCCCTCAAAGCCGGCGCCACAGGTACGCAGCTGGCCCGGCTCACCGGCATGACGCCCGAGGTGTTCCGCCGCATGGCCCGCGACCTGGACCTCCCCGTCGACCCGCGCTACGCCGAGCGCGCCGCAGCCAGCAGGAAGCGGCCCGCCGCAGCGGAACAGCCCAGGCCCGAGCCGCGCGAGCGACCGTCCCCGACCGTGCCGGACTGGCTGGACGACTTCCCGCAGATCGCCGCACTCACCTTCGCGGAAGCCCAGGACCGCGCGCACCAGCTCAAACTCGACCGCCCGCACTGGTTCCTGGACAACCGCAACGCCTGCACCGCAGAGCCCAAGTGGATCAACCACGCCATGCTCGCCGCCGACGCAGCCGACCCCGAGAACACACCCACGATCGACGCGCCAGCCACCGCCAACCCCGACCGCACCACCACGGACTGACCCGCGCGCGCGGTCTGTACTCCGACCGTTTCCCGCCGCCGGGTGTCCAGCGGCGGCACTTCGGCACGCCCTCACGGCTGCTCACCTCCGGGCAGGTCGCGGTCGAAGACCCTGGTCCGTCCGGGCGTCCCGGCCATGTGCAGGCCGCAGACGGGCAGCCATTCGCGCCAGCCGCGGTACAGGCGCCAGCCGACGGACGGGGCGTTGCACTTGCCGCCGTCGCAGGAGCGGCCCCAGGTGGGTTCGGTCGGGGCCGGGATGGCGAGTTGCGATGCGGACGACGTGGCCACGGCGGTGACGGGTCCGGCGGGTGGCTGGCCTGCGCCGGGGCATAGGGCTGTGCGGCGGTTGTGGCGGCGGATCAGCCCGGCGGTGGTGATCTGGCGTTGGAGTCCGCAGCCGGGGCATCGGGCCTTCGGCATCGAGCCGGTCATCGGTTCACCGCCGCTGGCAGGAATCCGAGCTGGTGGGCGATCAGGACTGCGTGCGCCCGGTCTTTGGCGCCGAGCCACCGGTACAGGACCTTGTGTCGGGATCTGACCGCGGAGACCGACAGATACAGGTTCGCGGCGATCTGTGTGTCTGTCAGGCCGGCTGCCAGGTTGGTCAGGGTGTTGTTCCAGTGTTCGGGTCTGCGTCCGAGGCGGCGGGGTTTGTGTGGGAGGTGGTCGAGGAGTCCGTTGCGGCAGGCTGCGGCGATGATTCCGGCTTGGGTGTGGCCGGTTTTGGCGTGGTTGGCGGCGTGGTCGAGGTGGGTGCGGACGGTGCGGGGTGGCATGCCGAGGCGGGTGGCGGTTTCGGTGCGGGTGTGGCCTTGGGCGAGGAGTGCGACGACGGCGAGTTCGGCGGGGGACAGGCGGAACGGGCTGTGTGGCTCTGTGCGGGCCTGCGACGGCTCGGGAGCGACTGGGCCCCGCAAAGCCGCCGTGCGGGCTCCTGGGGCGTCAGGACGCGGCGGGACGGCGTACGTGATGCCCTGATGCCCGGTCACTGGTCGAGTCCCATCTGGATTGCGGCGAGTTCGACGGCTTCGGTGACGCTGATGCCGTCTTCGGAGTTGGCACGCAGCCGTTCGGCTCGGCGGGCGAGTTCCGCGGCTGCAGCACGCTGGTCGTCGGTGAACTTGAGCCACCGGCGGGGCGTCAGATCGGCCTCGCTGGGGGTGGCATCTTCGGTGTGGGTCATTTTTGGCTCTTCCCGGGGTGCGGTGCGGCCGTAGGCGGCCTCTGGGGGTGTTAGTGGCGCTCGGTGCCTGAGTGGGGGGTAAACGCCTCAGGGAGTTAACCGGCCAGTAACTTCATGCGGATGGCTTCGCTCGCTTGCTGGCATGCCTGGGATCGTCACCGCCCGTGAACGGCTTCCCGCCGTGACCCACATCCGGCGGCCGGGCCTTCGGCAGCGTCCGCATCGCAGACCGGGCGAGCGCCTCGATGTCACGGATCGTGATCTGCATCGCGCGCCCACCGGCGACGCGGATCATCGCCGACCGCATGCGGAGCTCCTGGGCTGACGGCGTCGGCGGTACGGATCTGGCTGGCATGGCTGGCTCCTGGGTGTGCGGCGGCTGGGATCTACGGCGTTACGAGACAAAGCGTCAGCAGGCGGCGGCGGGTTCGGATGGCCCGTCAGGCGGCAGGTCGGGCTGGTTGGCGATCTCCAGCAGCGCGTCTGCGTGGCACCAGTCCCGCTCGCCCGCCTCGGGCGGCTTGCACCAGCAGCACAGGTCGTGTCCGCCGAGCTCGGCGCGGACCTTGGCTTGCAGGTCGGGGCGGGCGTCGAGGAACTGCTGGAACAGTTCGACGGCGTACTGGCGGCTTCCGACGACGCCGATGAGCAGTTCGCCGTGCTTGTTGACGAACCGGTAGGGCTCGTAGAGGCGGAACGGGTTGCCCCATCGGCTGGGCCTGCTGACGACGATCGCGCCTTCGGGTTTGCGGTAGCCGCGTTGTCGGCTGAGCTGGAGTCGGGTCGGCATCAGGTGCTCCTCGGCTGGAACGTCAGGACGGTGGCGTCTGGTGCGGCGGCGATCCGTCCGGGGTGTGGCTGGGTGCGTCGTCGTCCTCGGGTGGTGCATGGATCACCTGGGCCGGCACGGCAGTGCGGGCACTGGACCTGGAGGGCGGGCGGCTTGGCGCCGAGACCGAGAGCGCGGCGGACATCGTTGATGTGGGTCACCAGTCGGGGTCGTCGTCGTAGATGTACCGGCCCTCAAGGTCGGGCTCGGGCTCGGCGAAGCGGCCGGGTTCGAGGAGCCGGTACTCGCGAACGCGGTGGTCCTCGCGGGGCTGGTCTTCCAGCTCCTCGGGTACGGCCCAGGCTGCGGTCCAGTAGTGGCCGCAACTGGGGCGGGTGTATGCCGCGATGCCGGTCGTGTCGCTGTGCTCGGCGGGGATGTCGTGGCGACTGCATCGGGGGCAGGCGTCGTCGGGGGCGAGGAAGTTCACGGGCTGGCCTTTCAGGCGGTCTTGGGGTTGGTCTTGCGCAGGGAGTCGGGCCGCGGTGCCCGCTGGCCTTCGCCCCGGGAGCACGGCAGGCAGATTCCGGTGTCGGTGAGGGTGCGGCCGTCGTTGCCGCAGGCGGTGCAGGCCTTGGCGGTGCTGGTGCTGGCGACGGTGTGGAGCCGGTAGGGGAGGTCGTCGATCCGCTTGCGGAGCACCGAGCTGTAGTTCGTGATGCCGCCGGGGTTCTCGGTGAGCTTGGCGGCGAGGTCGGCGTCGAGTTGCCAGCGGCGGCTTCGGGCGGCAGCGATGAGGGCGCTGGCGAGGGCGCGGGCTGTGACGGGGCCGAGGGTCCATGGTTTGGGCAGCGCTTCGAGGAACGCGGCGGCGTCGTTGTCTGGTTGGGCCTCGTCTCCTCCTCCGGGTTGCGCTGACGGTTCGGTCTCGGCAGCGGCGGGGGAGGGCTGGGAGGAGGAGGGAGGGGGCTCGGGGCAGGGGACAGGGGTAGGGGCAGGGGACAGGGGCAGGGGACCGCGCGCGTCATGCGCGCCCGCGGTCACGCGCGTAGAGGCTTCCCGACCCCCCTCGATAGGGGTATCGGAGGGGCTTTCCGAGGGGGGTACGGAGGGGGTTCCGGAGGGGCCTTCCGATGCCCCTGCGGGAGGCGTCGGATCGGTGCCGCGGAACGCGCTGCGGAGTGACTCGATGTGGCCGGCGACCTGATCGCGGATCGACGGGAACTTCACGTTGCCGCGCTTGGTCGGCTCGTCGCTGAGCTCATCGAGCGGGATGCGGTTCATCTCTTCGAGGAGGGCGCGCCGCAGCAGCATGGAGGAGATCTCCATGGCGCCGGACACCATGGCGCCCATGACCTTGGGCTGCTTCCATACGCCGTCGTTGCGGACGAACGAGCGGATGAGGAGTTCCTCGGTGTCGTCGTCCAGGACGATGAACCGGCCCGCGTTCAGTTCCGCGAGGGTCTTCTCCAGGTCGCTCGCGCTGAGCCCCGCGGCCTTCCGCGCCCACCGCTTGAGAGTGAGCGGGAGCAGTCCGGCGTGGTTGAGGTTGGGCTGGGAGATCAGGAACAGATACAGCCGCTGCTGTTCCTGGCTGAGCATCAGGAAGTCAGCGTCCTCCCAGATCGAGGTGAGGATGCGGCCGTGACCACGAGCCATGGTGATCTTCTTTCAAGAGGTGCGGACTGGCGGACGATCAGTTCGAGGGCTGGAGCAGTAGCTCTGCGGCCTTGAAGACGGAGAGTTGATGGGGTAGGCAGGGCGACAGGTCGGGGTCCTGGTATGCGCCTGCGGCAACGGCGGCCATGTAGATGTCGGCCACGAAGTGCTGTCCGTCGTTGATGATTCGATCAAGGGACTTCGCCATCGCGCTCCGCTGCTCTGCGGTCGGCCATGCCAGCGCGGAGCAGGCGAACGATCGAGACCAGAAGTCGACGGCGTTCTCCCGAAACGCCACCACGCCGGCTGTGGCGAGGGCTTCGTTATTGACCCCGAAGTGGGGTTCGGTGGAGAGGTGATATCCCGCGATGATCGCCGCGAGTTCGACGCGCGATTTGTGGACGCCCGCTTCATAGAGGTCGTCGCAGTTTTGGGACACGACGCTGTACAGAGCCCCGTCGGGATAGCTTTCGCAGGTGAAGCGCCACGCATCGGCCCAGGTCATGACGATGTCGTAGCGCTCCTCTTGCTCCTGTACATCGAGGCACTCCTTGATGGTGGAGGCCTGGACCATCGCCCCGCGATGTACGGCCTGCATTAGCCGGTGCGGTTCATGCGCGACTCGCTGCGCGTCCTCGCCTTCTCGCAGTTGACTGAGGCTGGCCCGAAAGTTGGCGCGCTGCTCATCGCTCGGAGACTCGTCGAACTCTCCGGTCCACGCTGCTTCCCATACGCCTGCGACCGCCTGGGCAAAGAGGTCGAGGCCTGGCATCTGGGCGTGCCTCTCGGCGGAGACGCCGAGGATGCCCCGGGCTCTTTCGTGCACTTCCTCGACGCGCTTGTTTGCGACGCCGCACATGTACCGGAAGATGTTGTCGGCGGAGACCTTCTTGTTCGCCATGCCGGGTTCGACGACATCGGGCCACGCAGACGCGGGGAGGCCGGCCAGGCGGTACCGCTCGATGCCGATGCGCCAGTCCGCGGGGAGGTCGAACGTCTTGCGGGAGTTCCCGGACGGATAGGTCCAGCTGTCCCACGCCTCCTTGAATGCGGCTCGGTAGGCGAGTTTGGGCTCCTCCTGCGCTTCCATCTCTGCGGCGGCCTGCTTGACGGCCATGGCCCAGCGGACGGCGTCGTCTGCGACTGCGGCGACGACGGGGCCGTCGGGCATGGTGCTGGTCTTGCCGGCGTTGCAGTCCTCGCAGGCAGCGACGAGGTTGTCGGCCTTATCGGTGCCGCCGAGGGCTACAGGGGTGACGTGGTCTACGGTCAGGATCGCGTCGGAGACACCGGCCCCGCAGTAGCGGCAGCGGTGTCCGTCGCGGCGGAGGATTTCGAAGCGGAGGCGCTTGGATACGGCCATGCGGATGTTCTCCTGATGGTGACGAAGCGAGGTACGTCGACACTCGCCGTGCATATGCACGACACTACCTGCGTGCATATGCACGGTCAAGCTGCCATGTGGACAGCGCGCATATGCACCGCTTACCCTGGGCGCATGGTCAGCCGAGCGAAGGACACACACACCACGAACCGCGTCGTCCGAGTCGACGACGAGGACTGGGCTGTCTACGAGCTGGCGTGCAAGGCCAAGGGGCTGACGAGGTCGGCGGACATCCGCGTGCACATCAAGCGCGAGGTGGCCGCGTTCCGGCGCAAGCAGAAGGCCGAAGCCACCGAAGCCTGACCCGCGCCTCACTGCACAACCTCCGGCATGTGGTCCTCGCCGGGTACGAGCCGCATCGCGTCGGCGTACAGCCGGTCCAGCTCGGCGAGTGCGAGGTCCTGTCGCGGGTCCTTCTCGGCTTCGGCGCGCAGCAGCGGCAGCCCCGAGTCGATCGACGCCATGACCTCGGCGCGTGTGGCCGTGCGGCCTTCGGCGTACCAGCGGACGTCGGTCGGGTCGCCGACGTCGAACAGGCCGTACTGCCGGTCGAGTCGCCATGTGCGCGACGTCCAGACGAGGGCGACACCCGGGTTGCGGGCGATCATGATGCCGTCGGGCTGGACCGCATCGTCGGGCAGGTTCGAGGTGCGGCGGCGCATCTGCGGCCGGGTCAGGAACGGGCAGGCGCGGGCCGCGTAGTCGGCGCAGTCACGGTGCGACGGCGGCTCGGGCGAGACGCGGTTGATCGAACACATCGGGCCGATCACGAACGCCGCGTTCGCGCCGAGGCGGTCCCCGCACAGCCAGCAGCACCGGAACCGCACAGCGTCCGTGACGCCGCCGGCCCGCACGACCCGGAAGTCGGGGGCACCGTCGATCCAGGCCACGAACCACGGCACGGGCCTGCCGGCGTGGTCGCGGGGGAGGCGGGCGATGCGCGGCGGCATGTCGGGCAGGGCGGTCACTGTGGCTCCTGGTCTTGTACGGGTCGAATGAATGCGGGCCATCCGGCTTGGCCCCACGGCGAGTGCGGATCGCAGAACACCCCGCCGGGGTAGAGCCGCCCTGGCTGCCCGCATCGGCCTTCGGGTAGGCCCCAGCAGCAGCCGGGCGGACGCTCCGCGGTCACGGGCCGCCGGCCCGGGACAGGGCCTTCTCGACGCCGTTCCACGACCGGAAGTCCAGGCGCTCGGCGATGCGGTCCCGGTCGATTCCGAGCGCCTCAAGGAACGCCACATCCTCGGCGACGGCTGCCGGCCGGGGTGCCCGCTCGCCGAGGTCGGGTACGGCCTGCGGGTCGTCGATGTCGTCCCAGGCGAGCGGTGGTGCCCAGCCTTCACGCCGGGCCCGGAGCCGGGTTTTGGTGCTGCGGCCGACCGTCATCGACAGGTCGTCGTACAGGCGGCGGATGGCGCGGTCTGCGCCCACGGTGATGCTCTTGTTCTGGCCGGAGATGATCTCTTCGATGCTGGAACTGCTGACGGGGCTGCGGCGCACCAGTTCGGTGTGGGCGTGGCCAAGGGCGTACAGGGCCCGCAGGCGTCGCATCGCACCGATGGAGCTGATGAACCCGGTCGCGGGCCGGCTGTGGGGGCGTACGGCGAGGATCCGGTCCGCGGTGGAACGCAGGACCGTGGCGAACTGTTCGACGTAGATCTCCCGGGGTGTGCTGGGGGAGGTGCCTGCGGCGTTGGCGATCTGACCCCAGCTCATGTCGGCGGCGCGAAGCTCGGCGAGGTGCGCGATGACCGGTCCGGCGGGGATCTTGTGGGGGTTGCCTTCGAGGCGTCGGAGTCTGCGGGCTTCGGTGCGCTGTCCGACCATGCGGGTGCAGACGGGGCAGCGGCATCCGGGGCGGGTCTTGTTGCCCTTGTAGCGGGCTTCGGTGCCGTGCGCGGGAGTGGGCCGGACTGCGGTGGTCACTGGTTCCCCCTTTCGCGGGGCCGGTAGAGGGGTGCGGTGAGGAGTCCGTACAATCCGGCGATGAGCCAGACGCAGATGCAGATCACGGGCCACGGGTGGGTGGTCACGGGGCCTCCGTGGTGGTGATGCGGCTGCCGTGGATGGGGTGGCGGCGGACCGGGTTGTCGGGCTGGTAGTGCAGGCCGGCCATGAACAGCACGGTGTCTTCTTCCTCGCGGCTGGTGGTGCGTTTGAGGACGGTGCGGAACGCTGCGGCCCGGACGGAGGCGGTGGTGGCGGACAGCGGGATGCGGTTCGCGCGTTCACCGGGCTCGGGGTGGCTGGTCATGGCGTGCACCTGGGGTCGTGGGCGGGGAGGGCCCAGATGTGTTCTGCGGTCTGTTCGTCGGCGCGGGCTTGTTGGAGGTCGGTGTCGGGGCCGGCGCTCCATTCCCAGCGGCGCCTGTCGGGGTGGGTGATGGCGTGCCAGGCGAAGGCGATGATCACGATGAGGATCAGCGGCACCGCGAGCACGGCGGCGTAGACGTAGGCGGCGTACCAGCCGACGCGGCTCATCGGTCGCCCCGGTCGGGGCTGAGGCCGTAGCTGATGAGGGCGGCGGCGATGAATCCCGCGGCGGCGAGCATCCAGTTGGGGTGGCGCATCGTGGCGAGAAGCAGGTGCAGCATCGGGGTCTCCAGGTGGGCCGGGCGCGCAGGTCGCTGAACTGCGCGCCCGGCAGTGGGTTGGGTTAGGGGAGGAGCCAGTCGGCGAGGTCGGCGACGATTTCGGCGGCGGTCTCCCACCAGTCGGCACACCAGCGGCGCAAGCGGCTCACAGGTCACCTCCGACGACAGCGGCCACGGACTCGTGGGCCCGGTCACCAGTACCGAGGGACACGGGTGTGGGGTTCGACCACAGCGGCAGGACCGCGGTCACGATCGGCAGCGCCTGGGTGATCTCGCCCGGCAGCGGCGGCCGCATGCCGGTGTCGATGCCCAGCGCGCGGAGCCGAGTGACGTCGGTGGCCACGGTCTCCTCCTCGACCGGGGCAGCCTCAGAGACAGGCGGGGCCGGCACGTCGCTGATACGCGGCCCATCCGCAGCCGGCGCCGGGTCGGGCTGGGAGAAGCACGACTCCGGGTCGTCGGCTGCGGCCTGCATCAGCAGCGTGTCGTCGTGGGTCAACTGGGGCCTGTAGAACTCCAGGTCCAGGGTCAGCCGATGTACCTGGTCGGCGAGGCTCTCGGCGAGGCACCACGGGCAGTCGCCGGGCACCTCGGTCGTCCACCACGCCGGGTGCTCGGCCTTGCTGGCCGAGCACAGCACCTCGGTGAGGTTGCACGGGACGGTGGCCCGCTGCGGGGTGACGGCCGTGCTGCGGCGGCTGCCGTTGCCGGGCGCGAAGACCTCGGCGACGCGAGTGAGCAGGCTCATGCCGACACCCGCTCTGCATGCCGGGTCAGGCTCTCGGCGGCGTGACTGTCGATGCGGCGCAACTGCTCCAGCAGCGTGTTGCGGTGATGCCGGGCTGCGGCCTGCTCGGCGAAGTCGCGGGCCAACTCCTCCGCCCGCTCCCGCGTCCACCGGTACACGGTGTTGCGGGGCGCCCGGCCGTCCATGTCCCGCCACGTGCGCCCGTCCCACCACGACGGTGTGCGGCGTCCGGTGTTGCTGTCGATCACGGCCCAGCTGTCGCCGTGCCGGTGCATCGCGATGTAGGCGGCGCGGCCGTCGGCATGACCCGTGATCAGGAACCGGTGCTCGTACACGGTGTCGTCGACGAGAGGCCGCCGCTCCAGGTCGGCCTTCAGGCGGGTGATCTCCGCGCGGAGGAGCTGCGTCGGTGTCGGACGATGCTGCTGCGTCACCGCGCACCACCGTTCGTACGCACGGTCGCCGCCAGAGCGCGGTAGCGCTCGATCACGTCGATCGCCTGCTCGTTGGTCAGCCCCGCGTCCCGCAGCGGACGGCACGGCCACATGACCGGTGCCTCGTCGAACGCCTCGGCGTCCTCGGGGGTGCAGTGCAGGCAGTAGAAGCCGCCGAACAGCAACTCATCCCAGTCGTGCAGGGAGAGGAGCGCGGGCAGGCCGGGGTTGTCGGTGCTGGTGGGGTCGGGTTCAGGCTGTGGGGTAGCCATAGCGTTCTCCGGTAGGTGGGTTGAGGGTTGAGGATCAGGTGGGGTCGAGTGGCGTTGTCGTCCCGCACCGCAGGCACGTGAACGAGCGGTCCCCTATGACCGCCGGATGGGTGCCGCCGCAGGGCAGGCAGTCCCAGCGCGGTGCTGCACGCCAATCCGGCGGCTCCGGCTCGGCGACGGGGTGGGCTCTGGCGCGGGCCCGGCGCAGACGCAGGGCGGGGCTCACGTCATGCACCACCCGGAGTCGCAGTTGCCGTCGGACTCGTCGAACATCGGCAGCAGATCCACACCGTCCGGGATGGCCTCCCGCAGCGGCTTGTTGAACCGCGTCAGCCACACGTGGTCCTTGCCAAGCTCGTCTCGGCGGCGGTTGAGGAGCTCCTCCAACTCGCATGCCTTCGCGAACTCTTCGGGCTCGTCGCGGCGCATGTCGTGCCAGGTCTCGGGCCGATGGAAGGGGCAGAAGAAGCACGCGGACTTCGGCGGCACGGGCAGGCCGGCCTCGCGGATGACCCGCGCGCAGTCGATGCGCCTTAGGCCGAGGTCGAGCAGCGGATAGACGATCTTCTCGTGGGGCTCGCAGCGACGGTTGTTGGCCCTGTGGATCTCGTCGACACTGATCCCGATCCCGATAGTTGCCGGGTGCAGCGCTGTCGCACCACGGCGCTTCAACTCCCGGCCGATCACCGCGATCTTGTAGTCGGCGGTGCAGGAGCGGGTGCCCGGGGCCCCGTTGGACATCCGTACCGGGATCTTCAGCGACTTGGAGCCCTCGCGGGTCAAGTCCTCCCAGAGGGTGCGGCTCTCGCCAGTGCGCTGCATGACGCGGTGCACTGTCACCAGGTCGATTCCATGCTCGGCCGCGAACGGACGCGAGTACTCCTCGACGTACCGCAGCGTGGCCTTGCGCTCGGAGTCGTCGCCGACATTGGAGAACAGGAATAGCGGGAAGTCGATCAGGCCCTGGGCAGCCAGCACCAGGGCGGCCGTCGACTGGACGCCCCCCCCGTAGGAGAAGGATCGGAGAGTGGTCATGACGCGCCTTCCTGGCGTTCGATGGGGCAGCCGCAGACGTTGTCGAAGTGGTTCCGGTACTGCCCGCCGTGCTCAGGGCACTGGACCCACGACTGCCGCAGCAGACCAGCACCCACCAACGACACCGGCTGCCACTCCAGCGGAACCGGCTGCGGGGTGCGGCGGGGGAGAGGGAAGAGACTCACGACGCACCGCCCGACCGCAGCGGCCAGCTACCGTCGATCACGACCGTCGGATCCTGCTTCTCGCCAGCCTTCGCCGACCGGAAGTACTCCTGCAAGCCAGCAGCCTGATCCGCGGCCCAGCCCTGCTGCGCCTTGAACAACTCGACCGGCGACAGTTCCGACAACCGCGGGTACCGCTCGGCGATCTGACCCATGACCAACACCGCAGCCAGAGCGTCAGCCTCGGCGGTGTGCCAGTCCTTCAGCTCGACGCCGTAGTGCTCGCAGGTCGGCTTCAGCTTCCGCTTGCCCTTGCGGTACTTGTCGACGGTCTTGTCGATCACGAACGGATCGAGCAGTCGGACGGGGTGACCGCCGATACGCGCCGTCATCGACGAGAGGCCGTTGCGGGCCAGATCGCGGTCCAAGACGGTCCAGTCGAAAGCAGCGTTGAACGCGACCAAGGGCATGCCGTAGGCGAGGGCGGCGCGGAGCTTGTCCGCGAGGTCCTCCAGGGCGACCTTTGGGTCCTGGCCCTCAGCCGCGGCTTTCTCGTTGCTGATGCCGTGGGCCTCGATGGCATCCGGCTCGGAGGGGATGCCGGGGTTGACCAGCCAAGTGAACGTCTGGTCGGGCTTGCCGCCGCCCGTGAACACCAGGGCCGCGGTGACGATGCGGGCGGTCAGCGGGTCGGCGGACGTGGTCTCGGTGTCGAATCCGCACGCGCGGATCTCGGAAAAGCTCACGACGCCGCCTCCGCCCGCTGCTGCTCGCCGACCCACGGCGCCGTACCGCGGTGCGCATCGGCTGCCTCGGACGCGGCCTGCATGAACTGCAGGCGCAGGTCCAGGGCACGCCGCGCAGACCGCTCACGCCGCAGCTGCGTCAGCAGGTCCGGGGTGTCCTCGGGCGTCCACTCCGGGGCCTGCGACATCAGCTCCAGGACGCTGAACGCCGTGTCTCGCTCGCCGACGAGACGCACGATGTCGCCGTCCCGCTCCGCCAGGCGCTTGCGGAGCACCTCGATCTCGCGGTCCTTCGCCGCGGCCTGCGCCTTCCAGCCGGCCAGCTCCGCGGCGTCGGTCTTGTCCATCGCACGGGCGGCGACCTTCGCAGCGTTGCCCAGGTCAGCCACGTCGTGCTCGAACTCGGCGATCCGGTCCGCCTGCTGACGGATGGTGGCCTGCAGTTCCTCGATCCGCGTCTGCTTACTGCCGAGCATCGCCGGCCTCCTCCCGCGTGCGGTTGATAGCGGCGTGCAGCTCGACCAGGCCCACCGTCAGGTGCAGCTCAGCCAGCACGCTCATGGGCTCCGGGCCCGACTGCGCTTCGATGTCCACGTCGGCACTCATCTGCCACCTCTGTGGCGCCACTTGTTCACGGCCATCCGCACCCAGCCGCCCACCACAAACACGGCCGAGCAAGCCACCACAACCGTCCCGACGCCGCTCATCCGAGCTCACCCGCCGGACGCTGCTGCGGCAGCTGCACCACGTTCGGGCGGCCGGCATGGCTCAAGGTCGGCCGGTCCTCGCGCAACTCGAACTGCAGCCAGCGCAGGCCCTTCGGCGTCGCCACCGTCGAGGCGACGGCCTTGCCGTTCACGATGTCCGTACGCACCTGGAAGTAGCCGCGCTCGATGTACTTCTGCTCCGGCAGCGTCGACCCCTGCAGGATGATCCCCATCCCGCGCAGCAGGTTCAGCAACCGGGTGCGGCCGATCGTGCCGGTCGCCGGGGACAGGATCTTCGCGACGGCGCTCATGTCGAAGCAGCCCTCGGCGGCGATCAGATCGTCGTAGCCCTCCGCTTTGGGCTGCATGTCAGCGAGCCGGTTGGCCATGTCGGCGTTGCTCGTGGTCAGCGCCACCACCTGGTCCTGCAAGCCGATGACCCGCCGGGCCATCTCCAGTTCGCCGTTCGACTCCGGCTGAGCGATCTCGTAGCGGCCGTGCTTGCGCAACGCGGGCAGAACCTCGCCGAACACCCATGACTGGAACCGCTCGACCTGCTCGCGAATCGCCTCGTTCTTGATCCGCGCGGCCTGGCGCTGACCGATCACCCGGTACATGCCGGGCTCCGTGAGGTGCCAGACGAACTGCTCGTCGGAGGTACGCGCCAGTGCGTACCCCTTCTCTTTGTCCGGGACGGTCCGGACCATGGTCAGGGCGTCGCGGAACCCGAGGCCCTTGGCGAGCCCGGATGCCTGGACGGTGAAGCTGTCGCCGTCGGGGATGAGCTCGATGTCGAACTCGTCGTTGGCGAACCGCTCGATCGCGCTGGACGACTGGGATGGGATGATGGACATCAGGTCCTTCTTTCGTCGGGGGGATCTGTGGTTCAGGTGGCCCGCTCCTCGCCGGAGCGGGCCACAGGCGTGTCAGAAGGGGCAGTCGTCGGCTCGGCCGTCAGTACCGCGGCGAGACGGCGGGATACGCATCTGCTCCAAGACCAGCGAGTCGACCCGCTTGTCGACGTTCACGCCGAGCGCGTCGAGGGCCGTCTCCAACTCCCGCGCCCGAGCCACCTGCTCGTCACTGCCGGACACGTAGGCGCCGGCGATGTGTCGGGCGAGCTCAGCCTGAAGGTGGTCGACGGTTCGGGCGGCCGTCGCGGCGCCCCACGGGTCCTGCTGGGGCGGGCGCACCCACACCTGGTCGAAGTTGGCGCCGGTGGCCTCGATGTACCTCCGGATCAGGTAGTCCAGTTCGAGGCCCGCGTCGTCCAGGTCCGCGGCCAGCACCCACATCGCGGACTGGCGCGGATGCTCCCCGGAGAGCATCGCCTGCGCGATGTGCTCGGCGACCAGACGTCGCATCGCCCCGAAACGCTTGCGCTGGTAAGCGAACTGCTCGGCCGGAGACATGGCCATGTACTGGTCGGTCGTCACCGCGTTGCGGCTCATGCCGTCACCTCG
Source organism: Streptacidiphilus sp. EB129 (assembly GCF_041262645.1). NCBI lineage: Bacteria > Bacillati > Actinomycetota > Actinomycetes > Kitasatosporales > Streptomycetaceae > Streptacidiphilus > Streptacidiphilus sp. EB129. The sequence continues at coordinate 310,201 of NZ_JBGCCS010000003.1, forward strand.
ATGTGCGAGAGGAAGCTCTCCAGCTGCTCGGTCGGCGCCGGGCCCATAGCGTCGCCGCCGGACCACCGGGCGAACTCCCGCTCGGCCTGCTCCTGGTCCCAGCCCCGCGCATCGGCCGCGTTCGCGACCCGCACCCAGATGTCCTCCGGCTCCTCGGCGGTCGGCGGATCCATCGCGGGCCGTGCAGCAGGCCGGGCGGCCCGCGCCTCAGCCGGGGCGGCTGCGGGCGCGCCCCGCTTAACCTCGGCCACGGTCACGCGCGGCGGCGGGAACTCGTCCTCGACCGCGATCTCGCGCCGCTCGATGCTCTTGTGCGTGATCAGCAACTGGGCGATGTCATGCCCGTTCCACTGACTCTGCTTCCGGCCGAGCTTCTGCTCCAGCCGGTCAGCGCTCACGCCCATGCCCTGGAACACGGCGATCGCACCAGCAATACGAGCCTCGATCGGCCTGCCGTCACCCTTGTTCAAGGTCTCGCGGCAGAGCTCCTCGCCCTCCTCGATGAACCAGTCGGGCAGCGTCGCAAAGATCGCCTCGCGCAGACGACGCGCACCGTTGTTCGCGTTGTTCTCGTAGATGTCTCGCAGGTCGAGCAGCGGCTCGACCTTCTTGTTCGCGAACTTGGCGTGAGGAACGATGAACGTCAGGACGTGCCGGGTGTTGGCCTCGACATCCCACGCCCACGCCTGCATCTCCGACTGGCGGTACTCGTCGTCGCGCCGCAGCTCGGTGACACCGTCCTGAATGTTGCCCCACGAGCGGGCCAACTCCTTGGCGAGGTGGATTGACGGGCCCTGCACCGCGCCACCGGCGCGGGGGAACTTGTAGAACGCCTTCGAGGCGAGCGCCATCGTCGCGCACGACGTCTGCAGCGAGGTGCGGGCGGCGGAGATGCTGCGGGGGAACTGCCTGGCCACGAAGATCGCGGCCTGGACTTCGGCGACGGCACGCGACTGCTCGACCGCCGTGCCCTGGCCGACGCGTGTCGGCTGCGGGACGGCGCCCTGCTGAAACTGCTGAATCTGGTTCACGACGCTCCTAGGCGAACCGGCGCTCAAGCCACACGGGCGGAGCGACCTCGGGGAGATAGGGGTGATAGGGCCGCATGTAGTCCGGCCAGTCGTTCTTCGCGAGACAGTCCGCGTACAGGTGCAGGGCCGTGTTGTTCTCGTCCCGCCCTGCTTTCACGTAGGGCGCGATCAGCTCGACTACGGAGATCAGGTACGGCGGGTCCTTCTCGATGAAGACGAAGAGGAAGACGGGTGGCTCGTCGCCGCACAGGCCGAGGCCTTTGATGACGTCGAGGTACCAAGGGGCCTGCTGGTAGTAGCGGTAGTTCGCGACGTCCTTCTCGATCGCGTCCAGGTGTGCGGACGCGCAGGTCTTCAGGTCCGGCACGCGCAGGCGCTCGCCGGTGAAGTGCGGCAGCCAGTCCGGTCGGGCCCGGCGCATCACACCCGTCAGGCCGTGCGGCAGATACAGGGACTGCTCGGCTTTGCCCGAACCGGGGGCGAACAGTGGGCCGGCCGTTTCGTGGTTGCGGATCGCTGCAGCCATGCCCTCCAGCCGCGTCATGTCCTTCGCCAGCACCGGGATCTCCCCGGCGGCGAGCGCCTCGGACTTCTTGTCTTGCGCCGCGACGGACTTCCAACTGGCGAAGTCGCAGACCACGACCTCAGGACCGACGCCCAGGATCACCGCGTGCGCCGCAGTGCCGAACTCCATTGCAGGCGTCGGCGGCTGCGGGTGGTCCTGCTGGTACCGGAACTTCGCAGGACAGGAGGCCAGTAGCTCCTTCGCGCCGGACACCGACAGCGACGTGGTGTCCGCGTGGTACTCGTCGATCGGGATGCCGTCGTACACGCCCGGCTCGCGGGAAGCAGCCAGCGGGAGAGGGATGTCGGCCAGCGACAGCGTCGGGGCGGTCACTCGCCACCGCCGATCGTCTGCCGGTACGCAGCCTCGAACGGCGCCTCGTGCTCACGGACGGCGGCCAGCACTTGCGCCGCGATGTCCACCCCGACGCCGGCCCGGAACTCGTCGCCAGTCTCGGCGTTCCACACGGGGAAGACCCCGACAAGGAGTTCGCCATACGCGTCGTCGACCGGTCCCATGCCGTACGTCAGCCGCGCCGCCACATCCTGGCCGTCCGCGCTCGGACGCAACTCCAGGCAGTAGTGCCGGGCATCGACGCGGAAGCCGGGGTCGGTCAGGTCGGTCCAGACGGTCATGTAGTCGTCCGGCTCGCCCGAGTCCTCGCGGTCGAACGGGAACGCCTCGAAGCCGAGCCCGCAAGCCGCCAGGTTGGTGGCGGCCTCGAACATGGCGTGTGCCTGACGGAGCCTCATGCCGCACCGCCCGCGACCGCGACCGGCGCAGCCTTCGCCGCGTCGTACCGGCGGATGCCGTCCACGATCGCGTGGCACGCCCAAAGGAACTGCCACCGGTAGTCCCGGAAGTCCCACTCCCACGTGTCGTGGAACCGGAAGCCCTTGAACTCGAACTCGTCCAAGGCCTGACGCGCCACCGCCTCGTCGCACAGATCAAACGACCCGAGGATGTCCTTCTGCACGGCCCTGCCGATCCCGCGCGGAGCCCTGCCGTACCGGATCGCCTCTACGACGTGCTCCGTGACGAGCTGCCGGAACAGAGCCTCGGAATACTCCTTCGCCGACGACCGCCCGCTGTCGAGCTTCTCCGACCAGTAGTGCGCGTTGATGCCACCCTTGCCGCGGAAGAACTCGAACATGTCGGTCAACCGCGCGAAGGTGTAGCCCTCGCCGAAGTCCCCGCGGATCGTCAGACACCCGGGCCACGTGATCAGGTCGAACCAGAAGAAAGCGCCACGGTCGGGCTGCTTGAACCGCAGATGCCGGTACAGGCCCTCGTCGTGCAGAACCGTCAGCTCGTGCTTGGCCGTGTCGGAGGCGAACCGTGCGGCGATGTCGGTGTCGCTCATGCCACGGCCTCGCTCTCGGCATCGCGGTCGTCAGCCACCAGCTCGGCGGCGGCGCAGTACCGGCAGCGGCCACGGCAGGTCTGCGGACGGCTGTCGCACTCAATGCACAACGGGCCCGTCTTCCTGGCGGACGGCCCGAACTCGACCAGCGACAGGACAGCCTCCGCGTCCGTCCAGAACGACGGAGTCTCAGTCGAACCACCCGCGTGCCGCACGTCGGAGGTAGCCTCCGGGTGACCGGCGAAGTAGATGCACACCAACGGACCCAAGTGCAGGCCACCATCCGGCGTGTAGAGGGTGGACAGGCACAGCGGCGGCTCGTCATCCAGATACGCGAGCGGCGCTAGAGCGGGGGACCAGAAGTCGGTGAGAGTCATCGCGTGGCCTGCTCATGCAGCGCCGACGACACCACGAACGCCACACCCACGTGCGCACCCGTCAAGACCCGACGCCGGGCCTCCACGCCGCGCACCTCATCGATCTCGATCGTCTGCAGACCACCCAGCTCCGTCTGCACCGACCGGAAGTCCGCCACCCCCGGCGGCATCACGAACTTGACGACGAACGTGTTCTCGAAGCCCGGCGACAGGTTCTCCAGGGCCACGTGGTAGGGCGCCACGGGCAGCCGCGACGCGATCATCTCCGCCACGGCGAGGGCGTGCATCAAGCCGGCACGCGGGTCGGGCGGGTACTCCGTGCCTTCCGCGATCGGCAGGTCATCGGTGAGAATGGACATGGCGTCCACCCCTTCTCTCTTAGCTGTGGGAAATGCGGGTGGGTGCTCGGGCCGTTCGGGACTCCACTCCCGGCGGCCCACTTCTGTGTTCAGGCGGCGGTCGTGACCTGCTGCTCGCTGTCGCGCCGGGCGATGAGTGACGCGTGTCGCTGGCGGCGTTCGATGACGGCCTGCTCGATGGCCTCGATGGAGCCGAGCGGGTGCCCCGGGTACCAGGCGGCTTCGGCCTGTTGGCGAGGCGTCATCTCTGCCTGCTGCCGGACGGTTTCGGCGAGGATCTGCGCGGCGCGCTGGATGGCCTGGCTGCGGGGGACGAAGTTGCTCATGCGACGGCTCCGGCAGTGGCCGTGGGGACCTCTTCGTACAGCTCCTTGACCGGCACTCCGTAGTGCTCGGAGAGCACGTGGAGGTAGCGGATGGCGGGCTCGACCTGCAGGTTGACGAGTCGCGAGAACGTGCCGAGGGAGATCCCTGTGCGGTCGCGGATCGCCGCGTCGGTCATGTCGCCGAGGAGTTCGGCTGCTGCGTAGAGGCGGGTGCGGTTGAGCCGGTAGGCCATGGGGGTCACCCCCGGGCCGGTACTTCCGTTGATGCGCTTGTTTCCGCTCATGGAAGGACCATAGACCCGACCGGCGCATGCCTGCCACTGTTTCCGCTAGCGGAATCAGTAACGGTTTGGTAACGTCAATGTCGTGTACATGGGGGTAAAATGTGTGACAAGAGTGACGTCACGAGTCCCGTAGGGTCTGCTAATTTCCAGATGTGGAAGTATTTCCGCGAGCGGCAGCAGTAGGCGCTACCGTGCACCTATGGGGAGCGTTGATACGGACATGACCATGACTACGCCGCAGCGATTCGCAGCCTGGCTAGGACCAGCCATGCGCCGCAAGGGACTCAACATCGACAGCCTCAGAGGCGGCGGCCGCAGCGAACTGGCCGACGCCGTCGGCGTCTCACCCAGCACCGTCAACCGCTGGCTCGCAGGCAAGAACGCACCAGACGTGGACAAGTACGAGCTCATCGCCGCATTCCTCGACACCCAGGAACGAGAGCCCGCCGACGCCGCGATCGATTTGCTCACCGAGATCGGCATTATTTCTCCACAACTGGCTAACGAACATCGCAATCCAGCCGTACGCTCATCACCCATGACCCCCTCGGAGCTCGCGGACGAGGCGGGCATCCGCGATCCCATGGAGCGTCACCTGTTCGAGGTGTTCCTCAGGGGACTCACCCGGACGCCCCAAACACCGTCCGGCCAGGGCGAAGACGGGGGTGAGACGGCCGAACGACAGCGGGGGTAAGTGCGATGCAACGCTCAGTCTGGGGAATCGTCTACAGCCTCATCGGCGTTGCCATCCTCGGTTCCGTGGCCCTCCTGGGATGCAGCATCGCCCTGAACAGCGAACCCCTCGGGCTCACAGGCGTCGCACTGTGCGTCCTGGCCATCGCCGCGTTCCGCTTCGCCAACGACATCGGATGGCTGAAAACTGAACGGGCCTCACTTCACGACCGCCACGCCGCCGTCCAGCAGGAAGAGCTCCGCGTCCACGCCCGCGCCGCCATCCTGGAGAACCAGACCCAGCAGGCCTTGCGCGAGATGGACGAGGTCGAACGCCGCCGCACAGAAGCCCTCGAAACCGAACGTGCAGCCCTGCACGCCCAGATCGAAGCCGAACGCGAAGCCCTGCTCTGCGACATCGAGGCGAAACGGTCCGCCATCCGCGAAGACGGCGTCCGCATCGGGCACATGCTCGGAGTGCGCGGAATCACCTTCGATGCGGTCGAAAGCCACACCAATGTGATCACGCTGCCCGTCGGCGAAGCGCGGGCCACCACCATGGGCGAAGGACGCATACACAACCGATAGCCGCGTGCGGGGGATCCATGCCAGCCAGCGAACCGGTACCCGCAATCGGGTACATCCGCGTCTCCACCTACCGCGAAGAGAAGATCTCCCCGGAGATCCAGCGGTCCTCCATCGAAGAGTGGGCCAGACGCAGAAACCGCCGCATCGTGCGCTGGGTCGTCGACCTCGACGCCACCGGCCGCAACTTCCGCCGGAAGATCATGGAGGCGATCTCCGGCATCGAAGCAGGAGAAGCCGAAGAGATCGCCTGCTGGAAATACTCCCGCTTCGGCCGCAACCGCCACGGCGTCGCCCTCAACCTCGGCCGGGTCGAACAAGCCGGCGGCGCACTGCAGTCCTCCACCGAGGACGCCGACGCCACCACCGCCACCGGCCGCTTCACCCGCGGCATGCTCTTCGAACTCGCAGCCTTCGAATCCGACCGGATCGGCGAAAGCTGGCGCGAGACACACGACTACCGACGCAACGTGCTGCGCCTGCCCGCCGCGGGCGGGAACCGCTTCGGCTACCTGTGGACGCCGCGCCTGGATCCCAACGGCGAAGTCCAGGCCGAGCGCTACGACCCGGACCCCGAGACCCGCGAAGTCCTGGAACAGCTCTACCGCAAGCACATTGCAGGCGACGGCATGTACGTCCTTGCTACCTGGCTCAACGACGAGTTGGGTCTCCCCAACACCCGCGGCCAGCGATGGAGCCGCAACGGCCTTACCCGCTACCTCGACTCCGGCTTCGGCGCGGGCCTCCTGCTGTCCCATCGGCGTGATGTGCGCTGCGGCGATCCGGGAGGCTGCCAGAAGTGGTGGACGCACTACTCATACCTCCAGGGCGCCCACGACGCGGTGATCTCCGACTCGACCTGGCAGGCATACCGGGAGCGGCGCCAGCTCATGCGGGACACGCCGCCCCGGTCGAGGAACGCGGGCTACGCGCTCTCCGGGCTTGTCCACTGCGGGCGCTGCGATGGCAAGGCCGTCATTCACGGCGCCAGTAGGGAGAAGCGCGGCGACGGGTACCGGTGCTCGGGCCACTCCACGCGGAGAACGCAGTGCGAGGGCATCTGGATGAAGCGCGCGCTCGTCGAGGCGCGGGTCCGGGACTGGATCGAGGAGATCGCCCAGGAGATCGACGAGATCACCCAGGGACGTGAGATCAAGCCCCAACCGTCGAGGCCGGACGCGGGCGAGAAACAGCGCACGAAGCTTGTCGCAGAGATCACGCGACTCGCCTCGGGCCTGGAATCAGCGGCTGAGAAGTACGTGCTCGGGGACATCCCCAAAGAGGACTACGTGGCCACGCGCGACCGGCTGCAGGGCCGGCGCGTCAAAGCCGAGGGTGACCTACTGGCTCTCAGCGTGGAGCGAGAGGCTGCCCGGGGGCCGGAGGCCTTCCGGGACGTGATCGGCGCTTTGGACGAGGAGTGGGACGTCATGCAGGTGTCCAGGAAGCGCGACCTGCTGGCGGCGGTGATTCGTTCGGTGACGCTGAGGCCCGGCCCTGAGGGGTCAGTGGTGGTGCTTCCGGTGTGGCATCGGGGTCTTTAGGTCACTGGCCGCAGGATCAGTGGACGGCGCTGGCGACCATGCTGTTCACCGGCTTCGCGCTGGTCGTGCTGCGCGGCTTCTGGTCCCGGATCGCGATCTTCCTCGGACTGCTCTTCGGCTACGGCCTGTCCTGGCTGCTGGACCGGACCCTGGGGAGGATCCACTCGGTGGACTCGGCCGGCCGGCTGACCGACCACTGGCGGCTGGACCTGTCCGCCGTCGGGCCGGCGCACTGGTTCGGGGTGCCGCGGTTCCACGCGCCCATGTTCAGCGCCTCGGCGGTGGCGGTCGCGCTGCCCGTGGTGATCGCGCTGATCGCGGAGAACGCCGGGCACGTCAAGGCCGTGGGCGAGATGACCGGGGCGTCGCTGGACGACCAGCTGGGCACGGCGATCGCCGCGGACGGCGCCGCCACCGTACTGTCCACGGCGGTCGGCGGACCGGCCACCACCACCTACGCCGAGAACATCGGGGTGATGGCCGCCACCCGGATCTACTCCACCGCCGCCTACTGGGCGGCGGCCTGCTTCGCGTTGCTGTTCGGGCTCTGCCCGAAGTTCGGTGCGGTGGTGTCGGCGATCCCGGGCGGGGTGCTCGGCGGGATCACGGTCGTTCTGTACGGAATGATCGGCCTGCTCGGGGCACAGATCTGGATCCGGGCGCGGGTGAACCTGGCCAGCCCGATCAACCTGGTGCCGGTCGCGGCCGGGGTGATCGTCGGCATCGGCGGGGTCACCCTGCACATCAGCAGCAACTTCACCCTCGGCGGGATCGCGCTGGGCACCATCCTGGTGCTCTCCGGCTACCACGCGCTGCGCGCCCTGGCCCCACCGCACCTGCGCGCCGAGGTCCGCGCCCCGCTGGACGCCGACCACGCCGACGGCTCTGGCGGCGGTTCCGGCGCGGTCAACGGTCCTGGTGGCTCCGGCGACGGCGGAAGCGCCCAGCTCGGTTCCGACCCCCGCACCGACCGGGGCCGGGGCTGACCGGCGGCGTCCGCGAGAGCCAGGTCTGATCAACCAGGCGGAGCGGGCGGGAAGATCGACCGGGAGCGGTGGCCGCGGGCGAGAATGGCCGCGAAGCGGACGAGGCGGAGGAGCCGGGGATGGCGAAGAAGGTGCGGCGGGGCGGGCAGGGCACGCCGGCGACGGCGGCGCTGGAGGCGGCGGGGGTGCCGTACACCGTGCACTCCTACCAGCACGATCCGGCGGCCGCCTCGTACGGGCTGGAGGCCGCCGAGGCGATGGGCGTCGACTCTGACCGGGTGTTCAAGACGCTGGTCGCGGACGTCGACGGCGTGCTCACCGTCGCGGTGGTGCCGGTCTCCGCCACCCTCGACCTCAAGGCGCTGGCCGCCGCCGTCGGTGGCAGGCGCGCCGGGATGGCCGACCCGGCCGCCGCCGAGCGCGCCACCGGCTACGTCCTCGGCGGCATCTCCCCGCTGGGCCACCCCGGTGGGCGACTCTGCACACTCGACCCCAAGAGCCCCGCCGACCTGCCGGAACGCCGCAAGCGCAGAATGTCCACGGCGATCGACGCCACCGCCCTGGATCACCCCACGGTGTTCGTGTCAGCCGGCCGCCGAGGGCTTGAGGTGGAGGTGTCACCCTCCCACCTGATCGCGCTCACCGAAGCCGTCACAGCCCCGATCTCCCGCCACCGGACCTGATCGGACAGACCACGGATCCCGGGGCCGTCTGCTCGGCGCTGCACGGGATCCGGCGGCGACGTACCTCCGCTGGAGTACGGCGGGGCCGGGCGATCACCGTTGCGAGGGACGAGCGGTTTGCCCCGGCTGGTTACCGTAGAGGACATGGACTTCCTCCGCCGCTGCCGCCGGCTGGCCCGCGCGCACCCGTACTGGGCGGACGCGCTGCTGGCGACCGTGCTGTACGTGGTGACCCAGGTCGCGCCGATGAGCAAGACCCCGCCGACGGCCTGGTCCGACTTCGACCCGTCGATGGTGCTGCTGATCGCCGGGATACCGGTGTTCGCACCGCTCGTGCTGCGCCGCCGCTACCCGCTCTCGGTGCTGGTGGTGGTCGTCCTCGGCACGCTCGGCTACATGTACGTGGGGCCGGTCCGCGGGCCGATGCTGATGGGTGCGGGGCTCGCCGTCTACACGGTGTCCTCGGTGGTCGAGCGGCGGCTCGCGCTGACCAGCGGAGCGGTGGCCGTGCTGAGCCTCGGCATCACCAGCATGTGGTGGTCGGTCGAACCGTGGGACCACGCGGTCAACGCCATCGCGTTCGTGTGGGTGGCGATGACCGTCGCCATCGGCGAGGCGGTACGCAGCCGGCGCGCCTTCGTCGCGGCGATAGAGGAGCGCGCCCGGCGTGCTGAGCACACCCGCGAGGAGGAGGCGCTGCGCCGGGTCGCGGAGGAGCGGATGCGCATCGCCAGGGAGCTGCACGACATCGTCGGCCACCACATCGCGCTGATCAACGTCCAGGCCGGGGTGGCCGCGCATCTGCTGGAGAGCTCGCCGGAGCAGGCCCGCGAGGCGCTGGCCCATGTCCGCGAGGCGGGCCGCTCGGCGCTGTCCGAGCTGAGCGCCACCGTCACGGTGCTGCGCCAGGGCGACGAGACCGACACGCCGCACGAGCCCGCGCCGGGCCTGGACCGGCTGCCCGCGCTGCTGGACTCCTTCGACCGGGCCGGGCTTCGGGTCAGCCGCGAGGACGAGGGCGAGCCGCGCGCGGTGCCGGCGGCGGTGGACCTCACCGCCTACCGGGTGGTCCAGGAGTCGCTGACCAACGTCCGCAAGCACGCCGGTACCTCCGCCGCACGGCTGCGGCTGGCCTACGGACGGGACGGGCTCAGCATCGAGATCGAGGACGACGGCCCGGGGCCGGTCACGGCCCGCAAGGACGCCGTCGTGAGCACGGGGCACGGACTGATCGGCATGCGCGAGCGGGCGGTCTCGGTCGGCGGCAGCTTCCGGGCCGGGCCCGGCCCGGACGGCGGGTTCCGGGTCCGGGTCGAACTGCCGCTGCCGCGGGCCGCGGCCGGCCGCCCGGTCGCCGCCCGCGGCACCGCGCCGACGTCCACGGGCAGGACGTCCATGGGCAGGGCATCGACCGACAGGACGCCCGCCGAGCGGATACCCACGGGCAGGGCGCCCAGCAGCCAGACAGCGAACAGCAGCCAGACAGCCAGCAGCAGGACTTCGGCCGGGATGACGGGAGCAGTGTGACGATCAAGGTGTTGCTCGCGGACGACCAGGTGCTGGTCCGGGCCGGGCTCAAGGTGCTGGTGGACTCGGCGCCGGACCTGGAGGTCGTCGGCGAGGCGGCCACCGGCCGCGAGGCGGTCCAACTGGCCCGCGAGGCGCGGGCCGACGTGGTGCTGATGGACATTCGGATGCCCGACATGGACGGTCTCGCGGCCACCCGGGCGATCACCGAGGACGAGGACCTGGCCGGCGTCCGGGTGCTGGTGCTGACCACCTTCGAGGTCAACGAGTACGTCTTCCAGGCGCTGCGGGCCGGCGCCAGCGGGTTCCTGGGCAAGGGCGCCGAGCCGCACGACCTGCTGGACGCGATCCGGGTGGTCGCCCGGGGCGAGTCGCTGCTGTCCCCGGCCGCCACCCAGAGCCTGATCGCCCGCTTCCTGGAGCAGCCGGACCGGCGGCCGACGCCCACCCCGGAACGGCTCTCGGTGCTCACCGACCGCGAACGCGAGATCGTGGCGCTGGTCGCGACCGGGGCGACCAACGACGACATCGCCGAGGATCTGGCGCTCAGTCCGCTGACGGTCAAGACCCACGTCAGCCGGGCCCTGCTGAAGGTCGGCGCGCGCGACCGGGCCCAACTCGTGGTACTCGCCTACGAGACAGGACTGGTACGCCCCGGCGAGGGGTGACGGCGAGGCGTGACGCACACCACAGGGCCCAAGGGCTTGTGCGGCCTTGCCACAAGGTGGGCAGATCATGGCAGACTGATGAGTAGTAGTACGACGTTTGCGCACTCCGGGGTCGGTGAAAGTCCGAACCGGCGGTTACAGTCCGCGACCCGACCGCTTCCAGCGGCCGGTTGACCAGGTGAAATTCCTGGACCGACGGTTAAAGTCCGGATGGGAGGCAGTGCGCGGCGGACGTCGGGCTCGTCGTGCGCCGGTGCGTGTTCGTTCACGCCGCCGTCCCCGTACGTGCGTGCCCGTGGCTTGTCGTCCGTGTTTTCTCCCGCAATGCCCCCGGAGTCCGCGCCTGACAGCGCGAGGAGGACCCGGTGGGCATTTTTTCTTTGAATCAGTTGTTCCCGACGGTCGCCCGCGCGCTGCGCCCGGCCACTGTCGAGGAGAGCTGAATGTTCACCGGAATCATCGAAGAACTGGGGGAGGTCCTCTCCGTCGAGGACCTGGGGGACTCTTCGCGCATTCGCCTGCGCGGCCCGGTGACCACCCAGGACGCCCGCGAAGGCCAGTCCATCGCGGTCAACGGCGTCTGTCTGACGGTCCTCGACACGGACGACCAACTCGCGGCCGCGCCGGGGGAGTTCAGCGCCGATGTGATGGCCGAGACGCTGCTCCGCTCCAGCCTGGGCGCGATCGTCCCCGGCTCGCGGGTGAACCTGGAGCGGGCGATGGCGCTGGGCGCCCGGCTCGGCGGCCACCTGGTGCAGGGGCATGTGGACGGCACCGCCGTGCTGCTGTCCCGCAGCCCCGGCGAGCCCGGCGCGGACGGCACCCCGCAGTGGGAGGTGCTGCGCTTCAGCCTGCCGGCCGCGCTCTCCCGCTACCTGGTGGAGAAGGGCTCGATCACCGTCGACGGCGTCAGCCTGACCGTGGTCGAGGCGGCCGAGGACAGCTTCACGGTCAGCCTGATCCCGGCCACCCTGGCCCACACCACGCTCGGCCTCAAGCAGACCGGTGAGCCGGTCAACCTGGAGGTCGACGTCCTGGCCAAGTACGTCGAGCGACTGCTCGGGGACCGGGTCGGATCATGAGCCTGCTGCACGACCTCAACAGCCAGGCCTTCGTGGCCTTCGGCGAGCACATCAAGTGGTCCGACATGATCGGCAACCTGTTCGGCCTGGCCGCGCTGGCGCTGGGCTGGCGCCGGTCCGTGGTCACCTGGCCGGTGCAGCTGCTCTCCGGAGTGGTCCTGGCCGCGGCCAACATCTCGGTCCACCTCGCCGGGGGCACCGGAAAGCAGCTGGTCGTCATCGCCGTCTCGCTCTGGGGCTGGTCCCAGTGGCGGCGCGGGTCGGCCCGCGCCGGCGGCGAGCTCCGGATCCGCTTCGCGACCTGGAGCGAGCGGGCCTGGCTGGTGCTGGGCACCGCCGCCGGGACCGTGGCCGTGGCCGAGCTGTTCCAGGCCTACAACCTGTCCTGGGCGCCCTGGCCCGACGCCTATCTGTTCGTCGGGACGCTGGCGGCGATGATCGCCCAGGGCCGTGGCTGGGTGGAGTTCTGGTTCGCCTGGCTCGCCGTGGACCTGGTCGGCGTCCCGCTGGCCTTCAACAGCGGCCTGGGCTTCTCCGGCCTGATCTACATCGTCTACTTCTTCCTGGTGATCGCCGGGATGAGGTCCTGGTGGCTTCGCACCCGGACTCCGCAGCAGAGCACGGCCGTCCTGGAAGGGGCTGCAGCATGAGTGTGGCAACAGAACTGACGAACCTGGCCGTGCTGCCGATCGAGCAGCGTTCGGCGGATCACCACGAGGACCTGACGCTCGACAGCGTGGAGTTCGCGATCAAGGAGATCGCGGCCGGGCGGCCGATCGTGGTCGTCGACGACGAGGACCGGGAGAACGAGGGCGACATCGTCTTCGCGGCCGAGCTGGCCACCCCCGAGCTGGTGGCCTTCGCCATGAACGAGTGCCGCGGTCTGCTCTGCGTGCCGATGGTCGGCGACGACCTGGACCGGCTGCGGCTGGGGCAGATGGTCGAGCACAACACCGAGAGCCACGGCACCGCCTTCACCGTCTCGGTGGACGCGAAGGAGGGCACCACCACCGGCATCTCCGCCGCCGACCGGGCCCGCACCATCCGGCTGCTCGCCGACCCCGACGCGGTCGCCGGTGACTTCGTCCGCCCGGGCCACGTCTTCCCGCTGCGGGCGAAGGACGGCGGCGTCCTGGTGCGCAACGGCCACACCGAGGCGGGTCCCGACCTGTGCCGGCTCGCCGGACTGCGCCCGGCCGCGGCGATCTGCGAGATCGCGCTGCCGGACGGCACCATGGCGCGGCTGCCCGACCTGGTGCCCTTCGCCCGCCGCCACGGCCTCGCGATCATCTCCATCGAGGCGCTGATCGCCTACCGCCGCCGCACCGAGTCGACCGTCACCCGCGCCGCCGTCACCGCCCTGCCCACCACCCACGGCGCGTTCACCGCGCTCGGCTACCTCAGCGAGCCGGACGGCATCGAACACATCGCGCTGGTGGCCGGCGGCCTCACCGCCGAGGGCCGACTGCCCCAGGGCGAGGACGTCCTGGTCCGGGTCCACTCCGAGTGCCTGACCGGCGACGTCTTCGGCTCGCTGCGCTGCGACTGCGGTCCGCAGCTGGACGCCGCGCTGGAGCGGATAGCGGCCGAGGGCCGCGGGGTGCTGCTCTACCTGCGCGGCCACGAGGGCCGGGGCATCGGCCTGGTCTCCAAGCTGCGCGCCTACCAGCTGCAGGAGGCGGGGCGGGACACCGTCGACGCCAACCTGGAGCTGGGCCTGCCGGCCGACGCCCGCGACTACGCGGCCGCCGCCGACATCCTGGCCGACCTGGGCGTGAGCTCGGTGCGGCTGCTCACCAACAACCCGGAGAAGCACCTGGCGCTGGAGGCGCGTGGCCTGACGGTCTCCGGCCGCGAGCCGGTGGCCGGTCCGGTGGGCGAGCACAACCTGCGCTACCTGCGGACCAAGCGCGACCGCATGGGCCACGAGCTGCCCTGGCTGGCCTAGCCCCGCGCCTCCGGCGCAGCACACAGGCAGTGACAGCTGTTCGAACGACTGAGCTGATGGAACGACTGAGAGGACGACGTACGTGAGTGGCGAGGGTGCACCCAGGCTCGATGTGGCGGACTGCGAGGGACTGCGGGTCGCGGTCATCGCGGCGCAGTGGCACGAGAAGGTCATGGACGGCCTGATCGACGGCGCGCTGCGGGCGCTGAAGGAGTACGGCGTGGCGGAGCCGACGGTGCTCCGGGTCCCCGGCAGCTTCGAGCTGCCGGTGGTCGCCAAGGCGCTGGCGGACCGCGGCTACGACGCGGTGGTGGCGCTCGGCGTCGTCATCAGAGGCGGCACGCCACACTTCGACTATGTGTGCGAGGCGGCGACGATGGGCCTTACCGACGTGACCACCAGCACCGGGGTGCCCATCGGCTTCGGCCTGCTGACCTGCGACAACGACGAGCAGGCGCTGGACCGGGCGGGCCTTCCCGGCTCCCGCGAGGACAAGGGCCACGAGGCGACCACCGCCGCGCTGGCCACCGCGGTCCTGCTGCGGTCGCTCTGAGCTGTCCGCACGATGGGACGCCCGCGCGTCCCGTCCGGAGCACCGCGTAGGGTGGAGCCCATCATGGCGCAGAAGACATTCGAGGAGCTCTTCGTCGAGCTCCAGCAGAAGGCCGCAGACGGCCGGGCCGGTTCGCGTACCGCGGAGCTGGTCGGCCAGGGCGTGCACGCGATCGGCAAGAAGGTCGTCGAGGAGGCCGCCGAGGTCTGGATGGCGGCCGAGTTCGAGTCCGACGAGCGGACCGCCGAGGAGATCTCCCAGTTGCTCTACCACCTGCAGGTGATGATGGTCGCGCGCGGCCTCACCCTGCAGGACGTGTACGCCCATCTGTAGTCCCCGCCCTTGAGCAGTACAGGAGCGGGGCACCGAGCACACCCGGTGCCCCGCTTCTCGCATGTTCGGAGCCAGGACGACCCGGCCACTTGACCACCCCACATCCCACCCCTCGTTCCACCGACCGAAAGGCACCAGACTCATGCTGCGCATCGCCGTTCCCAACAAGGGTTCTCTCTCGGAGCCGGCGTCCGCGATGCTCCATGAGGCGGGCTACCGCCAGCGCAAGGACTCCAAGGAACTCGTCCTGGTCGACCCCGGGAACAACGTCGAGTTCTTCTTCCTGCGCCCCCGGGACATCGCGATCTACGTCGGCTCGGGCCGCCTCGACGTCGGCATCACCGGCCGTGACCTGCTGCTGGACTCCGGCGCCCAGGCCGAGGAGGTGCTGGCCCTCGGCTTCGCCGGCTCCACCTTCCGGTTCGCCGCCCCGGCCGGCACCGCCGACAGCGTCAAGGACCTGGAGGGGCGCCGGATCGCCACCTCCTACACCGGCCTGGTCACCCAGCACCTCGCCGAGCACGGCGTCACCCCGGCCTCGGTCACCAAGCTGGACGGCGCGGTCGAGACCGCCGTGCAGCTGGGCGTCGCGGACGTGATCGCGGACGTGGTGGAGACCGGCACCAGCCTGCGCAACGCCGGGATGGAGGTCTTCGGCGAGCCGATCCTGGTGTCCGACGCGGTCGTGGTCCGCCCCACCGGGGCCGGCCCCGACCCCGCCGTCGACCAGTTCCTGCGACGTCTGCAGGGTGTTCTGGTGGCCCGTCGATACGTGATGATGGATTACGACATCCGTGCCGAGCGTGTCGCGGAGGCGGTCGCGCTCACTCCCGGCCTCGAGTCGCCCACGGTCTCGCCGCTGCACAGCGAGGGCTGGGTCGCCGTGCGGTCCATGGTGCTCCGCAAGGAGGCCCAGCGGATCATGGACGACCTCTGGGCCATCGGCGCCCGCGCCATTCTGGTCACCAACATCCACGCCTGCCGTTTGTAGGGACCGTATGAGCGTCCGACCGCTGCGCACCGTCCCGGGTCCGCCCCGGCTGCCCACCACCTGGCGGCCGGTGCTGACCCGGGTGGTGCTGCTCGGCCTGGCGGTGCTGAGCCTGTGCTTCTTCAGCGCCATCGCCGCGCTGGGCCCGGACGACTGGCAGCGGCACGACCGGATCGGCATCGCGGTCTCCGGACTGCTGTTCGCCCTGGTGCTGCTGGTGCTGGCCCGGCCCAGCGCCAGGGCCGACCGGGACGGGCTGACCGTGGTCAACTTCGTCCGCCGGCGGCGCCTGGAGTGGGCCGAGATCCTGGGTGTCAACCTGCGCCGGGGCGACCCCTGGGTGGTGCTCGACCTGGCCGACGGGGACACCCTGGCGGTGGTCGCCATCCAGCCCGGCTCCGGACTGCGGCAGGCCGTCCGCGCGGCCAGGGAACTGCGCGCCTGCGTCGACGCCTACGGCACCGCGTACCGCTGACCCGCACCGCGGCCGTACCGCCGACCCGCGCCGCGGCAACACGGCAGCCGCGTGGCCGCGGCGCCCGCGCAGGTGCGTCGAATAGGTCCGCGTACGTCGATCGGGCATCCTGGTGGGACCACAGCCCCGACCTGGAGACGATCTCCCCCCGATGGAACCCCCCAGGGTCTCTTTCCGACGTCGCAGTACCCCCGCCCCGCACCGGGGTGGTCTCCGGTGACGAACGCCTGGCTGCTGCTCGGCCTCGCCCTTCTGCTGATCCTCGCCAACGGCCTGTTCGTCGCCGCCGAGTTCTCGCTGGTCACAGTGGAGCGGGGAGCCGTCGAACGGGCCGCCCACGGCGGTGACCGCAGGGCGCAGGGTGTGCTCCGGGCGCTGCGCACGCTCTCCTTCGAACTGTCCGGTGCCCAGCTCGGCATCACCGTCACCTCGCTGCTGGTCGGCATGCTGGCCAAGCCCGCGCTGGCCACCCTGCTCGGCCCGCCGCTGACCTCGCTCGGGGTCCCGTCCGCGCTGGTGCAC
Organism: Streptacidiphilus sp. EB129; assembly: GCF_041262645.1. NCBI lineage: Bacteria > Bacillati > Actinomycetota > Actinomycetes > Kitasatosporales > Streptomycetaceae > Streptacidiphilus > Streptacidiphilus sp. EB129. The sequence goes on from NZ_JBGCCS010000003.1 coordinate 327,075, forward strand.
ACGGTCGCGGTGCTGGTGGGCATACTGCTGGCCACGGTCGTCCAGATGGTCGTCGGCGAGCTGGTGCCCAAGAACTGGGCCATCTCCCGCCCGCTGCAGGTGGCCCGCGCCGTCGCCGGGCCGCAGCGGGTCTTCTCCACCGTCTGCCGACCCGTCATCACACTGCTGAACGGCGCCGCCAACCGGCTGGTCCGGGCCCTCGGCCTGGAGCCCGCCGAGGAGCTGGCCTCCGCCCGCAGCACCGAGGAACTGATCGCGCTGGCACGGCACTCGGCCAACGAGGGCGCGCTGGAGCACGACACCGCCGACCTGTTCGTGCGCACCCTGGGCCTGGGCGAGCTCACCGCCGAGAGCGTGATGACGCCCCGGGTGGACGTCGCCGCGCTGCACACCTCGGCCACCGCCGCCGACGTGCTCAACCTCACCCGGGCCACCGGGCTGTCCCGCTTCCCGGTCTACCGGCAGACCATCGACGAGGTCATCGGCGTGGTCACGCTCAAGGCCGCGCTGGCGGTACCGGTCCAGCAGCGCGGCTCGGTCCCGGTCGCGGCCCTGATGGCGACCCCGCTGCTGGTCCCGGAGACGCTGCCGGCCGAGCGGCTGCTGGAGCTGTTGCGCCGTCAGCAGCCCATGGCCGTGGTGGTGGACGAGTACGGCGGCACCGCCGGGGTGGCCACCCTGGAGGACATCGTGGAGGAGATGGTCGGCGAGGTGCTGGACGAGCACGACCCCGGCGAGCATCCCGAACTGCGGCCCGCCGCCGTCGAGGGCAGCCCGGCCTGGGAGGCCGACGGCCGGCTCCGGGTGGACCAGCTGGAGGCGATCGGCCTGTACGCGCCGGACGGCCCGTACGAGACGGTTGCCGGGCTGGTCGCCGACCGGCTCGGCCGGCTGCCCGCCGTGGGGGACAGCTGCACGCTGCCCGGCTGGCGGTTGACCGTCCTGGCGGTGGACCGGCACCGCACCGAGACGGTGCTGCTGCTGCGCACCGGGGACGACGGGACGGGGGAGGAGTGGCGATGAGCCTGCTGCAGATCCTGTTCGCGCTGCTGCTCCTGCTCGGCAACGGCTTTTTCGTCGGCGCCGAGTTCGCCCTGGTGTCGGTGCGCCGCAGCCAGATCCAGCCGCTGGCGGAGGCCGGCGACCGCCGCGCCCGCACCGTGGTGTACGCGCTGGAGCATGTCTCGGCGATGATGGCGGCGGCACAACTGGGCATCACCGTCTGCTCGTTGCTGCTCGGCGCGGTGGCCGAGCCGGTGATCGCGCACCTGCTGGAGGGCCCGTTCACGGCCATGGGCGTGCCGACCGGGGTGACCCGTCTGCTCTCCTACGCCGTCGGGCTGGCGCTGGTGGTGTTCCTGCACATGGTGATCGGCGAGATGGTGCCCAAGAACATCGCGCTGGCCGGTCCGGAACGCGCCGCGCTGCGGCTCGGCCCGCCGCTGGCGGCGCTGGCCCGGCCGCTGCGCCCGGTGATCGGCCTCTTCAACTCCTCGGCCAACCTGCTGCTGCGGCTGCTCGGAGTGTCCACCAGGGACGAGGTCGAGTCCGCGTACACCAGCGAGCAGCTGGCGCACCTGCTGGCCGACTCGCGGGCGGCCGGCCTGCTCGGCGCCGGGGCCCAGGAGCGGCTGGAGGACGCGCTGGAGCTGGGCTGGCGTCCGGTGCGCGAAGTGCTGATGGCCGAGGCCGACCTGATCACCGTCGACAGTTCGGCCACCCCGCGCCGGATCGAGGAACTGGCGGTCAGCACCGGGTTCTCCCGCTTCCCCGTGGTCGGCGACAACGGCGCCTACCTTGGCTATCTGCACGTCAAGGACGTGCTGGAGCTGGAGGACAGGGAGGCGCCGGTGCCGCAGCGGTTGTGGCGGCCGATCCTGGCGATCCCGGATCTCACCCCGCTGGACGACGCGCTGGGCGCGATGCGCCGGGCGGCCTCGCACCTGGCGGCGGTGGTCGACCGCGACGGAGCCGCGCTCGGCCTGGTCACCATGGAGGACGTGCTGGAGGAACTGGTCGGCGAGGTCGCCCACTGAGGCGGTCCCCCCGTTCGTGCGGCACCCCCCGAATGGCCTGCTCAAATCCCCCTCAACGACGGTGCACGACGGTCCCCGGGTACGAGAGGATCGAATCGCACAACAATGATCGTTTGAGAACGGGGACCAGTAGGTGAGTGACCGAAGGCTTGAGGTCGACGGCATCTCCAAGCGCTATGGCGACACGATCGCCCTGCAGGAGATGACCTTCGAGGTACGGGCGGGCGAGATCTTCGGCTTCGTGGGAAGCAACGGCGCGGGCAAGACCACGACCATGCGGATCGCGCTGGGCGTGCTGGCGGCGGACTCCGGGCAGGTGCGCTGGGACGGCGCGCCGGTCACCGCGGAGACCCGCAGCCGGATCGGCTACATGCCGGAGGAGCGGGGGCTCTACCCGCGGATGAAGGTGGGGGAGCAACTGGAGTACTTCGCCAGGCTGCACGGGCTGAGCCGCGGCGACGCGGTCCGGGCCACCAGGGAGTGGACCGAGCGGCTGGGCGTGGCCGGCCGGACCGGCGACGAGGTGCAGAAGCTGAGCCTGGGCAACCAGCAGCGGGTGCAGCTGGCGGCGGCGCTGGTGCACCACCCCGAGATCCTGGTGCTGGACGAGCCGTTCTCCGGCCTCGACCCGGTGGCCGTGGACGTGATGAGCGAGGTGCTGCGGGAGAAGTGCGCCACCGGCGTCCCGGTGATCTTCTCCAGCCACCAGCTGGAGCTGGTGGAGCGGCTCAGCGACCGGGTCGGCATCGTCAAGGCCGGCCGCATGGTCGCGATAGGCGCGACCGAGGAACTGCGCAGCCAGGGCACCGAGGAACTGGTGGTCGACGCGCCGCAGGCCGCGCGGGGCTGGGCTGACGGCCTGCCGGGGGTGACCGTCAGCCGCTACGAGGGCGACCGCACGATTCTCGCGCTCGGCGAGGGCGCGGACGACCAGGCGGTGCTGCACGCGGCGCTGGCCACCGGCCCGGTGCGGGAGTTCGCGCGCCGGCTGCCGTCGCTGACCGAGCTGTTCCGGCACGTGGTCAGCACCGAGGCCGTCTCGGCCGAACCCGCGGCCGAGGCCGATGACACCACGTCAGACCAGGGGGTGACGGTATGACCGACCGACTGCAGATCGGTACCCGGGCCGCGATAGGCCTGGTCGCGACGCGCGAGCTGAAGGTGCGCATCCGCAGCAAGGCGTTCCTGATCCTGCTGGCCGTCACCGGCGTGGCGGCCGTCGCCATGCCACTGGTGTTCCACTTCGCCAACCTCACCCCGGGGCCGACGAAGATCGCCGTGGTCCAGCAGGACGCCTCGCTCGGTCCCGCGCTGGAGGCCACCGCCGCCCAGCTCGGTCAGAAGATCACGGTCAGCACCGTCCCGGATCACGCCACCGGCGTCGACCAGGTCCGATCGGGCAAGGTCGACACCCTGGCCGAGTCGGGCCCGCAGGGGATCCGGGCGACCGTCAACAAGAACCTGAGCACCCCGCTGAACCAGCTGTTCACCGTGGTCGACCAGCAGACCGCGCTGAGCCGGCAGATCTCCCGGCTCGGTGGCGACCCGGCCCAGGTCGAGCGGGCCGTCGGCGCCTCCACGGTGCAGGTCACGGCTCTGAAGACGGACAGCTCGCAGAGCGGGCAGCGGATCGCCATCGCCATCACGGCGGCGCTGCTGCTCTACATGACCCTGATGTTCATCGGGCAGATCGTGGCCCAGGGCATCGTTGAGGAGAAGTCGAGCCGGGTCGTCGAACTGCTGCTGTCGGCCGTCAAGCCCTGGCAGCTGCTGGCCGGCAAGGTGATCGGCACCGGTGTGCTGGGGCTGCTGCAACTGCTGGTGCCCGGGGTGCTCGGCGTCGGCGTCGGCCTGGCCACCGGGGCGATCAACCTGTCGCTGGGCAGCTCCGTCGGCACCGTCGCCTGGGCCCTGGTCTGGTACGTGGCCGGCTTCGGGCTGTACGCGCTGGTCTTCGCCGCGCTGGGGGCCACGGTCTCGCGCCAGGAGGACGTCGGCGGGATCCTCTTCCCGGCGACCGCGCCGCTGATCCTGGCCTGGGTGGTCGGCATCTCGGTGGTCCCGGCCAACCCGGACAGCGCGGTGGCGATGTGGCTGTCGATGCTGCCGCCGTGCGCGCCGGTGCTGATGCCGATGCGGATCGCGATGGGCGCGGCCCCGCTCTGGCAGGTGCTGCTGTCGCTGGCGCTGACCATCGCCTTCAGCGGAGTGCTGCTGAGGTTCGCCGGACGCATCTACCGCAACTCCGTACTCCGCAGCGGCGCCCGAGTACCCTTGCGGGAAGCCTTGAAAGCAGCCTGACCTGTAGGTAGGCACGCGGGCAACCCCGTTACCACCTAAGGGGCGCGGGGAACTGCGCGACCAGCCCTCTACGGAGGTGCATGGTTGGCAGCGCAGTTCCCCGCGCCCCCAGGTAGTAGGTGGTACCTCGCGTGCCGGAGGCTACCCGCGGCCGTCGATGAGTTCGCCGTAGGCCTGGAGGACGTCGGGGAGCCGCAGCGTGGCCAGGTCCACGCGCGTCGGTGGCTCGGCCGGGACCGAGAGCCGCAGATCCCGGTACGCGCAGGACTTCTCGTACAGGGTCCGCATGAAGCGCCCGTTGCCGAGCTCGTCGATCCAGCCCTCGCGGACCACGTGGGCGCAGATGCTGCGCAGTTCCTCCAGCGCCTCGTCGTCCCAGAAGTCGCCGTCCGCGGCGGCCAGGGCCTGGCCGATGGAGGTGAGTTCGGCGGGGCGGTAGCTGGGGAAGTCGACCCGGCTGGTGAAGCGCGAGTTCAGCCCGGGGTTCGCGGCCAGCAGCCGGTTCATCCCCTCCGGGTAGCCGGCCAGGATCACCACCAGCCGGTCGCGGTTGTCCTCGGCCCGCTTGAGCAGCACCTGCAGCGCCTCGTCGCCGTAGGCGTCGCCCTTGGTGTACCCGGTGTTGGCGAGGCTGTAGGCCTCGTCGATGAAGAGCACCCCGTCCAGGGCCGAGTCGATCAGCTCGTTGGCCTTCACCGCGGTCTGGCCGAGGAACTCCCCGACCAGGTCCGCGCGTCCGGCCTCGACCAGGTGGTCGCCGGAGAGCAGGCCCAGCGCGTAGAAGACCCGGCCGAGTATCCGGGCCACCGTGGTCTTGCCGGTACCGGAGGGCCCGGAGAAGACGAAGTGCCGCTTCGGCGGCTGGACCGGAAGCCCCTGGTCGGCCCGGAGCTGGGCCATCCGCAGCTGCGCGGACAGCGCCAGCACCTGGCGCTTGACCGGCTCCATCCCCACCATCCGGTCCAGCTCGGCCAGCGCGGCGGCCAGCCGCGGCCGGTCCGGCTGCGCGGCGGTGCCCGGCGGCGGCGCGCCACGGTCGCGGGCGGCGTCCTCCCGGCCGGTCCGGCCGCTGGTCAGCGGGTCGCCGCCGGCCGGGCCTGCGTCGAGGGGGCCGCCGGCCGGGGAAGCGCCCGGGTCGGCCTCGGCGCCGGACCCGGACTGCCCCGGACGGTCGGGCTGCTCCGCGGGCTCCGGATACTCGACCAGGTCGGGCAGCCCGGGCAGGTCCGCGAGCTCCGGCAGTTCGCTCAACTCCGGTGGTTCCGGGGGGTACGGGCCCTCGCCGCCGGGGTCGGTGAAGTTCTCGAAGCCGTCGAACCCGGCTCCGTCGTACCCCGTGCCGTCGAATCCGGACGCGTCGAATCCCGCCGCCTCGAAGCCCGTGGCGTCCATCCCGCCGGCGACGAAGCCCCCGCCGCCGCTGGCGTGCCGGGGGCGGCGTACCGCCGGCGAGGCGGGGGCCTCCAGCAGCGCCGGGTCGACGCCGTCCTCCGCGGTGATCGCGGCCAGCCGGGCCGCCGTGTCCATGAAGCCGGGGTCCACCCGGTACACCGCCCGGTACAGCGACAGTGCCGCCGCGCTGCGCCCGCCGCCCTCGTAGGCCCGGGCCAGCCAGTAGCGCAGTTCCTTGCGCTGCGGCTGCTCCGAGCGGCACCGGGCCAGTGACCCGGCCAGCGGGTACTCGGCCTGGCCGCACATGTCCAGGCGCACCCGGGCCATGCCGCCGAAGAGGCCGGCCTCGATCCCCAGCAGCGGATCGTCGAGCAGCCCATCGGTGTCCCGGATCAGCTGTTCCCAGTCCTTGAGCAGGTAGGACCGGCAGGCGTGCAGAAAGCGCACCGACGGGTCCTGCTCGGGGGCCGGGCAGTCGCCCAGGGCCCGCTCCAGCTCGGCGAGATGACGTCCGTCCAGCCAGTGCGAGGCATGGGCCAGGGCGAGGTCCCGCTCGTCCTCCAGCACCGGCTGCACCCACCAGCCGAGCCAGTACCAGGAGCTCAGCGGTCTGCGGTGGCGGCGGCGCTGCTCGCCGAAGCGGTCCCGGTGCCGCCGCATGGCCAGCAGGGCCACCGCGGTCTCGGAGCGCAGCGCATGCAGCCCCAGCCAGGCGTCGGCCATCCCCGGGTCGATCCGGACGGCGGCGCGGAACTCCTCCTCGGCGCGGGCGTAGGCGCCCGCGGTGTACGCGTCCATGGCCCGCAGCCAGGCCCGGTCGGCCAGGCTGCGCGAGCGCCTTTCGTCCGTGTCCTGGTCCTCTGTGTCCACCGGTCAGTCCCCCTGCTGTGCGCGGCTGTGCCTGCCACGGAGCGCCGGCCCCCCGGATGACCCTGTGACCGGGCCCCCACGGAGCCTTGACGGTCCGTCGGGTTGGGCGAGTCACTGGCATGCTCTGCTGGCATCGTACCGGTGGTGTGCTGATCCGGAAGAGTGCGGCGCACGCGGTCACCGCGCGGACGGCAGGGCCACTGCGCGGACGACAAGTCGCCGGCGGGGCCGGTCGGAACCCCTGGGACAACAGTGATCACATGGAGTCACCGATATCGGGGCCGGACGGTCGAACGACGTGCCGGCCACGGGGGAACGGCCGGCACGTCGTACGGAAAACGTAGTTGCAGTCGAGGCGGCAGGTCAAGGGAGTCTGACCGGTTGTCCGGCCTGATCAGGCCGGCCCGGCCGTCGTCTAGATTGGCTCGCGGACAACGTATCCGCTGCCGTCTTCGCTGATTACCCACAGTGAGCGGACAGTTGGTATCCGTGCGAACCGTCGGCCCGGATCCCCGCTGCGGTGTCGACGAACAGATCGGCGAAGGGCCGGCTGGGGTCGGCGGCGAAGTGCGCGGCCTCGGCCCGCACCCAGCCGCGCCAGAACTCCGCCTGCGCCGGGCCGTCCCGGGCCTCGCCCCGGGCGCGGGCGACCGCGGCGGGGAGGTCCAGCCACAGCAGCCCGGACAGCCGGGGCCGGAGCGCGCGGCGTCCCGCGCCGACTCCCTCGACCAGCACCACCGGGGCGGGCGGGATCTCGCGCACGCCCAGGAAGCGGCGGGCCTCCCAGTCGTAGACCCGGTGCCGGGCGGTCTCGCCGCGGGCGAGCGGTCGCAGCACCTCGTCGTTCAGCCGTTCGGACCAGTCGAACAGTTGCTCATGGGTGGCCAGGTCGTCGAGATGGATCACCGGCGCGCCGCCCAGGGCCGCGCCCAGGGCCTCGGCAAAGGTGGTCTTGCCCGACCCGGCATGGCCGTCGACGGCCACCAGGCGCACCGGCCCGCAGCGCGGGGGCAGCCCGAGCAGCTCCGCGGCGATGGCGCTGAGCTGGGCTTCCGTGCTCGGAATGGGGGATGCTGGCATGGCCTGCCCAGCTTAGGCCCTACCCGGGGTGCCGCTCCGGTGACGTCGGGCCCGGGATGGGGCATACTCACCTGGCCACGTCGGTTAGCGACCGTTCACCGAGACCCGGTGCCGGGCGGCCGCAGGTGGCCGGGACGGCGTCCGAGACCCGGAGACGCCGACCGCCGCGACACACAGGAGGCGTGAGCCCGCTATGAGCCGCTCGTCCAAGCCGACGGACCGTCAACTGCCGTCCGAGGAGGCAGCCGAACTTCTGGCGCTGACCCGTGACCTGGCCGACCGTGAGCTGCGCCCCAGTGCGGCCGAGGAGGAGGAGGCCGGCCGCTTCCCGCGCGAGACCATGCGCGTGCTCGGCCGGGCCGGCCTGCTCGGGCTGCCGTACGGGGAGCAGTACGGCGGCGGTGACCAGCCCTACGAGGTCTACCTGCAGGTCGTGGAGGAGCTCGCCGCCGCGCGGCTCACCGTCGGCCTCGGCGTCAGCGTGCACACGCTGTCCTGCCACGCGCTGGCGACCTTCGGCACCGAGGAGCAGAAGCGGCAGTGGCTGCCGGAGATGCTCGGCGGCGAGCAACTGGGCGCGTACTGCCTGTCCGAGGCACAGTCCGGCTCCGACGCGGCCGCGCTGCGCACGCGCGCAGAGCGCGACGCGGACGGCTCCGGCTACACCGTGAACGGCACCAAGGCCTGGATCACCCACGGCGGCCAGGCCGACTTCTACAGCTCCGTGGTCCGTACCGGCGACGACGGCTCGCGCGGCATCAGCGTGCTGCTGGTGCCGGGCGACACGCCGGGCGTGGCCGCCGACGCCCCCGAGCGCAAGATGGGCCTCAAGGGCTCGCCGACCGCGCAGATCCGGTTCGAGGACGCGCGGGTCTCCGCCGACCGCCTGATCGGCGAGGAGGGCCAGGGCTTCTCCATAGCGCTGTCCGCCCTCGACTCCGGCCGGCTCGGCATCGCCGCCTGCGCCGTCGGCGTCGCCCGCGCGGCGCTGGACTACGCGGTGGAGTACGCCAGGACCCGGACCCAGTTCGGCAAGCCGATCGCCGAGTTCCAGGGACTGTCGTTCATGCTCGCGGACATGGCCACGGCGGTCGAGGCGGGCCGGGCGCTGTACCTGTCCGCGGCCCGCCGCCGGGACGCCGGACTCGCCTTCGGCACCGAGGCCGCCATGGCCAAGCTGTTCTGCACGGACGCCGCGATGAAGGTCACCACCGACGCGGTGCAGGTCCTCGGCGGCTACGGCTACACCGCCGACCACCCGGTGGAGCGGTACATGCGCGAGGCCAAGGTGCTGCAGATCGTCGAGGGCACCAACCAGATCCAGCGGATGGTGATCGGCCGTCAGCTGACCCGCGGGCTCTGACCCGCGGATTCTGACCTGCGGGATCTCACCTGCGGGTTCTGACCGACGGCGGGTCAGCGCTGCCGCTGTGCCGGGATCCGGACCCGCACCGGGCTGGACCCCGGGCCGCCGACGTGGGAGAAGGGCTGGCGCCGCCAGTCCAGCTCCGGCGGCAGCGCCAGCAGGGCCTCCAGCGAGGGCTCCGGGTCGAAGTCGGGCTGGTCCTCCAGCTCGTCGGCCTCGTCCACCGGGCGGCCGGAACCGGCGCAGACCGCGGGGGAGAAGGGGTGCCAGGCCGTCGGCAGGGTCGCGTGCTTGGGGAACCGCTCCTCGTCGCCGAGCAGGGCGATCGGACGGTCGCACTCGGGGCAGCGCAGGCGAAGGATGTCCCAGGTCTCGCCGTCGCCCGGGTCGACCCCCGGCAGCGGCTCGACGGCAGGTGTCAGCTCATGGGTGGCAGACATGTGATCCCCCTCGATGAAGGACGGCGACGGCTCTGGCAGTGGCAGAAGGCCGATCGCCGCAGTGGTGCAAAAAGAGTGGTGCAAACGTGTGGTGCGCAAGCGTGGTGCAGGGAAGAGGTGGTGCGTCCTCACCTGCGCCGCGCAGTGGACCGGCACGTGCCGCAGGAGGATTCACTGCCAGGACTTCCCGGCGCCGACGTCGGATAATCCTGAGACGGGCCGCGGTAAGCGGAAGCAGCTGTGGTGTTCGTCACAGTGCACCGGCATATGCCGCGGCGCGCCCCCGGCGTGCGCCTGGCGCGCCCGGCGCGCCGGTCGGATAGCCTGACCCGTCGTGGAAGAACTGGACCGACAGATCGTGCAACTGCTCGTCGCCGACGGGCGGATGAGCTACACCGACCTGGGCAGGGCCACGGGTCTGTCGACCTCGGCCGTGCACCAGCGGGTACGCCGCCTGGAACAGCGCGGGGTGATCCGCGGCTACGCCGCGATCGTCGACCCCGACGCGGTGTCGTTGCCCCTGACGGCGTTCATCTCGGTCAAACCGTTCGACCCCAGTTCGCCGGACGACACGCCCGATCGCCTGGCCGGGATCGAGGAGATCGAGGCCTGCCACAGCGTCGCCGGGGACGAGAACTACATCCTCAAGGTCCGGGTGGCCGGCCCCGGCGATCTGGAGCACCTGCTGGCCCGGGTCCGCACTGCGGCCGGCGTGTCCACCCGGACCACGGTCGTGCTCAGCACCCCCTACGAGGCACGCCCGCCCCGGCTCAAGTAGCGGCCGCTGACCGGGGCAGACTGTCCCTCATGAGCGCATACCTCCCCGCCCCCGGCGAGCCCGCCCCCCGCACCGTGCTGCTGCGCGGCGGCGACGTCTACAGCCCCGCCGACCCCTTCGCCACGGCGCTGCTGGTCCAGGACGGGACGGTCGCCTGGGTCGGCGAGGAGGGCGCGGCCGACAGCTACGCCAGGGACGCGGACCTGGTGGTCGACCTGCACGGGGCGCTGGTGACCCCCGCCTTCGTGGACGCCCATGTGCACGCCACCTCCACCGGCCTGGCCCTGACCGGGCTCGACCTCACCGGCTGCCCGAGCCTGGCCGAGGCGCTGCGCCGGATCGCCGACTTCGTCCGGCGGCAGCCGGAGGCCGACCGGCGCGACGGCGTGCTGATGGGCCACGGCTGGGACGAGACCGGCTGGCCCGAGGGCCGCCCGCCGACCCTGGCCGAACTGGACGCCGCCTGCGCCGGTGCGGCGCTCTACCTCTCGCGCACCGACGTCCACTCCGGCCTGGCCTCCACCGCACTGCGCGCCCTCGCCGACGCCGCCGGGCCCGCGGTGGCCACCCGCCCCGGCGGCTCGGCGGACGGTCCGCTCACCCGCGACGCCCACCACGCGGTACGCCGCACCGCTCTCGCCCGGCAGACCGTGCAGCAGCGCGAGCAGGCCCAGCGGGCGACGCTGCGCCGCGCCGCCGAGCTGGGCATCGGCGCGCTGCACGAGTGCGCGGGACCTGACATCTCCTCGGAGCAGGACCTCACCGCGCTGCTGGCACTGGCCGCGGCCGGCGAGGGTCCGGAGGTCTTCGGCTACTGGGGCGAGCTGGGCGCCGTCGACACCGCGCGCCGCCTGGGCGCGGTCGGCGCGGGCGGGGACCTGTTCGTGGACGGCGCGGTCGGCTCGCGCACCGCCTGCCTGCACGCCCCCTACAGTGACGGCCCGGCCGACGCGCTCGGCGCCGACTACCTGACCGCGGCGCTGATCGCCGACCACGTCACCGCCTGCACCGAGGCAGGCCTGCAGGCGGGCTTCCACGCCATCGGCGACGCCGCGCTCGCCGCCGTGGTCTCCGGCGCCCGGACCGCCGCCGGCCGGGTGGGTCTGGACCGGGTCCGCGCGCTGCGGCACCGGGTTGAGCACGCCGAGCTGCTGGACGCCGCCACCGTGGCCGCCTTCTCCGACCTGGGACTCACCGCCTCGGTCCAGCCCGCCTTCGACGCCGCCTGGGGCGGCCCGGACGGGATGTACGTGGCCCGCCTCGGCGCGGAGCGGGCCCGGGCGATGAACCCGTTCGCGGCGATGCTGCGCGCGGGCGTGCCGCTGGCCTTCGGCTCGGACGCCCCGGTCACCCCGCTCGACCCCTGGGGCACGGTCCGGGCCGCCGCCTTCCACCGCACCGCCGAGCACCGGATCTCGGTACGGGCCGCGTTCACCGCGCACACCCGCGGCGGCTGGCGGGCGATCGGCCGCGACGACGCGGGCGTGCTGGTGCCGGGCGCCCCCGCGTCCTACGCGGTCTGGTCCGCGAGCGAACTGGTGGTCCAGGCCCCGGACGAGCGGGTCGCCAACTGGTCCACCGACCCCCGCTCGGGCGTCCCCGGCCTGCCCGACCTCACCCCCGGCGGCGCCGACCCCCGCTGCCTGGCCACCGTCGTCAACGGCCGCACGGTCCACCTGGCCGACCCGGATGCCCACTGACCCGGCCTGCGACCGACCCGGCCTGCGACTGACCCGGCCTGCGACTGACCCGGCCTGCGACCGACCCGGCCTGCGACCGACCCGGCCGCCACGGGACCGGGCCGGGGGACCTGCTCCGTCCGGGTGGTCGCCGGTGTCCGGATACCGCCGAACGATGGGTGTCCCGGCCGCCCGGCCGACCTCGCTGATAACGCACTGACCTGGAGTTTCTCGCCGAACCGGCAGGTCGGAGTGCGGTTGACAGCGGCCCGGCGCGGGCGAGTAGTTTCGGCTCCGTCCACCTTCCGGATTCCTCCGCAGGACCGACCGACCGGAACACCTCCACGCAAAACCCGGGACCACGACTGGGCCATCGAGCGGCGTCCTCCGGGAGCGCCGACAGGCAGCCAGGTCCAGTGGCTCCAGCCCGGGGAGCGCGGGCGCCGGCAGGCCAACCGGGTCCGGTCGGCAGGTTGGACCCGGGCACGGCCCGGACGCTCAGTAGACAACGGCTCTCGGTCGATCCGCAGCCAGCGGGTCCCAGGTCGGACCGAAGAGCGTTCGGGCCGCGTCGCGTCCCTCGTCGCACCTCAGCGCCCGGGTGATCCACCCCTGGCTCCCCGGTGTCACCTTCAGGCGGTACCGTCGTCGCACGCCGTACACCGCGTGGCGCGGCGCTGAAACGTACCCCCAAATGTGAGTGAGTGTGGCGAACGTGGCCGTGCCCGTCGACCCGTCGACCGCCCCGACCAGCGGACCTGTCGCCGACCAGGCCGCCGCCGAGGCCGTCGTCGACGTGCCCGCGACCGTGCCCTCGCGCTGGTCCCGGATCCGCCGGACGGTCCGCGCCGGCCTGCCCAGAACCGGTCTCGCGGTCGTCTGCGGGCTGCTGTTCGCGCTCTCCTTCCCCTCCTACGGGGTGTGGCCGCTGTCGCTGGTCGCGGTGGCCGGCGTCAGCCTGCTCACCTACCGTCGCAGCGCCCGCGAGGCGGCCTGGACCGGTTTCGCCTTCGCCGCGCCGTTCCTGTTGTGGCTGCTGGTGTGGCTCAATGTGATCGGCGTCGACGCCTGGGTGCTGCTGTCACTCTTCGAAGCCCTGTTCGTCGCGGCGATGGCGGCGGGCCTCGCGACGGTGTCCCGGCTGCCCGGCTGGCCGCTGTGGACCGCCTGCCTGTGGGTGGCCCAGGAGTGGGCCAGGGACCGGGTGCCGCTCGGCGGTTTCCCGTGGGGACGGCTGGCCTTCGCCAACACCTCCTCGCCGTTCACCCCGCTGGCCGCGCTGGGCGGCGCGGCGCTGGTGAGCTTCGCGGTCGCGCTGGGCGGGGCGCTGCTGGCGGCGGCGGTGGTTCAGGTCGTCGAGCACCGGACGGCACGGCGCCGGGCGCTGGAGCGGGTCGAGCCGGAGCCTGCCGGGCCTGCCGGGTCGGAGCAGGCCGAGGCCCGGCGCGAAGCGGTCGCGCTCGCCGGGTCGGGGCGGTGGCGGATCCGGGCGGCGGCCTCGGTGGCGCTGGCCGCGGTGGTGGGCCTGGTGGGCTTCGCCGTACCGATACCGACCGCGGGCACCACCGCGGGTGGTCCCGCCTCGGTCGAGGTCGCGCTGATCCAGGGCAACGTCCCGCACGCCGGGATGGACTTCCTGGGCCGTCCGATGCAGGTGCTGCAGAACCACGTCCAGGCCACCCTGAAGCTGGCGCAGGACATCGCCGCAGGCCGGGCGGCCAAGCCGGACCTGGTGATCTGGCCGGAGAACTCCTCCGACGTCAACCCGTACACCACCCCCGAGGCCTACGCCGCGATCCAGGGCGCGGTCGACACCATCGGCGTGCCGGTCCTGGTCGGCGCGCTGGTGGACGGGCCGGACGCGCAGCACGTCCAGAACGAGGGCATCGTCTGGATGCCGTCGAGCAGTGCGGCCCCGGGGCCGGGCGCCCACTACACCAAGCAGCACCCGGTCCCCTTCGGCGAGTACGTCCCGTTCCGATCGGTCCTCTCGAAGTACATCACCCGTCTCCAGCGGGTTGCGCGTGACTTCGCCCCCGGGAAGCAGACCGGTATTCTGCAGCTCGGTCCGGCCCGCATCGGTGACGTGATCTGTTTCGAGGTCGCGTACGACGGAATCGTGCGCGACGCGGTCACTCAGGGGGGGCGCGTGCTGGTGGTGCAGACGAACAACGCGACCTACGAGCACTCGGACCAGCCCGACCAGCAGTTCGCGATGTCCCGGCTGCGCGCCGTCGAGCACGGCCGGAGCGTCCTGATCGCGGCCACCAGCGGCATCAGCGCGGTGATCGCCCCGGACGGCAGTGTCACCACGCGCAGTCAGCTCGCCACCGCCGCCGAGCTGGAAGCCCGGGTCCCGCTGCGCGACCCGCTGACCGTCGCCGACCGGGTCGGCGCGGCGCCGGAGTGGTTCCTCTCCGTCGTCGGCCTGCTGGCCTGCGGTGCCGCGGTAGTGATCGCCAGGCGGCGCCGGGTGTGACCACGACCTCGACAAGCCTGACCGACCCCGATCGACCTGACCACATCGACCTTTGACCGCGCGGCGTGCCGACTCGCGCCACGTCCAGTTCCAGAGACGAAGCACAAGAAGGGGCCCGTCAGTGACGGACAGCACCGCTGAGGCGAACGAGACTTTCGGCGACCTGGGCAAGATCCTCGTGATCATCCCCACCTACAACGAGATCGAGAACATCCCGCTGATCACGGCGCGGGTCAGGGCAGCGGTGCCCGAGGCGCACATCCTGATCGCGGACGACAACAGCCCGGACGGCACCGGTCAGGTCGCCGACGGACTCGCCGCCGAGGACCCCAACCTGCAGGTGCTGCACCGCAAGGGCAAGGAGGGGCTGGGCGCCGCCTACCTGGCCGGTTTCCGCTGGGGCATCGACCGGGGCTACGACGTCCTCTGCGAGATGGACGCGGACGGCTCGCACCAGCCCGAGCAGCTGCCCCGCCTGCTGACCGCGCTGCGCGACGCGGACCTGGCGCTCGGCTCCCGCTGGGTGCCCGGCGGCAAGGTGGTCAACTGGCCCAAGACCCGTGAGTTCATCTCGCGCGGGGGCAGCCTCTACTCGCGGGTGATGCTGCGGATGCCGCTGCGCGACATCACCGGCGGCTACCGCGCCTTCCGCAAGCAGACCCTGCTCGGTCTGGGCATGAGCGATGTCGCCTCGCAGGGCTACTGCTTCCAGGTCGACCTGGCCTGGCGCGCGGTGCGGGCCGGCTTCCGGGTCGTCGAGGTGCCGATCACCTTCGTCGAGCGCGAGCTCGGTGCCAGCAAGATGAGCCGCAACATCCTCGTCGAGGCGCTGTTCCGGGTCACCGGCTGGGGCATCAGCAGCCGGCTCGGCCGGATCCCGGACCCGGTCCCGGACCGCGAGGCCTGACCGCCCGGCCTGACCGCCCGGCCCGACCGCCCGGCCCGACCGCCCGGCGGCCGGAACACCGGTCCCACCTCGTGCGTTGGCTTCATCAGGGGCGTGACGGCGTGCGCTGTGATGTGGTGGAGGAGATGGGCGAGTCAGTGAGCCAGGTACATGTCGACGGCGGAACGGGCCGTCCCCGGCCGCGGGGTCTGCGGCGGTTCCTGCCGCTGCTCGCGGCGGGCTGGGTGCTGCTGGAGCTGTGGCTGCTGCTGACGGTCGCCGGCCTGATCGGCTGGCTCGCGACACTGGGCCTGCTGGTCGGCTCGGTCGCGCTCGGCGGCTGGGTGATCAAGCGGGCCGGACTGCGCGCGCTGCGCTCCACCGCCGCCGGGATGCGCGGCGATCCGCTGACCACGGAGGCCGGTACGGCGGTGACCATCGTCGGCGGAGTGCTGCTGATCGTCCCCGGGCTGCTCTCCGACGTGCTGGGCCTGGCCTGCCTGTTCCCGCCGACCGCGGCGCTGCTGCGGCGCGTCCCGGTGCGGCTGCTGAGCCGCAGCGGCGGCCCGCTGGGGGACGCCTACCGGCTGCAGGAACAGTTGCGGATCCACCGGCCCGACGGCCAGGTGATCGTCGGCGAGGTGGTCGACCCGCAGCCCAAGCCGGGCACCCCCGACGACCCGTACGGCTACGGCGGCCGGGACCCCCTCACCAAGGGCTAGTCCCGAGGTGAACCGAGCCTGAAACAAGCGCGCCCTGAGTCGAACGCGCCCTGAAACGCACAGGTTCTGCGCAGCACACGGCAGGGCCCGGGACACAGCGCTTGGCGGTTGCGCTGTAACCCGGGCCCTGCCGTGCCGCCCCTGGGTTGCCGGACCCTAGGCGGACTTGCGATTGTCACGGGGATGGACGGCGATGTTCATGCCGCCGGACCGCAGCACTGCGAGCCGCTCGGCGAGCACCTCCTCCAGCTCCTCACGGGTACGCCGCTCCATCAGCATGTCCCAATGCGTACGGGCGGGCTTCGCCTTCTTTTCCTCCGGCTCGTCGCCGTCGAGCAGTAGTGCCTCGCTGCCGCAGAAGCGGCACTCCCACGCGGTCGGGATCTCGGCCTCTACGGAGAACGGCACCTCGAAGCGGTGTCCGTTCTGACATGCGTACTCGACGGTCTGGCGCGGGGCCAGATCGATGCCGCGGTCGGTCTCGTAGCTGGTGGCCCCGAGTCGCGTGCCGCGGAGAGCTCGCTCACTCATGAATCGTGCCTCCCGGGCTTATGGCCCACAGGACTGGATGTCGCTGTCTTCGTCGGTTGGTGCAACGTGCGGCAACCGTCGAAGATTCCCGGGTGGGAGAAGCGTCTTCCGTCGTGCCGCCCCTGTTTGTACCCATCGCTGCCCGATTTGTCACATCTGGCCACCGATGTCACCCTCAGTTGCCAATTTTTTGCGCGCCGTGACGGTGTTGCTCTGCGCCGAGCGGCGTACACTCTGCGACCTTGTGACGACCCGGCGACCTCGTGACGGCGTGCTTCACGACTCCGCGCCGCGCCGGCGGCCGTCAGGGCGGGATCAGAGCCGCTCGGGGACCGGGTTGCCGACCGCCTCGATCGCGCGCCGGATCGGGACCCGGAGCAGCATCAGGAAGCCGATCACGAAGAACACCAGCAGCGAGATGATCGCCGAGCGGTAGCTCCCGGTCAGCTGGTAGGCCAGCCCGAACACCAGCGGGCCCATCCAGCTGGTGCCCCGATCGCTGATCTTGTAGAGGCTGAAGTACTCGGCCTCGCGTCCGGCCGGGATCAGATGCGAGAAGATCGACCGGGACAGCGCCTGGCTGCCGCCGAGCACCAGACCGATCATGCAGGCCAGGGCGAAGAACCAGATCGGCTGCCGGGCCGGCATCAGGTAGCCGAGGGCCAGCGTGACCACCCAGCCGACCAGCGAGCCCAGCACGGTCCGCTTGGCGCCGTAGCGGCGCGCCAGCCGCCCCAGGGACAGCGCCCCCGCGATCGCCACCACCTGCACCACCAGGATCGCCGTGACCAGGGTGCTCTGGCTCATGTGCAGTTCCTCGCTGCCGAAGATCGAGGCCTGCGAGACGACGGTCTGGATGCCGTCGTTGTAGCAGAGGAACGCGGCGAGGAAGAGCAGTGTCAGCGGGTAGCGCCGCATCCCGCGCAGGGTGCCCAGCAGCTCGCGCAGGGTCCCGCCGGCATGCTCCGCGCGGACCGGGTCGGCGGAGCCGTCCGCAGCGGTGGGTTCGGCAGCGGAGCCGGCGACGGCGGAGCCGGGGCGGCGCGCGGCGGCGCCGTCGGCGGGCCGGCGCGGCAGCCGCAGCATCGGCGCCAGGGTGAACAGTGCCCACCAGGCGCCGGCCGAGGCCAGACAGAGGCGTACCGCGGTGCCGGAGGACAGGCCCAGCGCGGCGTGGCCCTCGAACAGGGCCAGGTTGACCACCAGCAGCAGCCCGCCGCCCGCGTAGCCGAAGGCCCAGCCCTTGGAGGAGACGGCGTCGCGTTCGTCCGGGCCGGCCAGGCCGGGCAGGAAGGAGTTGGCCAGCGCGGCCGAGGTGGCGTAGCAGATGTTGGCCAGCATCAGCAGCCCGCCGCCGAACAGGTAGTGGCTGCCGCGCAGGAAGAACATCCCCAGGGTGGCGGCCGCGCCGAGGTAGGCGAAGCAGCCCAGCAGCCGCCGGTGCCGGCCGGTGCGGTCCGCCACCGTCCCGGCGACGAGCATCACCGCGACCGACAGCAGCACCGAGGCGGACACCGTGTACGGGTAGAACGACCCGGCCCGTACGGCGAGCCCGAACGGGTGCACGTCGCCGTGGGCGTCGGCGGCCGACTTGGCGATGTCGGTGAGGTACGGGCCGAGGAAGACGGTCAGCACGGTGGCCGAGAAGGCGGCGTTGGCCCAGTCGTTGAGGTACCAGCCGAGCTGCTGGCGGCGGAGCTGCGGCGGGGGCGCCACCTCGGCGGTGGCGGGCGGGTCGGTGATCACGTGGCTTTTCTTCTCCCCCGGTGCCGGGGTCCGTGGGCCGTGGGGGGCTCAGGACCAGGCGCCGCGCTCGATCAGGGCATCGCGCAGGACGTCGATGCGATCCGTCATGATGCCATCCACTCCGAGGTCGAGGAGTGCGTGGATCTCTGTTGGCGTGTCCACGGTCCACACGTGCACCTGCAGGCCGAGCCGGTGCGCGGTGGTCAGGAAGGCGCGGTCCACCAGCGGCAGCCCGGTGCCGGGCACCAGCACCGGAACCGCGACGGAGACCGCGCCGCGGCGCGCGGCGAGGCCGAGGAGCCGGTCCACCGGCACCGGTCCGGCCAGCGAGCGCAGCCGCAGGCCCAGGATGCCGCGCGGGCCCAGCGAGGTGGCCAGCCGGGGGCCGGCCGCGGCCCGGACGGCGGCGAGCCGGCGGTCCGAGAAGGAGGCGACGCAGACCCGGTCCCAGGCGTTCGCCCGGCGGATCGCGTCGGCCAGCGGACGCACCGCGCCCGGCGCCTTGACGTCGATGCTGAAGCGGGTGTCCGGGAAGGCGTGCAGCAGTTCCTCCATGCGCGGGATCGGCTCGCGCCCGGCGATCCGGGCCGCGGCGACGGTGCGCCAGGGGAGCGCGGCGACGGCGCCGGCGCCGTCGGTGACGCGGTCCAGCCGGGTGTCGTGGAACGCGACCAGGACGCCGTCGGCGGTGGCGTGCACGTCCGTCTCCAGGTAGCGGTAGCCGAGCCGGACCGCGCGTTCGAAGGCCGGCAGGGAGTTCTCCGGGCCGCCGAGGGTGCCGCCACGATGGGCGAAGGCCAGCGGGCCGGGGTGGTCCAGGAAGGGGTGGCGCGGAAGGCGTCGGCTGTTCACCGCAGCAGTATGCCCGCCGGACCGGGTTCGGTCCGAGGGGGCGGGGGGCTCTGCCTGCGGTGATGCGGGCAGAGCCCCCTGGCGGGGAGCCGGTGGCGCGGCGAGCCGGGTCCGACCGAACCGGCTCGGAGGGCCCGGTTCGGAGGCTCGGCTTGTACCGAACCGGGTCAGATCGCGCCGAGGTCGCGTTCGACGGCGGCCAGCTCTGCCGCGGTGCCCTGGACCTTGGGCCCGGTGAACCACTTGCGGGCGGAGATCGCCCACCAGCCTCCGGCGAAGCCCATCACCGCGACCACGGCGATCGGGGCGTAGTTGAAGGTCGACGCCGTCACCGGGCTGACCTGCGGCAGCATGAACAGCACGGTGATCACCACCACCCAGCCCACCGCCAGCACTCCGACCACCTGGCTCCACCGGCCCAGGTGCCACGGCCCGCGCTGGAACGCGCTGCCCTGACGGAGCCTCAGGAAGGTGGGTATCACATAGGCGATGTAGAGGCCGATGACCGCGATCGAGGTGACCGCGGCGTAGGCGGTGGCGTTCCACAGGTACGGCAGGCCGAGCAGGAAGGCGCCCGCGGCGGCCAGCCAGACCGCGTTGGTGGGGGTGCGGGTACGGCCGTTGATGCGGTGCCAGAGGGCCGAGCCCGGCAGCGCGCCGTCCCGCGAGAAGGCGTAGATCATGCGGGAGTTGGCGGTGACCGAGCTCATGCCGCAGAACAGCTGGGCGCCGATCACGATCACCAGCAGCAGTTTGCCGCCGGTGGCGCCGACCGCGTCGATGAAGATCTGCGCGGGCGGGACGCCGGTGGAGCTGCCGAGCTCGCCGCTGTAGTTCTGGATGGCGAAGGTGATGCCGATCAGCAGCACCCAGCCGGCCAGCAGCGAGACCACGATCGACATCACGATGCCGCGCGGGCCGGAGCGGGCCGCGTCGTGGGTCTCCTCGGTCATGTGCGCCGAGGCGTCGTAGCCGGTGAAGGTGTACTGGGCGAGCAGCAGGCCCAGGGCGGCGACGTAGACGGTGCTGTGCCAGCCGGTGGTGTTGGCGAAGTGGGTGAAGACGAAGGACGCCGACTCGTGGTGCGAGGGCACGATCGCCAGCGCGCCGACGATCACCAGCACCCCGAGTACGTGCCACCACACGCTGACGCTGTTCAGCAGCGACACCAGCCGCACGCCGAAGGTGTTCAGCGCTCCGTGCAGCACCAGCACCAGGCCGAAGATCAGCACGGTGTGGCCGGGCGTGGCCTTGAACCAGCCCTGCAGGTCCAGCAGCGCGTTCAGGAACTGCGCGGCGCCGAAGTCGACGCCGGCGGTGACCGCGACCTGGCCGATGAAGTTGAACCAGCCGGTGGTCCAGGACCAGAACGGGCCGTGGCTGGGGGCGAGCTTGGCGGCCCAGTAGTAGAGACCGCCGGCGGTCGGGAAGCTGGAGCAGACCTCGGCCATGGCCAGGCCGACCAGCAGGGTCATCAGGCCCACCACCGGCCAGCCCCAGACGATCAGGGCTGGTCCGCCGGTGGTCATGCCGTAGCCGTAGAGGGTCAGGCAGCCGGAGAGGATGGAGATGATCGTGAAGGAGACCGCGAAGTTGGAGAACCCCGACATGGTGCGGGAGAGCTCCTGGGCGTAGCCGAGTTCGTGCAGGCGCTGTTCGTCGGCGGACAGCGCGGGCGCGTCGGTGGGTGCGGGGGCAGGGGTATCCGAGGGCATGTGCACCTCTCGCTGGGTGCGGACGGCTGTGATCAGTGGGGGGCACAGCTAATGGTCTGAGAACAGTCCATTGGCGCACTATTGAGCCCGCAACCGCCGGGTACGTCAAGAGCCCTCGGCAAATTGCCGAGGGCTCTTGGATGGTGACGGATGATCAGTTCCCGTGCCGATCAGGTTTCGACTGATCCGCGGGCTGGGAAGCAGGCTGACCGGCCAGCCGGCTACTGCAGGCGCAGCACCGTGGGCAGGGGCTGCTGGATCTCGCCGGTGCGCTCCTCCGGGCTCTCCGGCGGCAGCATGACCGGCTCCGGGCCGGCCGGGGCCTCGGTGCGGCTGTCGCCGTGGGGGAGCAGGGCGATCACCGCGTTCCGCTGGTCGGCCGGGGTCTCCTCGTCCAGCGGGTCGGGGGTGGCCGGGACCTGGACCCGGACCGGCGGCTGGACGCCGAGCCGGGCGTAGCCGCGGCCGGGCGGGGTGTGGCTGGACGGGGTGATGTCCAGCGGCGCTCCCAGCGCCTCCGGGGCCAGGTCGGGGTCCAGCTGGCCGAGCACCAGCCGGGCCCGGGTGGCGGTCCGCACGGTGGGCTTGATCCGGTCCAGGGCGTCCAGGTGGTCCGCCACCACGACGGTGACGTGCGCGGTGCGGCCGTGCCGCAACGGCACCTCCAGCAGGTCCTGCGGGTCCGGCTTGCCCTCCGCGTGGGCCAGCTCGCTGAGCTCGGCCGGGTGGTCCAGCAGCAGCCACAGCGGCCGGGTGGTGTCCTGGGGCGGGGCGCCGCCGGTGCGCTTGGCCAGGTTGTGCGCGTCCAGGCGGCGCTGGGTCTCGTGGGTCACCCACTCCAGCACCGCGAGCGAGCCGTGCAGGCTGGTCTCCACCGTGTGCACGCCGGGCCGTCCGACCAGGCAGGCGTGCTCGCCGGTGCCGGCCCCGTCGATCACCACCACGTCGGAGTACGGCAGCACCTGCAGCGCCAGCGAGCGCAGCAGCGTCGAGGTGCCCTGGCCGTGGGTGCCCAGCGCCAGCAGGTGCGGCTCGCCGGAGCGCGGGCCGGTCCGCCAGACCACCGGGGGCTGATGGGTGGTGCCGGAGCCCTGGCGCACCGGGATCATCCGGTTGGTGCTGGTGGTGTCCGTGAAGCCGAGCACCACCTCGCCCTGGGCGGTGACGAAGGGCTGGGCGGTGATGTCGGTGGGCAGCGGGGCCAGCGCGGCGACGCGCAGGTGGTTGGTCTCCTCGTCCCAGCTGAACCGGTACTCGCGGCTGCGCCCCGCCTTGCTGTGGATGACGTGCTCGATCCGGGCCCTGGCGTGCGGCTCGGTGTCGGTGAAGTAGGCGGGGTAGCGCAGTTCGAGGGCGGTGAGCCGGCCCTCCGCGTCGAAGTCCCAGCTGCCGAAGGCGTCCTTGAAGTCCCCGCCGTGGGCGTAGAGCGGGGACGGATCGGACTCGTGCACCAGGTAGGGCGTCAGCGCGGTGTAGATCGCGGCGAGCTTCAGCTGGCTGGTGTCCGGGGCCGGTTCGGCGGCGGGGGCGCGGTCGCGCCCGGCCCAGGCGGCGCTGCCCATCAGCACCAGCAGGGCCAGCAGCGGCCCGTACGGCAGCAGCGCCACGGCGGCGAGGACGGCCACCGCGAGCAGGACGGCGGGGCCGCGGCGGTCCTTGGGCAGACCGTTCCACCACTTCACGGTCCACCGGCCGTGGGCGCGAAGGCCGCGACCGATGGTGAGCAGCGGACCGAACATGTCGGTGGCGTGGTCGCCGGCGGTACGTGCGAACTCGCGCCCGCGGGCGAGATGCTCGGTGAGGGTCATCAGGGGCTCGGTTCTCGGTTCTGGGCCCGGGCGTGGTCCGGGGTCGGAGGGCTTCGGCTGGGGACGGGGACCGCGGGGTCGACGGACCCGGTGGTTCAGAACTTGATGCCGCCGAGGAGGCTGGCCAGACTCGCGCCGCCGGCCTTGATGCTGGGGGCGATGGCGGTGCCGGCCAGGTAGAAGCCGAAGAGCGAGCAGACCAGGGCGTGCGAGATCTTCATGCCGTCCTTGCGGAAGAACAGGAACGCGATGGTGCCGAGCAGGACGACTCCGGAGATGGAGAGGATCACGGGAAGCTCCTCGGGACGGAGGATTACAGAATGTCCCTATATGGTGACAAAAAGTAATAGGAGATGGATAGGCGCAAATGGGTGGTCTTTCGGAGAGGGGTAACCATCCCTGCGAGTGATCGTTCTCCACCGTCCGGCCGCTGCGCCGATGGCGCACCGCACGTTCGCCCGGACGGGTGTCCCGCCGTTTGCCCGTGCCGGAGGACGCACGGGGCGAGGAGGCGGCAGAATGGCCTCGCTCGTACGACCGTGCGAGCGCCCTGCGCGGTTGAGGAGCGGTGTGATGAGCGAGCCGGTGGATCCCGAGGTCGTGGAGCTCGCGGGAAAGGTCTTCGACGCCGCCCGTGCCGGGGACGCGCCCGCACTGGCCGCCTACGTCGACGCCGGCGCCCCGGCCGACCTGACCAACGACCGGGGCGACACCCTCGTCATGCTGGCCGCGTACCACGGCCACGCCGACGCGGTGCGGACCCTGCTGGAGCGCGGCGCGGACGCCAACCGCGCCAACGACCGGGGGCAGACCCCGCTGGCCGGAGCGGTCTTCAAGGGCGCGGACGCGGTCGTCGAGGTGCTGCTGGCCGGCGGCGCCGACCCGCACGCGGGCCAGCCCTCGGCGGCGGCGACGGCGGAGATGTTCGGCCGCACCGCCCTGGTGGAGCTGTTCGGCTCGTACTGAGCGGGCCTCAGCCGGGGAGGAAGAACTCGCACCAGACCGACTTGCCGGCGCCCTGCGGGTCCACCCCCCAGCGGTCGGCGAGGGAGTCGACCAGGAGCAGGCCCCGCCCGGAGGTCGCGGTCTCGCCCGGGGTCCGGCGGCGCGGCCACTCGCTGGAGCAGTCCCTGATCTCCAGCCGGACCCGCCGGGGCGCTCCGGTGAGCAGCTCGATGGTCATCTGCGCCCCGCCGTCGGTGTGCACCAGCGCGTTGGTGATCAGCTCGTCCGCCGCCAGCTCGATGTCCGAGCTGCTGACCGCGCCCCAGGTGGCCAGTGCCTGGCGGAGCGTCATCCGCGCCTCCACCAGGCCCTCCGGGTCGGCCTGGTGGACGTGCTGCACCGCGCGCAACGGCCTGGGCCCGCCGGGGTCCGCGGAGCGCCGCAGCAGCAGGAGCGCCATGTCGTCGCCGGTGCCGGGGGCGCCGGGCGCCTCGTGGCTCAGACGGTCGGCGAGGTCCTCGATCCCGGGCGGGCCGGCGCTCAGGGCGTCCGCGAGGGACTGCAGCCCGTGCGTGATGTCCTGGCCGGGGCGCTCGACCAGGCCGTCGGTGCACATCAGCAGGGTGTCGTCGGGGCTGAGGTCGAGCAGGGTCTCCGGGAAGTCGTCCTGGTGGAACACGGTGGCCACGCCCAGCGGCAGCCCGCCGCGCACCGAGGGCCAGGTGATCCGGCCGCTGCCGTCCCTGACCAGCGGTTCCAGATGCCCCGCGCGGGTCAGCCGGAGCAGCCCGGTGCCCAGGTCGGCCTCGGCGTAGATGCAGGTCGCCGAGCGCTCGGTGTCGAGGTCTGCCAGGAAGCGGGAGGCGCGGGACATCACCGTGGAGGGGCTGTGACCCTCGGCGGCGTAGGCGCGCAGCGCGATCCGCAGCTGGCCCATGATCGCGGCGGCGTGGCTGTCATGGCCCTCGACGTCACCGATCACCACCGCGACCTTCCCGCGCGGCAGCGGGACCACGTCGTACCAGTCGCCGCCCACCTCCCGGCCGCTGCGCCCGGCACGGTAGCGGACCGCGACCTCGCCGCCGTTGATCAGCGGGGTGCGCCGGGGCAGCATCGTCGTCTGCAGCGTGGTGGCGAACTCCCGCTCCTGGTCGAACAGCATGGCTCGCTGCAGTGACTGGGCCACCGCGCTGCTGAGCGCGATGCAGATGTTGCGGTCCTCGGTGCTGAACCGGCGCGGGTCGCGGAAGTACAGGCCGATCGCGCCCAAGGTCCTGGCCTGGGCGGTCAGCGGCAGGAAGGCGCCGGCGCTGATGCCCATCTGCTCCGCGTACGGGCGCAGCCGCGGGTAGCGGGTGCAGAGCAGGGCCCGGTTGCCGACGAAGCGGGGCCGCCCGGTCCGTACCGCCTCGGGCAGCGGCAGCCGGTCCTGCAGGCCGCTGAGGGTGAGGTCGTCCAGCGAGCGCAGCTCCGGCGACGGCGTCTCGGTCACCGCGACCAGGCGCATCACGCCGCCGTCGACCAGGCCGAGGGCCAGCCCGTCCGCGCCGAAACGGCGCAGTCCCTCGCTGTCGGTGAGCACGCTGATCACGTCCGCGACGGTGATCGCCTGGGACAGCGCCTCGGTGGTGGCGCGGACCGAATCGGTCTGCCGCCGCCGGTCGGCGGTCAGCAGTCGCATCCCCTCGGCGTGCGCGAGTTCCTCGTCGGCGTTGCGGACGATGCCGACGATCCGGTACGGGCGGCCGTTGCCGTCGCGGAGGATGCGGCCCTGGGTGTGGGCCCAGCGCGGCAGGCCGGTGCGCGGGACCACCCGGAAGTAGGCGGCGAAGCTGAGCTGCCGGGTCTGCAGCGCCGAGGAGACGATCACGTCCAGCCGGGCCGCGTCGTCCGCCGGGACCCGGGCGGCCAGGGAGACCGGCCGCCCGTCGAACTCCTCCGCGCGCAGGTCGAAGACCTCCAGGCCGACCTCGTCGAGGAGGTAGGTGCCGGCTTCGAGGTCCCAGTCGAAGCTGCCCATGCCGTTCAGGGCGAGCCGGTCCTGGGCGTCCATGGTGTCGGCCAGCGCGACGGACCTGGTCCGTGGGTCGTAGTAGCCGGCGTCGGCAGCCTGATCGTTCGCCATCGAGGAGCTCCCAGGGGTTGGCGGTCCGGCGGACCTGCCCGCTTCATCCTGAAATACCCGATCAGTCTACGTTCGTGCAGCCGCGCCACCACGCCGGGGGCGTGTCGGCTAGGTTCCGAGCAGGCGCTGCTTGGCCGCGGTGAACTCCGCCTCGGAGAGCAGGTTCTGCGAGTAGAGCGTGCTGAGGCGCTCCAGCTGGTTCAGGGTGTTCTCGTCCATCGGGACCCCCGCCGCCGGTGCGGCCGCCGGGGCTGGGGCCGGGGCCTCGGGCGCGGGTGCCGCCGAGGCCGCCCGCTGCTGCTGGCGGGCGGCGACGCGCCCGCTGACGGCGGTGGCGGTCCCGGCCACCACCGCGGTCCGGGCGGCCGCACCGATGAGGCCGGGGCGGCGACCGCGTCCGACTGACCTGCCGATCATCTGGCTCTCCCTGGGTCGGGGTGGGGTGGTGCTGTCTACCGGGCGATGGCGAGCAGGTCCTGCTCGACGACGGAGGCGGGCACCCGCTCGTGCGCCACGACGATGCCGTCCGCCTCGCGGATCCGCTGGGCGAGCGCGGCCGCCCAGGTGTTCTCCCAGACGATCAGCGCGGCCGAGCAGTCCGGCGGGATCTCCTCCGCGATCAGCGTCAGGTCCTCCTCGCTGAGCAGCCCGCCGATCTCGCCGTCGATGTCCGCGAAGACCCGCGCCTCCTCCGGCTCCAGACTCTCGAGCTCCATCACGGTCACCGTGCCCTCGGCGTCCTTCTTGACGAAGGTGAGGTCGATGATCCGGACCACTCCGGAGGTGACGAGCTTGCGCAGTTCCGGCGCGATGGCGCCGCTGAACTTGTTTCCGGGGAACGCCACCACCAGGTAGTCGACCGGTCCCAGGTCTTTCGCTGCCGCTGCCTTCGCTGCCGCTGCCTTCGCTGCCGCTGCCATCGCTGTCGCTCCCGTCGTCGCCGCTGATCACTGCACGCGGATCGAGGTGCCTGCGGCCCATCCTGCGTCCGGGCGCCGGACCCGGCCACCGGGGAGCGGCCGTCGCGGGGACCGTGGTCGGGATGCCGTGGCGATGCGGTCGCGATGATGGACTGAAGGTCTGAACAGTGGTTCACTTCTTGCATGGCCTATCGCAGGACCACCGCGGTCGAGGACCGGCTCGCCGCCGCCCGGGAGCGCCTCATCGACCAGGCGATCGAGGTGGTCGCCGAGGTCGGCTGGGCCGGTGCCTCGGTGACCGCGGTCGCGGCCGCGGCCGGGATGTCCGCCGGATCGGTCTACCAGCACGTCGAGTCCAAGGCGGCACTGGCGGTGGAGGTGTTCCGGCGCGCCGCTGGACGCGAGGTCGAGGTGCTGCACCGGGTACTGCGGGACGGCGACGGCGATCCGGTGCAGCGGCTGGCCGCCGGGGTCACCGTGTTCTCCCGCCGTGCCCTGGAGCGCCGGGGCCTGGCGTACGCGCTGCTCGCCGCTCCGTCCGAGCCCGCGATCGAGCAGGAGCGGCTGGAGTTCCGCCGGCGTTACCGCAGTGTGTTCGCCGAGGTCGTCCGCGAGGGAGTGGCCGCCGGGCTGCTGCCCGAGCAGGACGCCGAGGTGACCGCCGCCGCCGTGTGCGGGGCGATCGGCGAGATGCTGGTCGACCCGCTGTCCGAGTCGTCGCACGGGCGCGACGCCGGGCGCGTCGTCGCCGAACTCGCCACCATGTCACTGCGTTGCGCGGGCGCCAGGCCCGCCGCCGCTCCCCGCTGAGTCGGAGGACTCCACCGTGACCGTGACCCCCGCCCCGCTGACCCCCGTGCCCGCCACCGCCGCGCCGGTGACCGCTGCCCCGGTGGCGTTGTCC
Source organism: Streptacidiphilus sp. EB129 (assembly GCF_041262645.1). NCBI lineage: Bacteria > Bacillati > Actinomycetota > Actinomycetes > Kitasatosporales > Streptomycetaceae > Streptacidiphilus > Streptacidiphilus sp. EB129. The sequence continues at coordinate 354,650 of NZ_JBGCCS010000003.1, forward strand.
ACCGCGCCGCCGTCCCCCGTGCGCACGCATGTGGTGACCAACCAGGCCCCGCCGCTCGTCGGCCACGACGTCGCCGAGGACCCGGCGCTGCTGGAAGGTGTCCGTCGCGAGGGGGCCGACTGGTGCCTGGACGAGCTGCACCGGCTCGGACGCCTGGCCGGGTCCGAGCAGGCGCAGCGCTGGGGCGAGGAGGCCAACCGCTGCGAGCCGGTGCTGCGCACCCACGACCGCTACGGCAACCGCATCGACGAGGTCGAGTTCCACCCCTCGTACCACGCGCTGATGGACGTGGCCATCGGCGCCGGTCTCGGCGGTGCGCCGTGGGCCGAGGACCGCCCCGGCGTCCATGTGGCAAGGGCGGCGGGGCTGTTGGTGTGGAGCACGGCCGAGCAGGGGCACATCTGCCCGGTCTCGATGACCTACGCCGTCGTCCCCGCGCTGCGGGCCGCGCCGGAACTGGCCGCCGTCTACGAGCCGTTGCTCACCAGCCGCAGCTACGACCCCGGACTGCGCACCCCGGCGACCAAGCGCGGCCTGCTGGCCGGGATGGGGATGACCGAGAAGCAGGGCGGCTCCGACGTCCGCAGCAACACCACCACCGCCACCCCGCAGCCGGACGGGAGTTGGCGGCTGCACGGGCACAAGTGGTTCACCAGCGCGCCGATGAACGACCTGTTCCTGGTACTGGCCCAGGCGCCCGGCGGGCTGTCCTGCTTCCTGCTGCCGCGGGTGCTGCCCGACGGCAGCCGCAACACCTTCCGCATCCAGCGGCTCAAGGACAAGCTCGGCAACCGCAGCAACGCCAGCAGTGAGCCGGAGTTCGACGACACCGTGGCCTGGCTGGTCGGCGCCGAGGGCCGCGGCGTGAAGACCATCATCGACATGGTCACCATGACCCGCCTCGACTCCACCCTCGGCTCCGCCTCCGGGATGCGTGCGGCGCTGACCCAGGCCGCGCACCACGTCCGGCACCGCGCCGCGTTCGGCGCGACGCTGATCGACCAGCCGCTGATGCGCAATGTCATCGCGGACCTGGCGCTGGAGTCGGAGGCCGCCACCACGCTGGCGCTGCGGATCGCCGGCGCGGCCGACCGCGCCCAGCGCGGGGACGCGGCGGAGCGGAAGTTCCTGCGGATCGCCACCGCGCTGGGCAAGTACTGGGTCTGCAAGCGTCAGCCCGCGATGGTCGCCGAGGCGCTGGAGTGCCTGGGTGGAAACGGATATGACGAGGCATCAGGCATGCCTCGGCTCTATCGCGAGGCGCCGCTGAACGGGATCTGGGAGGGTTCGGGCAATGTCAACGCCCTCGACGTGCTGCGTGCCCTGAGCCGCGAGCCCGACGCCCTGCAGGCCTACACCGACGAGGTGGCGGCCGCGGCGGGCGCGGACGCCCGGCTCGACCAGGCCTGGCGCGAGCTGCGCGGCGAACTCGCCGACAGCGCCGACGCGGAGCTGCGGGCCCGCCGCCTGGTCGAGCGGATGGCGCTGGTACTCCAGGGCGCGCTGCTGGTGCGGCACGCCTCGGCCGCGGTCGCCGACGCCTTCTGCGCCAGCCGGCTCGCCGGCGACCGCGGTCTCGCCTTCGGCACGCTCCCGCCCCGGGCGGACCTGACCGGGATCATCGCCCGCGTCCCCGGCGCCGAGTAGCCCGGGGCGCCGAGTAGCCCGGCCGGTGCGGGTCAGACGCCCTTGAGGTCCGCGGTGAGGGTGGCCAGGTCGATGCCGTTGACCGTGCCCGCCTCGCGGTACTGCTGGGCGAGCACCGCCCAGGCCTCGTCGGAGTAGGTCGACCACCAGTCCCAGGCGACCTTCTGCACCGCGCCCCAGGTGATCACGTAGAGCCAGTCGGCGTCGTAGCCGAGCAACGGGATGGCGTGCCCGCCCTCGATCGGCTGCGACTGCCAGCCCGGGTCGAGCGTCCACGGCTGGCCCGCCTGGAACTGCTGCTGCGCGTTGGACGGCACCTGGATGCCGGCGTAGACCCCGCCGAAGAGCGCGATGGTCTGCCGAATCGCGGTCAGCGCGTGGACGTTGACCGGCGCGTAGGCCACCACCTGGTTGCCCCACAGGCCACCGGTCTGCCAGGCCTTGAGCACGTCGGACTCGGCCAGGCCGCTGTCCTGGCCGCCGGACAGCGTGAAGTACTGGTCGACGACCTGCTGCGCGGTCGGGACCGGGTCCTGCTCCTTGGTCTGCGCGTTCCAGGACTGGATCAGGTGCGCGGCGGCCGCCATGGTGCAGTCGCCGTACTGGTCGTTGCCGTCCATGGGCCAGGTGCTGACGCCGCTCGCCCAGTCGACCGAGGCCGGGGGAGCGGGGAGCGGGGCCGCCGCGTAGGCGGTGAAGTCCTTGAGGGCGACCGGAAAGCGGGGACCGAGCTTTCCGTACTTTCCTGCGACACGGCTCATCCATACCTCCATACATTCGTACGCTTTTCCGGACGGCGGGGGACTGCTCCCGGAAATCCGCGCTGGCACCACGCTTCCAGATCCGGGCGATTTCTCCTATGACATCGCACGAATTCCACCCGTGGGTTCTGCGGCGATCTCCGTGTTGACGCGACGGCTGGGAGCTGCGAATACTCGTGGGAACGACGGGGCGGGCCAGAAGTGCGCGGCGCCGTCGGAGAGTCGGGCGCACAGGTCCGCACCGGGGCGGCGGAAATGATCGCCGGGCATCGGATCATCCTCTGATTCAGCGGGGCCCGGCGCGGGTTCCGGCGGGAACGCGGCAGAGTCAGTTCGCGTACCCCGGTGATCAGGTCGAGGCGGCGGCGCACCGCGCGGGGCGGGGGAGCGGGGACGCGGGTCCGTACCGGGTGTGTGCCGGGCCCGTGCCGGTCCGGCTACAGATCAGGGCCCGGTGCTTGCGGTGTCGGGCGGACGCGCTAGCGTGCGCGACAGGGGCACAGGGCCCAGCGGTTGCGGACAGGCAGACAAGGGGGCGGCGGCCATGCAGGCTGACATCAAGGGCAGCACCATGCCGGTGCTGGAGGTACAGCTGGCACCGGGCGAGAGCGTGGTCACGCAGCACGGCGAGCTGTCGTGGATGTCGTCCAACATGCAGATGTCGCAGACGATGTCCGGCGGCCAGGGCGCTGCCGGTGGCGGGCGCGGACTGATGGGCGCCATGAAGCGGGTGCTGGGCGGCGGGAGCCTGTTCCTGACCCAGTACCAGGCCCAGGGCTCGCCCGGCCTGGTCGCCTTCGCGTCCAAGGTCCCCGGGCACATAGTGCCGGTCGACATCATGCCGGGCCAGTCGTTCATGGTGCACCGGCACGGCTGGCTCTGCGGCACCCCGGGGGTCACCCCGTCGGTCGGCCTGCAGCAGAGCTTCCGCGGCGGGCTGTGGGGCGGCGACGGCTTCGTGATGCAGCGGCTGGAGGGGCAGGGCCGGGCCTGGATCGAGCTGTCCGGCGAGCTCACCACCTACGCCCTGGCGCCCGGGCAGACGATGCTGGTGCACCCGGGCCATGTGGGCATGTTCGACCAGCAGGTGCAGTTCACCATCACCCGGGTCCCGGGCATCGCCAACAAGATCTTCGGTGGTGACGGCTACCACCTGGTCGCGCTGACCGGCCCGGGCCAGATCTGGCTGCAGAGCATGCCGCTGCCCAACCTGGCCCACTCGCTGGCCCCCTACATGCCCGCCGGGGGTGCGGAGAACACCGAGGCGGCCGGCATGGGCGGCATCATCGGCGGGATGATGCGCTGACCGGCTGACCCCCGCCGAGTGGCTGCGCCGCTGACCCGCCGCGTGTGGAGTCCCGGGCTGGCCTGCCGTCCCGGGCGCTCCGCCGCGGCTACCCCCGCGCGGGCGCGGCCGCCGGGCTCAGCCGCCGAGGGTGAGCTTGAGGCCCTCCTCGATGGCGAGCACCAGCTCGATCAGCGGTGCCGCGCCTGCGACCAGCCCGGACAGCTTGCCGAGCCACTTGTGGACGCGCTTGCCGTCCGGTTCCTGCTCCGCCAGCTCCTCCGCCAACTCCTCCGCGATGGCTGTGGCCTGGGCCGCCGGCTGTGACTCCAGGCCGTAGTCGCCGGTCCCGGCCAGCAGCCGGAGCAGTTCCTGGGCGGCGGACCGGGCCCGGTCCAGGCCCGGGGCTCCGGGCTGGGCCTGGTTGACCACCGTGCGGTTGTTCTCTCCGGCGACGACGACCGAATCGCTCACGGTGCCTCCGCTGATCACCACCCCGCTGTTGCCCGCCCCCGGGCTGCCCGCGGCCCGGGCGCCGCCGTCGCCGCGACTGCCAGCACTGCTGCCGCCGTTCTCCGCCGTACTGGTCATTTTTTCTTCTTCGCCCTCTCGTCGGTGGGGACCTGCTCGATGACGGTGTTGCCCTGGCCGGCGACGATGGTGCCGTGCATCGCGCCACCGGTCATCAGGACGCCGGAGTTGTACACGGCGGTCCTGCGTTCGAGGAGTTCGGAGACGTCGATGTCGCGCTCGACCAGGGTGGTGGCCACGAAGTCCAGTGTGCGCAGGTGGATCTGACGGGAGATCCGGGCCACGTCGACGCGCTGGAAGTAGTTGCGGTAGTTCGGTCCGGAGGCCAGGTCCCGCAGGCTGAGGCGTGCGCCGTAGTCGAAGGTCAGGTCGCTCTTGATGGCCTGCAGCAGTTCCGAGTTGCGCTTGCGGCGCCGGGCCGGGGCGCGCAGGGCTCGGTACAGCCGCACCGGCGAGCTCACCAGCGCCAGGAATCCCGCCGCGACCGACTGGGCCCCGAGTACCGAATCGTCCCCTCCGGCCCGGTCGGCCGGCAGGTAGGACACCTCGGGGGCCGGTGCGTCCACCACCGAGTCCGCGACCCGGTAGGCCTCCTTCACCGGTGGCAGCAGAAACGTGGTCGACTCCAGGTAGAGGGTGCCGCCGCTAACCGTGACCTGCAGGAACACCGAGAGCACCAGATCGGCGCCCCAGGCCGCGACCTGGCTGCGCAGGCAGTGCCGGATCGGGCCGCGGTGGTACCCGCGATACCTGCGGACGATCTCCTCGGGAATCCAGTACTCGGGTGTCGAGTTCTCGTCGGGCAGTACCGCCTTGGTCAGCCCGCTGAGGCGCACGGCGTTCTGCCGGACGACGGTGCCGTCGACGAACAGCTTCTCGGTGACGGTCAGTCCGGCGATGCCGTCGGCCGAGTCGGTGGTCTCCTGGCCGAGTTCGCTGAGCTGCGCGACCAGGCCCTCGACCAGTTCGCCCGCCGTCACCGGAACGGTCCACGGCTCCCGCTGCGGCGGAATGTCCCCGACCAGGTCACGCGTGGCGTTGAGGCGGGTGGTGGTCGACCAGGAGTCGAGCTCGACACCGGAGCCGATGAAGGGGGAGTAGCCGCTGTAGACGGTGATGTTCCCGTCCGTGATCGGGCCCTCCGGCACGCCGTTGGGGTAGCCGGTGGCGAACCCCCGGCTGGTGAGGCGTTTGCTGACGATGTGCCAGGCGGAGGAACGCTCCTGCCAGGTGATGATCCAGGGGATCAGGACCAGCAGCGGGTAGCCGATGATGAGGTCGGGCACCAGCCCGTGGATCCAGACCAGCGGCCAGGGCAGGATGGGGGCGAACTCCGCCACGATGGCCATCGCCGCGAGCGCGATCAGCAGCCGCACGACGGCACCGACCACCACCCGCACCTGACCGCCGCCCTGCTGTCCGGAGACCGGGTGCCGTAGCCGGGCGGGCCGGGGGTCGAGGCCGGCGGGCGGGCCGGAGATGAAGACCATGAGCACCCACATCACCAGGGTGAGGGCCGGCTGGAGCGCCAGGGAGACCAGCAGACAGACCACGAGCCCCGTGTCGCGGTCGGCGACGCGCTGCAGTGCCTGCCGTGCGTGCTGGTGGACCAGCATGATGTTGATCCCGAAGGTGGGGGCGTAGGCCCGGTGGTGCTCGTCCTCGATCTCCTCGACCACTTTCCGGGCGAACTCCTCGTCGAGGTGCGCGCCGGCGCAGAGGTACCGGGTCGCCGCGGCCGCCTCCTCGACGAGTACCGCGACGCCTTCTGCGGTCTGCACTCCGCCACCTCCACAACTCGCGGGGATTCAGGGTCGATTGCGCCAAGAGTCCGAAACTCGGGGGTCCAGAGTGGCACGGGGCAACGGGCTGTGTACGTATACGGTCAACAGCAATCTGTCACGATTGCGTCACGTCGCCCCGCTTGCGGTGGTCGGCCGAGGGCCGCAGGGCCATGGCTACGACGATGTACGGCAATGTCCTGCTACGTCAGGCCCTGTGCCACACACCCCCATTGGTCGGGGTGGGCGCTGTCGTGCCCGGCGCGGGGCGTCGCGGGCTGCCATCGGACGGCTGCCGCCGCTCAGGGCCAAGGGCCATCGTGCTGCCCTGATCACGGAGCCGGTGACCAGCGGCATGCTCATCAGTTCAAACGATCCGTTGCATCGTCACGTTCCCGCCCGCGGTGTGACATTCCCCCATCCAGCTGCGCCTTTTCACGGTCGTGGCCACTCCTCCATGATTCGTCGTCGGTGGAGACGATCACGACGGAGGGACCGCGGACTTGAACAACACTGGTACTACTACCGATGCATCGGCCGCAGGCACATGGATGCTGGGCGATAGGAGCGTGAACCGGATCGGCCTCGGCGCCATGCGCCTGACCGGCGACGCCGCGTTCGACCTCGGCGTGCCGAGCGACCGGGATACGTCGATGAGGGTGCTGCGTCGCGCGATCGAGCTCGGCGTCAACCACATCGACACCGCGTCCTTCTACTTCTCCCGGCTGCGCTCAGCCAACGAACTGATCAATACGGCGCTGTCCCCGTACCCGGAGGACCTGGTCATCGCCACGAAGGTCGGACCCGGCCGGGATCCGTCGGGCGAGTGGTACTCGGCCTCGCCGGAGCAGCTTCGCGGCCAGGTGGAGGAGAACCTGCGCCAGCTCGGCCGCGATCACCTCGACGTGGTCAACCTCCGCAGGATGTCCCAGCCGTCGATTGCCGAGCACTTCGGTGCACTCGCCGAACTTCGCGACGCCGGACTCATCCGGCACCTGGGCGTCTCCGAGGTCACCGCCGCACAGTTGGCGGAAGCCCAGGCCATCGCTCCGGTGGTGTGCGTGCAGAACCGGTTCAACATCGACGTCCGGACGCATCATCAGGTGCTGGGCCTCTGCGGTGAACAGGGCATTGCGTTCGTGCCCTACTTCGCCATCGCCGGCGCGGGACGGGAGCGCGGTGCGGTCGCCGGCGGGGTCGAGAACGAGCACATCCTGGCCATCGCCGCGGCCCACGGCGCCACGGCGGCCCAGGTCCGCCTGGCGTGGACTCTTCAACTGGGCCCGCATGTGCTGGCGATCCCGGGGACCGGCAACCCCGACCATCTGGAGGCCAATGTGGCGGCCGGCGCCCTCCGGCTCACCGGTGCGGAGATGGATCAGCTCAGTGCGCTCGGCCAGGAGCAGTAGCTGGTCCGGACGGACGCCGCCGCCGGAGCCCGCGCGGCGGCGGCCGGCGGACCGGTGGTCCGTGGATCGATGCTCAGCGGGGCGAACGGCCCGTCCGGCCGTGAGTGGTAGAGTGCGAACACGACCACCGTGAACCGTTTCTCGGGTGGTCAAAGAGGCCACAAGCACCAGACTTCCACCCAGCCGTCACCGTAGGCACCGCGGCCAGCCGCCGAGCCGTCCGGCCGGATCTTCAGAGTGAGCCAGGCCGGATGTCACCACCCGCAGCAGGAGCCTGCTCAGGCTTTCCGGTGCTGGTGGAACACCGCCGAATTTCAGTTCTTCGAGCGGTATGCCGCAGGGACGATACCCGTTTGGGTTCATTTACCCCACATTGATGAATCCTTCCATTCGCTATATCTTCCATATTCAGTAGCGTCGGCGTGTGCTGGGTCGTGGCCGGGCGGGTATTCCCGCAGGTGGCAGCGGCAGGCGTTCGCCCGGCGTCCGCCGGGATTGGCGACGCCTCCCCTTCGACCTGCGAGGCATGATGCGTTGCACCATCGCTGGACACTCCTTTTACCTGCAGGCGAGCGAGGTGGAAGCGGCTCTGAGCGGGATCAAGCCCGAGCCGATCACCGGCTCGTGCGTGCGGATCGGGCGCCGCTGGTACCCGGTCAAGCAGGTGGGCGCGGTCGTCACCCGGCAGGACCGGCGGGACTTCAGCGCCGCCGAGGTCATGCGCGCGCTGCAGGGGCTCGGCTTCACCTGCGCCCCCACGCCCCCCGACGCCTCGTAGCCCGCACACCTCCGCCTGGCCCGGCTGCCTGCGCGATCCGGGCATTCGGAGGAACTCTGGTTTGATCGGGTGGAGCGGGCCGGTACGCGGGTGCGGAGGCCGGTCCCGCCGTATGACGCAGCGCGATCACACCAGGGGGACAGGTGCCGGCGGTCCAGCGAATCACCTCACGTAATGCCCGGTTCCAGCAGTGGCAGGCCCTGCTCACCAACCGCAACAAGCGGCAGCGGGCCGGGGAATTCCTGGTCCAGGGCGTGCGGCCGATCTCGCTCGCGGTGGAGCACGGCTGGCCGGTTCGGACACTGATCTTCGACGGGCAGCGGACGCTGTCGCGGTGGGCCACGGAACTGCTGGGAGCCGTCCGGGCCGAGCAGGTCGCCATGGCCTCGGACCTGCTGGCAGACCTCGGCGAGAAGAACGAGTCGGCGCCGGAGATCATCGCCGTGATCGGAATGCCCGCCGACGACCTCGACCGGATCAGGGTCGACGACGACTTCCTCGGCGTGTTGTTCGATCGTCCGACCAGCCCCGGGAACATCGGCAGCATCATCCGTTCGGCCGACGCCTTCGGCGCCGACGGCCTCATCGTGGCCGGGCACGCCGCAGACGTCTACGACTCCAAGTCGGTACGCGCCAGCACCGGCTCGCTGTTCGCCCTGCCCGCCGTCCGGGTTCCCTCGCCCCGCGAGGTGACCGACTGGCTGGACGTCCGCCGCTCGGCGGGGCGGCCGGTGGTGATGGTCGGAACCGACGAGCACGGCGAGTGCGATGTCTTCGACTTCGACTTCACCCAGCCGGTCCTGCTGCTGATCGGCAATGAGACCAGCGGGCTCAGCAGCGGCTGGCGCGAGTTGTGCGACCACACCGTGAGCATCCCAATGTCCGGCGCGGCCAGTTCCCTCAACGCGGCCAACGCCGGCACCGCAGTCCTCTACGAGGCCTCCCGCCAACGCATCGCCGCCGCCAGGCCGTCCCCCTGACGGAGATTCGCGCGTCCGGGCGGCGACTGTGGCCGTCGGGGCGCTCGGCGGCGCGAGAGGTGATCGTCCGCGGCGGGCACCGGTAGGATCGGCGGATCATGGACATGAGCGCAGGGCACATGATGGTCGACGTCCCGCCGGGGCGGGTGACGCTGGCGGACCGGCGGACGCAGCGCACGTGGTCGGTGGACCTCGCGCCCTACCGGCTCGCGGCGTTCCCGGTCACCCAGGGGTTGTACGCGCAGATCACCGGCCGGCGGCCGAGCCTCGCCGAGGGAGATCAGTTGCCCGTCGAGGGCGTGTCCTGGTGGGACGCCGTTCGCTTCTGCAACGAGCTGTCCCGGCGTGACGGCTTCGCGCCGGTCTACCACCTCCATGCCGACGGTGAGGGCATCGACTGGGACCCGGCCGGCGACGGGTACCGGCTGCCGACGGAGGCGGAGTGGGAGCACGCCTGCCGCGCCGGTACGACCGGGCCGCACTACGGGCCGCTTGACGAGATCGCCTGGTACCGCGGCAACGCCGACGAGCGGATCCATGACGTGGGCGGCAAGCAGCCCAACCCGTGGGGCCTCTACGACATGCTCGGCAACGTCTGGGACTGGTGCTGGGACATCTACGACGCCGAGGTCTACGGCAGCTACCGGGTGCTCCGAGGTGGCGGCTGGTTCGACGAGCACTGGAGCTGCCGGGCCTCTGCGCGGCGCCGCAGTCACCCGAGCTTCGAAGTCGATGACGTGGGCTTCCGCGTCGCGCGTTCCGTCCTGCGCTGATCCGGGAGCGGAGCGGAGCGGTCGCGATGCGAGGGCGGGGCCGGGGCGGCGGGTGAGCGCATAGGGTGGGACGGCGTCGTTGGAACCTGTCTCTTACGGAGGACTGCAACCGATGGATCGTCAGCTGACGTTGATGGCTGTTCATGCCCACCCCGACGATGAGGTGCTGTCCACCGGCGGGGTGCTGGCCAAGGCCGCGGCCGAGGGCATCCGCACTGTTCTGGTCACCTGTACCAACGGGGAGCAGGGCGACGGACCCGGCGGTATCAAGCCGGGTGCGCCCGATCACGACGAGGCGGCGGTCCGCGAACTGCGGCTGAAGGAGCTGGCAGAGTCGGTGCAACTGCTCGGCATCTCCGATGTGGAGCTGCTCGGTTACCACGACTCGGGGATGGTGGGCTGGGAGGCCAACGACCGTTCGGTGGCCTTCGCCAACGTCCCCCTGGACGACGCGGCCGACCGGCTCGCCGGGCTGATGGAGAAGTACCGGCCCGATGTCGTGGTCACCTATGACGAGAACGGCAACTACGGCCACCCCGACCACATCCAGGCCCATCGCATCACGGTGGCGGCGATCGAGAAGAGCGGGATTCCGGCGAAGTTCTACCACACCGCGATCCCCCGTGGCGCGGCGGTCGAACTCTTCGACTACCTGCGCTCGACCGGTGTCGACCTGGGCGGCTTCGAGCCACCCGCGGACTTCGGCACCCCGGACGAGCTGATCACGACGGTCGTGGACGTGTCGCCCTATGTGGTCCGCAAGCGCAAGGCGCTGGAGGCGCATGCCAGCCAGGGCGAGAACATCTTCATGCTGCGGATGCCCGAGGAGGGCCAGCAGCGGATGTTCGGCCAGGAGGCCTTCGTCCGGCAGTTCAGCAACGTTCCCACCCCGGAGTCCGAGGACGACCTCTTCGCCGGCCTGCGCTGACCGCCGTAGCGGCCAGCGACTATGACGCTGCGTCAGTTTCCGGTCGGATCCAGGGCGTTCGCCCCTGACCCCAGCCCGATGGGGTTGGGGAAGGGCAGCGCCCTGGTGGCCGCGTCGGCGAGCGGGCGCAGCAGTTCGGTGAGCCGGGTGACCCCGCTCTGGCCCAGCGCCTGCCAGGGGGCTGCGGCCAGGACGTCGGTGGTCGTCTCGATCTGCTCGCGCGCGGCCGTGGCGACCTCCGTCGGGCTGCCGTCGGGGTGCAGCCATCCACGGGCGGTCAGCCTGGCACCGGCGGCGTCCCACTCCTGGTCCGACCAGCCGCGGGCGGGCTGCAGCAGCCGTCGGTCGTTGTCCACGGCGGCACGCCACACCAGGCTCTCGCAGCCGTCGAGGCCGGCGACGAGCAGCGCCGCGACATGGCCGTCGCCCCGGTGTTCGCGCAGCACGGTGGCCGCGTGCCAGAGGACGTCCAGCGGATCCTCCGGCCAGGGCAGCGCGGCGTTCGCGGCCGCCAGCACCCGGCCGGTCACCTCGACGGACTCGGCCGCCGTCCGGCACAGCTGTGCCGCCTCCGCGAGTCGGCTGACGTCGGCCTCGGTGTCGGTCTCGGTGTTGGCATTGGCGTTGGAATTGCCGTTGGCCTCGGCCAGCAGGGCCAGCAGCGAGGACCGCGCTCCCGCCGCCCGGGCGTCCAGCGCCTGCTGCGGGTCGGCCAGCTCCCAGAGCGACGGCAGGGCGCGCTCGACCATCGGGCGCGCGAAGCCGTAGAACGCCGCGAACACCGGCGCCGGTCCGACCCGGCCCAGCGGTGCGGCTCGTCCGCCGAAGTAGCCACGCCAGAAACCGTGCAGGCCGACCTCCTCGAACGCGGCCCGCGCCTGCGGTGCGAAGTAGGTCACCGCGTGCAGGGGTTCGAACAACGTCCACATCATCCGGGCGGTACGCGCCGGGTTCTGATCAAGGGTCACCCGGACGACTCTACCCACTGGTAGGTCCGCCTGTGGCGGATCCGTTCCCCGCCTCGGTTGTTAGGGTGTCGGCCGCGCTGTGATCAACCATGCCTATCGGGGGACCAGATGACCAGTGTTCAGGCCGCAAGGGCCACGGCGGAGACCGGGACCCCGGGGCGACGGGTCTCCACTCTGGAGCTCTTCTTCGATCTGGTCTTTGTCTTCACCATCACCCAGCTGACCGTACTGCTGGCCCGCGACCTGTCGTTCGCGCAGGCGGGACGGGTGCTGCTGCTCTTCTCCGTGCTCTTCTGGATGTACGGCGCCTACGCGTACCTCACCAACCAGGTGCCGCCGGAGACCATCGCGCGGCGGCTCCCGCTGTTCCTGGGCATGTGCGGATTCCTCACCTGCGCCATGGCGATACCCGGCGTCTTCGGATCCGACGGCGTGGCCTTCGGGCTCGGCTTCCTGCTGGTCACCCTGGTGCACAGCGCGCTCTACGCGATCGTGCACGGGCGTTACGTGCTCAGCTTCGCGCTGACCAACGTGCTCGCCGCGCTCTGTGTCACCGCGGCGGGCGCGGTCGGCGGCCGGGACGCCGACCTGCTGTGGGTGGCCGCGCTGCTGTTGCAGAACGTCACCCCGCTGATCTCCAGCCACGTCACCGGCAACTACAGCACCGGCGACCACGATACCGGGGGCGACGGCACCGGCATCCGGGCCAGGGTCACCGATCAGGTGGGCGGGCTCGATCCGGCGCACTTCGTGGAGCGGCACGGGCTGCTGCTGATCGTCGCCTTCGGAGAGTCCGTCATCGCCATCGGGGCCGGCGCGGGCGGCCTTCGGCTCGACTGGGCCCTGTTCGGCGGGATCTCCCTGGCCCTCGCGCTCGCGCTGGCCCTGTGGTGGACGTATTTCGACCAGGACGAGGCAGCCGCCGAGGAGGCACTGCACCGCGCCTCCGGGATCTCCCGCTTCCGCCTCACCATGGCCGCGTACTACTACAGCTTCATCCCGATGCTGCTCGGCATCGCCCTCCTGGCCGCCGGGGTCAAGAGGTCGATCGGGCACCTCTCCGGCCATCTGGACACCGCACCGGCCCTCGCGCTCGCCGGAGGCGTGGCGCTCTTCCTCGCCGGCAATGTCGCCTTCCGGGGAGCGCTGGGCATCGACCCGCTGCGCTACCGGACCGTGGGTGCGGCCTCAGCCCTGGCCACAGCCGCGCTCGGCACCCTGCTCTCCGCGCCGGCCGAGTTCTTCGGCCTGGTCGTCGTCCTGGTCGCGCTGCTGCTGGCCGAGGCCCGAGCGGCCACCCGGGCAGCCGCGTCGCGGCCGGCCGGCTAGCCCGGTATCCGGGCCTTCAGGGCCTGGATGAACCAGTCGAACGACGGCGACTGGCGTTCGGGTGCGGGCCAGCCGTTGATCACCGCGAGGAGCCGGAGATACCGCTGCCTGCGCGGGTCGTTCGCGCTCTCCAGCCGGGTCAGCAGTCGACGTCGAAGGTCGACCTCGTCCCGACGGCCGAGGGTCTGCGCGTACTCGTCCAGGACGGCCGTGACGACCGGATCGGCGCCGGGGGAGGCCGGGTCGACCCGGGCCTCCAGGGCTGGGCGGACCCGCGCCAGGACCGCTGCCGCCGGATCGCGTCGCAGGCCTGTGCCATTGGCCCCGGCACGGTCACTCGCGTAGTGCTCGGCCATGCGCCGCATGCAGGCGCGGAAATCCGCGTCCTGGGACAGCTCGGCCAACTCCACCCAGGCCTCGACCTGTTCGGCCTCGGGGCTGTCCGGCAGCTCGGGGGTCATCGACCGCATGATGCCCTCGAACCCGGCGTCGGTGTCCAGACCGCCGAAGGCCGTGTCGAGGAAGTCGCCGACCAGGCGGCGGCGTTCGTCCTCGGAGAGCTTGGCCAGCTTGTGCATGAGATCCATCTCCTCAGGGGTGGACCCGCGCCTGGCCACCGCCGTCAGCACCGCGCGCCGCAGCCGCAGCGTTCGGATCTGCACCGCCAGTGCTTCGGCGTGCGCGGCGGCGACCTCGGGCAGCGAAACCTCCCGGTCCACGACCCTGCGGATCGTCGGAAGGTCCAGTCCCAGGTCGCGCAGCGTCCGGACGAGGTCCAGGCGGGCGACGGCGTCGATGCCGTAGCGACGGTAGCCGGCCGGGCTGCGGTCGGTGGGCGGCACGATCCCGCGGTCGGAGTAGAACCGAATGGCCTTGACCGTCAGCCCGGTCCGCCGGGCCAGGTCACCGATCGAGTAGAGCGTGTCGCCGTTCATGCACCCACTCTCGCGTCTCCCCCCGGGGGAGACTCAAGTCTGCCCGCGCCCGGCGCCCAGCGGCGAGCCGCCCGCAGCCCGCCCGTCCCCACGTCCCCTGAGCCGGGGAGCCGTGGGGTCAGAGCTCGAAGGTGACGGTCACCGGCGCGTGGTCGGACCAGCGTTCCGGGTGGGTGGCCGCCCGCTCCACCATCGCCGACGTGGCCTTGGCGGCGAGCCCGGGGGTGGCCATCTGGTAGTCGATCCGCCAGCCGGAGTCGTTGTCGAAGGCGCGGCCCCGGTAGGACCACCAGGAGTACGGCCCCTCGACGTCCGGGTGCAGGCGGCGGACCACGTCCACGTAGGCGGCCTCGTCCAGGACCCGGCTGAGCCAGGCGCGCTCCTCGGGGAGGAAGCCGGAGTTCTTCCGGTTCGTCCTCCAGTTCTTCAGGTCCGCCTCCTGGTGTGCGATGTTCCAGTCACCGCAGACCAGGACCTCGCGGCCGTCGCCGGCGGCGCGCTCGCGCAGGGCCTTGAGGTGGTCCAGGAACTCGGCCTGGAAGCGCTCCTTCTCCTCCTGACGCGGGGTGCCGACCTCGCCGGAGGGGAGGTAGAGGCTGGCCACGGTCAGACCGGGCAGGTCGATCTCCGCGTAGCGGCCGGTCACGTCGAACTCGTCGGAGCCGAAGCCGATGCGCTGTGCCTGCGGCTCGTCGCGGGACAGCAGGGCGACCCCCGCCCGGCCCTTGGCCACGGACGGGGCCCACAGCACGTGCCAGCCCTCGGGGGCGCGGACGTGGTCGGCGAGCTGCTCCGGCTCGGCGCGGACCTCCTGCAGGCAGACGACGTCGGCCGTGGTCGCGGCCAGCCACTCGACGTAGCCCTTGCCGGTGGCGGCGCGCAGGCCGTTGACGTTGGCCGTGGTGACGGTGAGCGTGCTCATGCTTCCCTGTTCGGTCGGGGGCGGGGCCGTGCCGTGCCGTGCCATTGTCGCTGATCACGACGGGGCGCGGGACCCCACGCGCCGGGCGGGCGCTGCCAGTGCCGGGCGCTACCAGAGCCGGTCGATGCCACCGGGGAACAGTTCGATCCGCGTGCCATGGAAGTCGGCGGCACGGGTGCGCGCGAACGCGGAGTACAGCGAGGCCATGGTGACCTTGTCGAACTGGTCACTGGGGAAGGGCTCGTCCGCGGTGCCGCCGACCAGGACGGTGCCGGGGAGCAGTTCCCAGCCCGCGCTCTCGTAGAACGGCTGCAGCGGCCGGTCGCAGGTGAAGACGCCGAGGTCGGCGCCGCTGAGGGCCATCGCCTCGCGGGCGGCCGCGACCAGCCGCCGGCCGTGGCCGGAGCCGCGCCGGGCGCGGTCGGTGACGACGCGGCTGAGCCCCGAGGCGGTGTAGAGGTGGCCGCGGTGCTCCAACTGCTTGGTGAGGATATCCAGGGCGGCCAGCACGACGGTGGGGGCGTCGCCGTCGGCGGCCCCCGGCGCGTCGGTGACCAGCAGCATCGACACCGGGTGCAGCAGCGGGTCGTGGCGCTGATCCGGTACCCGGCCCTGCGGGTCGGGCTCGCTCGGCCAGGCCTGCTCCTGCAGCGCGAGGGCCTGGGCCCGCAGGTCGGCGGGGACGTCGGATTCGGTGAAACTGAGGATCTGTTGGGGCACGGGGTGGGCACGTCCGGTTCTGTGCGTCGGTACGGGGGAGCGGGCTCGCGGGGAGTCGGTTTACCAGGGTGCGACGAAGAGGCTCTGCGCGGCGCGGCCGATGCCGGACTTCGCGTCCATCAGCAGGGTGTCGGTGAGCCCGATGCCGGTCTGGTCGATGCTGGTGCGGGAGTCGAGGCCGACCCACTCGCCCACTGGCTCACGGAGCAGATGGACCGTCAGGTCCGCGTTGACGTAACGGAACCGGGTGATGTCGAGCTCGCCGGAGATGCCGTTTCCGGAGTCCGCGGCGATCAGCACCCGGCTCAGGCCGGAGGTCTCCTGGTCCGCGACCAGCGGGTACCGGGGACGGAACCAGCAGGCGGCGGGGCCGCGTTCGGTGAAGGCCCCGGAGGCGAAACGGACCTCCACGGCGGTGTGGTAGCCCTCGTCCCAGCGCACCGGGAACACGCTGCCCGGGCAGTCGTCGGGCCCGGCGACCGGGAGGGGGACCTCCACCGCGGGCGTGCCGGGTGCCCCGGGGGTCGACTCGGCGCTGCGCATCCGCAGCGCGGTGGCCCGCATCGCGACCCGCCCGTCGGGGCCGCGCAGCTCGGCTTCGACCCGCTCCACGCTGCGGCTCGCCTCGGCCAGTCGGGTGGAGACGGTGACCTCCGCGATCGGGACCGGGCGCAGTACCTCGAAGGTCATCCGGACCACCCGGAAGTCGGGGCGTGCGTCGGCGCGCTGCTCCACCGCGCGGCCCAGCAGCGCGGCCGGCGGCCCGGCGTGCTGGGCGTCGGGGCTCCAGGGGCCGCGGGTCAGCGGCGTTGCGGTGAAGCGGGCGTCCCCGTCGTCGGCGGGGCCCGCAGGGACGTAGAAGGCGGTCGCAGTGGCCATTACTGGAGAGTAGCGCCAGCCGGGCCCTGACGGGTGCGCCGCGATGCCGGCAGGTCCAGGAGAGGGCGCAGAGGCGACGCCGAGTGGACGTAGCGGGGACGCCGGGCCGGGGTTCCCTTTCGCCGGGGGCGGGCATTCGGCATGCTGTCCGGTGGGGTCCCCGGGGTGGGGGCGTACGGGGCGTACGAAGGAAGGGAGTGATGGGCGTTGTTGACGCGTACCCGGTTGTTCGGTGGGCGGACCAGGGTGACGTTCCGTCTGGGTGAGGAACACCCGGACGGAACGGTGAGTGTGGTGGGTGACTTCAACGGATGGCAGCCCGGCGCGGCCGAGCTGGTCCGGCGGCGGAACGGCACCAGGACGGTGACCGTGACCTTCCCGCCGGGGGAGCACCGGTTCCGGTATCTCGCCACCGGCGGGATCTGGTTCGACGAGGAGGGCGCCGACCGGATCGACCCGCAGGGGAGTCTGATCCGGGTGGGCTGACCGTCGACTTGTCTGAGTAAGGGTCAGCTACCGTTGAAGCGAACTCAGTTGCTGGCCATCCCGCCGGTGGCCGGCTTGCGGCCGTGGCGCATGAGGATGGCCACCACCAGGCCGAGTGCGCCGGCGCCCGCAGCGAACAGCAGGCCGTCGCGGTAGCCCGAGTCCGCGTAGATGCTGGGAATGACGTGGTACCCGCCGGTCAGGGAGGCGGGCACGCCGGGGATGCTGACCTTGAACTCGGCCGGGTTGGCCGCGAGGAAGGCCGTGAGCACCGCCGTGCCGACCGAGGTGGCGAGGCTGTTGACGACGCCCAGCATGCCGGCGCTGATGCCCTGTTGGCGGGCCGGTACCGCTTCGACGATCAGATTGGGCGCGGAGGCGTAGAAGGAGCCGAAGCCGAGGCCGAAGACCACCGCGATCACCGCGTACTGCCAGGCCGAGTGGGCGTAGAAGGCGTAGAGCAGGGTGGAGAGGGTGAAGGTCGCCATCGCCGCGATCAGCGGAAGCCGGGGTCCGACCTTGCGCGACCACTCGCCGGCCGCACCGCCCGCCAGCATCCCGGTGCCGCCGGAGAAGACGGCGGAGTGCAGGCCGTAGCCGAGCAGGGTGGCGCCCAGTCCGTACGCCATCAGGGCGTTCAAGTTGATGTGAACCGCCGGGATCATGGCGGCGGGTATCTGCCCGTGGGCCGCACCGACGACCTGTTGCGTGAGCAACTGGGTGAGCTGGGTGTGTGTGGGGGTCTGCAGCATGTAGGGGATGGAGTACCCCTGGACGCCGACGACCACGCTGCCGAGCAGGGCCGCCAGCAGCACCACGCTCACCTTGGGGGAGAAGAGCAACTCCAGGTCCATGATGGGCTCGGCGGTACGGCGCTCCACCGCGACGAAGGCGAGCAGCAGGACGACTCCGCCGGCCAGCCAGCCCCAGGCGGTGGGACGTCCCCATCCCCAGGTCGCGCCGTTCGACAGGTACAGCAGCACCAGGCCGACGCCGGTGGCCAGCAGCAGCGCGCCGGTGACGTCCAGCCGCTGGTGCGTGCGCAGCGGGGTCTCCGGGACCACCAGGACCAGCAGCGGCATCACCACCGCGATGAAGATCAGCAGGAACCAGAACAGCGAGCGCCAGGAGTAGTGGTCCAGCAGCCAGCCGCCGAGCAGCGGCGCCCCCAGCGCCGACATGCCGAGCCCGGTGGCGATCACGCCGATGGAGGCCGGGATGTAGCGACGCGGCAGGATGTCGCGGAACAGCCCGTACGCCACGGTCGGCGCGCTGATGGCGACGGCTTCGAGGGCCCGGCCGACCAGGAACAGGGCCCAGGAACTGGTGAGCGCGCAGATCAGCGTCCCCACCGCGAAGGAGACGCCGGAGACGAGCATGATCCGGCGCTTGCCCCACAGGTCGGACATCTTGCCCATGATGGGCGTGGTCGCGCCGCCGACCAGGCCGAAGATGATGACCATCCAGCTGATATTCGCGTTCACGCCGGGGAAGGACGGCGCGATGTCCCGGGCGGCGGAGGCCACCATCGTGTACTGCAGGGCGGCGATCTCCGCGAAGAGCACCACGACGGCGATGACGGCGAAGACGCGGAGCCGTGAGGCGCCGTCGAGGCGCGCGGCGGGCGCGGGGGCGGGGGCGGTCGCGCCGGCGGGGGTATCGGTCTCCGCGTTCGGTGCGGCGGCGTTCTGGGCGGCATTCCGGTCGGCGTTCCGGGCGGGGTTCTGGTTGGCGTTCGGGTTGGCCGGGCCTGGGGCTGACGGGTCGGGGTCGGGTTCCTGGGTCACGGTGCGGCTCCTCGGAGCTGGGGACGCGGAGGGCCTGGGGCGGTATCCGCAGAATGTATGTAACAGGTCGTCAGAAAGAAGGGAAGGTGAGCGCCAGGCCGACGGATGTGCTTCGTTTGCGCAGCGTGTGGGGGTTGTGGACGGGTGCGGCTGTCGCCCTGCTCGCGGCGTCTGGTTGAATGGGGGCATGGACCTGATTGCCGCTGACGCAGCCCTGGACGGGGGGACGAGGCGCCATGCCCTCGACCTTGAGCCGTTCTGGCCGTCCCGGCAGCCGTTCCACTTCGACGAGACCTGTTGCCGCTCGACCGGCGCGCAGGTCCCCGTACGCGGCTGAGCAGTAGGTCACACCGCCCTCAGCAGGCATTTCGCAGGCGACCGCGAGCGCGCAGACGATCCCGTGCACCCGTCTCCGTTGTTCTCGTCTTCGCGCGAAAGCGAGCTCCGCCATGTCGAACCTCTCCACGATCTCCGCCGTCCCCAACCCCGCCGCGGCCGCGCCGTCCACCTCCACCGGATCGCCCTCCGCCGCCGGACGTGGGAACGGCGCGGCGCCGGCCGTGCCGCCCCGGCTGCGCTCGGTCGGCGCGCACGAGGCACCGGTCTACCGGCTGCCGGAGGGCGCGGTCGTCGCCCCGTGGCCGCAGGGCGTGCTGCCCACCCTGCGCGAACTCCCGGAGTACTTCGGGACGGTGGCCGCCGACACCCCGATGGTCGGCTACCTGGTGCTGCTCCCGGCGGGCGCGCCGCTGCCGACGTCGCTACCGCTGCCCACGTCACTGCCACTGCTCACGTCGCTGCCACTCCCGGCGCCCGGGCCGCTGTCCCCGTCCGCGGGCACGCGCGGAGGCGTGACTGCGGACGCGGCGGCACGGGCCGCGGCAGGGGTGTCCCCCGATGGGCTCGGCGTCACGCCGGTCGCGGAGTACGCCGGGACTGACATCGAGCTGGACGGGGATCGCCGGATCGCCCGGGTCGACGGCGAGCCGCTCGAACTGACCTATCTGGAGTTCGAGTTGCTGGCCCACCTGACGGCCCATCCGCACCGGGTGCACACCCGCGACCACCTGGTGACGGCGGTCTGGGGCTACGGCCACGTCGGCGACGGCCGCACCGTGGACGTGCATGTCGCGCGGCTGCGCCGCAAGTTGGGCGCGGACTACCGCCGGCGCATCGTCACGGTGCGCCGGGTCGGCTACAAGTACGTTCCGCCGAAGCGCGGCTGACGGATCACCGGGTGAGGCGGCCGGCGGCCGGGCTCAGCTCTCGCTGACCCGGCCGTCGGCCACCGAGATCCGCCGGGTGGTGTGCACGGCGTCCAGCATCCGCCGGTCATGCGTCACCAGCAGCAGGGTGCCCTGGTAGGAGTCCAGCGCGGACTCCAACTGCTCGATGGCGGGCAGGTCCAGATGGTTCGTCGGCTCGTCCAGCACCAGCAGGTTCACCCCGCGTCCCTGGAGCAGCGCCAGCGCGGCGCGGGTGCGCTCGCCGGGGGAGAGGGTCGCGGCGGGGCGCAGCACATGTGCCGCGCGGAGGCCGAACTTCGCCAGCAGCGTCCGGACGTCGGCGGGCGTCATCTCGGGCACGGCCGCGCTGAAGGCTTCCATCAGCGGCTGGTCGCCGAGGAACAACTGCCGGGCCTGGTCCACCTCGCCGACCACGACGCCCGGGCCCAGCGAGGCCTGGCCCGCGTCCAGCGGCAGCCGGCCGAGCAGCGCCGCCAGCAGCGTGGACTTCCCCGAGCCGTTGGCGCCGGTGATCGCGACCCGGTCCGCCCAGTCGATCTGCAGGTCCACCGGGCCGAGCACGAAGTCGCCGCGTTCGGCCCGCGCGCCGCGCAGGGTGGCCACCACCGAGCCGGAGCGCGGTGCGGCGGCGATCTCCATCCGCAGCTCCCACTCCTTGCGGGGCTCCTCGACCACGTCCAGACGCTCGATCAGCCGCTGGGTCTGCCGGGCCTTGGCCGCCTGCTTCTCGGTCGACTCGGTGCGGAAGGCCTTGCCGATCTTGTCGTTGTCGGGGGCCTTGCGGCGGGCGTTCTTCACGCCCTTCTCCATCCAGGACCGCTGGGTCCTGGCCCGCGCCTCCAGCGAGGACACCGTGTCGGCGTACTCCTCGTAGCCCTCCCTGGCGTGACGGCGCGCGGTCTCGCGCTCCTCCAGGTAGGCGGCGTAGCCGCCGCCGAAGTGGTTGACCTGCTGCTGGGCCAGGTCCAGTTCCAGGATCCGGGTCGCGGTGCGGGTGAGGAACTCGCGGTCGTGGCTGATCAGCACGGTCCCGGCGCGCAGGCCGGCGACGAAGGTCTCCAGCCGCTCCAGGCCGTCCAGGTCGAGGTCGTTGGTCGGCTCGTCGAGCAGGAACACGTCGTAGCGGCTGAGCAGCAGCGAGGCGAGTCCGGCGCGCGCCGCCTGGCCGCCGGACAGGGCGGTCATCGGCAGGTCCAGGCCCACCGTGAGGCCCAGGTCGGCGGCAACCTCCTCGGCGCGTTCGTCCAGGTCGGCGCCGCCGAGGTCGAGCCAGCGGTCGAGCGCGACGGAGTAGGCGTCATCGGCGCCGGGGGTGCCGTCCACCAGTCCCTGGGTCGCGGCGTCCAGCGCGGCCTGCGCGGCGGTGATGCCGGTGCGGCGGCCGAGGAACGCCCGGACGGACTCGCCCGGACGGCGGTCGGGCTCCTGCGGCAGGTGGCCGACGGTCGCGGTGGGCGGGCTCAGCCGGACCGCGCCGCCCTCGGGGGTGTCCAGGCCGGCCAGCATGCGCAGCAGGGTGGACTTGCCCGCGCCGTTGACGCCGACCAGCCCGACGACGTCGCCGGGGGCGACGACCAGGTCCAGGTCGGAGAAGAGGACACGGTCGCCGTGTCCGGCGGTGAGGTCTTTGGCGACGAGGGTGGCAGTCATGAGGATCCGATCCTATCCGGCCGGGTGGAGTGCCCTCGGCGGCATGATCGGGGGGATGATCGGGACGGTGCGGCGTCGGCAGGCCGGACGCTCGGAGCGAGTGACGAGGAAGAGGTGCGGTGACGATGGCGAGCACGGTGGGCGGTAACCCGGGTGGCGACGGGCGCGAGGACCCGGCCGGGGACCTGCGCGGCGATCAGCGCGGGGATCTCCGCCCGGATCTGCGCCCGGATCTGCGCGGGGACGAGGCGGTGCGGTTCACCTCCGAGCTGATCCGGATCGACACCAGCAACCACGGGGGTGGCGACTGCCGCGAGCGTCCGGCCGCCGAGTACGTCGCCGAGCGGCTGGCCGAGGCGGGACTGTCGCCGCTGGTGCTGGAGTCCGCACCGGGGCGCGCCAACGTGGTGGCCCGGATCCGTGGCAGCGAGCCCGGACTGCCGGCGCTGCTGGTGCACGGGCATCTGGACGTGGTCCCGGCCCAGGCCGCCGACTGGAGTGTGCCGCCGTTCAGCGGTGAGATCCGCGACGGCGAGGTCTGGGGACGCGGGGCCGTGGACATGAAGGGCATGGACGCGATGGTGCTCGCGGTGGCCCGGTCCTGGGCGCGCGAGGGACGCGGGCCGCGCCGCGACATCGTGCTGTGCTTCACCGCCGACGAGGAGGACAACGCGGCGGCGGGCGCGGACTGGCTGGTGCGCAAGCACGCGGACCTGTTCGAGGGCTGCATCGAGGCCATCGGCGAGATGGGCGCCTACACCGTGCACACCGCCGGAGGTCAGCGGCTGTATCCGGTCGCGGCCGGCGAACGCGGCACGGCCTGGCTGCGGCTGACCGCCCGGGGCCGGGCCGGCCACGGGTCCAAGCCGAACCGGGAGAACGCGGTGACCCGGCTGTCGGCCGCGATGACCCGCATCGGCGAACACCGCTGGCCGGTGCGGATCACCCCGACGGTGCGGGCCGGGCTGCTCGCGCTGGCCACCGCCACCGGGACCGCGCTGAGCGAGGCGGAGCTGGACGACCCCTCGTTCGACGTCGACTCCTACCTCGCCCGGCTCGACCCGGTGGCCGCCCAGTTCGTCGCCGGGACGGTGCGCAACAGCGCCAACCCCACGGTGCTGCGGGCCGGGTACAAGACCAACGTCATTCCGGGCCTGGCGGAGGGCGAGGTCGACGGTCGCACCCTGCCCGGGCCCGGCCTGGCCGAGGAGTTCGAGGCCGTCCTGGACGAGCTGACCGGCCCGGACGTGGACTGGGCCTATCAGCACCGCTCGCAGGCGCTGACCGCGCCGGTGGACGCGGCGATCTTTGCGGCGATGCGGGACGCCGTGCTGGCGCACGACCCGGGCGCCCATGTCGTCCCCTTCTCGATGACCGGCGGCACGGACGCCAAGCAGTTCGCGCAGCTGGGCATCGCCGGGTACGGCTTCTCGCCGCTGCGGCTGCCGCCGGGCTTCGACTTCCAGGGACTGTTCCACGGGGTGGACGAGCGGGTCCCGGTGGACGCGCTGCGCTTCGGCGCCGGCGTGCTGGACGACTTCCTCCGCACGGTGGGCTGACCCCATTCCGGAAGCGATCCGGAATGGCCGGGATGCGGAAGGGGTTCACTGCAGAGGTTGTGGGACGTGGAACCATCCCCGCGGGTCGGCCGTTTGCCGAGCGTTGGGGCCGTGCCGGGCGACTGTGCCGGGCGACGAGGTGGGTCCTGAGAGAGGCGGGCGGTAGCGGTATGCGGCGGAAACGGGTGCGCACGGTGGGGGTCGCGCTGGGCGCGGCGACGGCGGTCGGCGCGGTCGGCGTGCTGGCCCGGGCGGCACGGGAGATCCCGGCGGCCTTCGGCGGCGACCCGACGAAGGGCGTCAGCGGCGCCCTGCTGAGCGGCTCGCCCCGCTACCGGGACGGGGTGTTCCACAACGACGTCGAGCCGGAGTCGGGACCGCAGAGCGGACCGGAAGGCGGCGCCGGGACGGTCCTGCGGGAGATGCTGTTCGGGAAGCAACTGCGGCGTCCGTCCAAGCCGATCCCGCTGGTGCGGGACGTGTCCGCGGACGCGCCGGCCTCGGAGGAGCTCGCGGTCACCTGGTTCGGCCACTCCACCGCGCTGGTGGAGATCGAGGGCACCCGGCTGCTGCTCGACCCGGTCTGGAGCAAGCGCTGCTCGCCCTCGCAGTCCGCCGGCCCACGCCGGATCCACGAGCCCCCGGTCGCGCTGGACGAGTTGCCGCCCATCGATGCCGTGGTGATCTCGCACGACCACTACGACCACCTGGACATGCACAGCATCGTCGACCTGTCGCACAACCAGGACGCGCGATTCCTGGTGCCGTTGGGCGTGGGCGCACACCTGGAGCGGTGGGGTGTGTCCCGGGACCGGATCGACGAACTGGACTGGGAGGGCTCGGTCGAGATTCGCGGGATCCGCCTGGTCGCCACCTCGGCCCAGCACTTCTCCGGCCGCCGGTTCAGCAACAACGGCACGCTGTGGGCCTCCTGGGCGATCCTCGGTGCACGGCACCGGGTCTTCTACAGCGGCGACTCCGGCTACTTCGACGGCTTCGCCGAGACCGGGGACCGGTACGGGCCCTTCGACCTGTCGCTGGTCCAGATCGGCGCCTACAGCGACCACTGGCGCTCGATCCACATGACCCCGGAGGAGGGCGTGAGCACGCACCTCGACGTCAACCGGCGGCGTGCGGGGCTAGCCGCGGGTACGGGCACGGACGGCGCAGTGGGCGAGGTTCACGACGTTCACGACGGCCAGGGCGGTGACGAGGGAGACGGAGACGGTCGTGACGCCCGCGGCGAGGGCCTGTTCGTGCCGGTGCACTGGGGGACCTTCGTGCTCGGACTGCACGACTGGTCCGAGCCGGTCGAGCGACTGTGTCTGGACGCGGACGCCCGGGGCGTCCGCGTGGCGGTGCCGCGCCCGGGGGAGCGGATCGAGGTGAGCCGGCCGCCGAAGCTGGACCACTGGTGGCGCTCGGTGGTCTGAACGGCCGCCGCTGCCGCCGCCACCGTCGTTGTCACCGTCGCCGCTTGTGCGCGCCTGTGCCCCGCCGTGCTACCCGCGACGGGGAGCGGGCAGCGGGAGAGACGCCCACACGACCTTCCCGCCGCCCGCGGTCCGGTCGACGTCGCACACCCCGCCGGCCTCGACGGTCACCGCCTTCACCAGCAGCAGCCCGCGCCCTCCGGTGCGGCCGAAGTCGTTCTGCAGCGCCTTCGGGCGGTAGGGGTGACTGTCCTCGACGGAGAGCCGCACCCAGCCGGAGCCGATCACGATCTCCACGACGACCTGCGGGGAGAGCAGCGCGGCGTGCCGTACGGCGTTGGTGACCAGCTCGGAGACGATCAGCAGCAGTCCCTGGACCAGTTCCTCGTACTCGCCGCGTTGCAGTCCCTGGGCGGCGAGCAGATCGCGGACGGCGTGCCGCGCCTGCGGTACGGACGCGTCCACGGCCGGAACCGCGAAGCGCCAGACCCCCTCCAATCCCAGCGCGTCCGGGGCACCAGGGCCGGGTTCGGGAGGGACCTCTCCGCGGACATGCATCGTTGTGCCGCCATCCTCTGCGCACTCAACCCCGGGCGGCCACGGGCTGCCGTCCCGGTCGGTTCATCCGATATGACACCCTCAGGTACGGAGCGCGCCGACCCGTGTGCGGAAAGTGGCGACGTCCTGGCCGATTCAGTCCACTTTCGATCCGAACGGTGCGAGGTGTGGCCATATCGGCCCAAACTCTGCATGAGAATGCTCACCGGAGGGCAAAGAGACCCCGGTCAGAGGTGCTCCGTTTTCTTGGTAGTGTTCTCTCTGTCAGCGCGACGGAGACGCCGCGATGATCACCCGGTCCGGGTGGCGGAATGGCAGACGCGCTAGCTTGAGGTGCTAGTGCCCTTCGGGGCGTGGGGGTTCAAGTCCCCCCTCGGACACAGACAGATCATTTCCCCACGACATTGGGGAATACAGTGCGGGTCGAGGTTAGCCTCGATCCGCACTTCTGCGTTCGCAGGGTTGTAGGTGAGGCGGATGCCGAGGGCGCGGTAGCGCTCAGCCTTCTCGCGCGGGGCGCGGACTGGGCGCGACAGGTCTCCCGTCCGGGGGATTGGTGCGCGGCCGGTTCAGGGGCGTGGGTTGGGTGAGGCGTCCCAGGTCCAGCCTGGGAGGGCTTCGAGCATGGTGATGCGTTCGGGGGAGAGGCGGCCGCGTTTGTAGGCGGTGCGGCGTGCGTCGACCCAGCGGCCGAGGCGGAACCCGTGGGGGGTGGTGTGGGTGGTGGTGGGGCGGGTGTGTCCGTGGTGTTGCTGGAATGCGCGCAGGGCTTGGAATCCGTGGTCCCAGCGGGTGTCGAAGGTGTGCCACTGCCAGCCGGGCAGGGCTTCGAGTTGGGTGGTCCGTTCGGCGGACAGGCGGTTGTTGGCGTGGTCGGTGCGGCGTGCGTTGATCCAGCCGCCGAGGCGGAAGCCGTCGGGGGTGACGTGGTTGGTGCGGGGGCAGGCGTGGCCGTGTTCGGCCTGGTAGGTGTGCAGGGCCGTGAGGCCGCGGTCCCACATTCCCT
This sequence comes from Streptacidiphilus sp. EB129, assembly GCF_041262645.1. NCBI lineage: Bacteria > Bacillati > Actinomycetota > Actinomycetes > Kitasatosporales > Streptomycetaceae > Streptacidiphilus > Streptacidiphilus sp. EB129. The sequence goes on from NZ_JBGCCS010000003.1 coordinate 381,002, forward strand.
CGCGAACGTTCCATCGCCAGCCGGGCAGGGCGTCCAACTGCGCGGCCAGGGAGGGTTCCAGGGTTCCGCGCTCGTATTCGCGGCGTCGTGAGCCGACCCAGGCTCCTAGTGGGTAGCCGTCGGGCAGGAGCAGGTCGTGCGGGACGAGTGCGTGGCCGGCTGGTCGGCGAACTCCCGTACCAGGGCCCAGCCGCGTAGTCGCCGTCCCTGTTGGGCGGTCCAGGTCCAGCCCTCGACTCCTTCCAGGGTGGTGCGTTTGGTGTCGGTCAGGGTGCCGCGTTTGTACTCCCCGCGTCGGCCGCTGCACCATTCGCCCAGGGCGAAGCCGCTGGGTGTGCGGTAGGTGGCCGGGACCTGGGCGTGCCCGTGTTCGGTGCGGAACCGGGCCAGGGCATTGAGGCCGCGCTGCCAGCGGGCGTCGTTCTCGTGCCAGACCCAGCCCGGGATCGCGTCGAGTTCCGCGAGCCGGTGAGGGGGGAGGTGTTGAGCGACTCTCAAGGTGCCGACGGGAGAGGCGAATTGGGGGCATCATGTGCGCCGACAGATTCGGATGCATGTCCCTGGGTCCCCGGAGTTCGTTTGGGGCGGCACCTTGCCGACGAAGGGCATGCAGAAGGCCCTCCCGGTAGCTCTTGGCGGAGTACGCCCGGGAGGGCCGTGAAGCGCGCGGAGGCGCTGTGCTCACGGTACGGGCGAACGTGATTGAGGTCGAGGGGCAACTCGCCGACTCGGAGTTGGCATGTCCGGATTGCGGTGATTCATTGGCTCCTTGGGGGTGGGCCCGGGTGCGGGTGCTGCGGAGCGGGTCCGGGTCGGTGGTGGTGCGTCCGAGGCGGACCAGGTGCGTGGGCTGTGGTGTCTCGCATGTCCTTCTGCCGGTGTTCGCACTGGTCAGGCGGGCGGATCTGGCTGAGGTGATAGGGGCGGCGCTGGCGGCGAAGGCGTCCGGGGCGGGCGCCCGGGCGATCGCGGCCGGGATCGGGCGGCCGGTGGAGACGGTCCGGGGCTGGCTGCGGCGGTTCGCCGGCCGTGCCGAGGAGGTCCGGACGGTGTTCACGGTGCTGCTGGTGGACACCGCGCTCGATCCGGTGCCGCCCGCTGCGATGACGACGCCGTTCGCGGACGCGGTCGCGGCCGTGTTCGGCGCGTCGGTGGCGGCGGCCTCGCGCTGGCCGCACGTCGGCGAGGTGTCGCCGTGGTGGCTGGCCTGCGCGGCCACCAGGGGCAGGCTGCTGGCACCCTCACTTTCTTGATCAACGATCAACACGAGCCGCCCCTGATGGTCGAAGGGGATGTTCTGCGAGCCTTCGCGGGCCCTGTCATGTGATGACCAATCAGGAAGTCCGCGGTGACGAAGAAAGACGATGACCAGGTCAATCGCCTGGAGCGGGCCAGGTCGATCGGCCTGGCCCGCTACATGCTGATCAGGGAGGCGGCTGACCAGACACTCACTGGCCGCCAGCGCGGCGCGTTGGTCCGCGCGCTTGCCGGCACCCCTCATACCGATCCGGACGGCCGAACGGTCTGGCTGACCCGCTGGACGCTGGACCGGTGGATAGGGGAGTGGCGCCGGGGCGGCTTCGACGCCCTGATCCCGAGCACTCGCCAGTCCCAGCCGCGCACCCCGCCGGAGGTCTTCGAGCTGGCCACGGCGTTGAAGAAGGAGAATCCGTCCCGCTCGGCCGCGCAGGTCCGCCGGATCCTGTCTGCTCAGCACGGCTGGGCGCCGGACGAGCGGACCTTGCAGCGAATGTTCGTCCGCACCGGCCTGACCGCGCTCAGGAGCCCCGTCGAACCGGCGGTGTTCGGCCGGTTCGAGGCCGACCGCCCCAACGAGATGTGGACCGGCGACGCCCTGCACGGCCCCAGGATCGAGGGCCGCAAGACCTACCTGTTCGCGTTCGTCGACGACCACTCGCGGGCCGTGGTCGGCCACCGCTGGGGCTTCGCCGAGGACACCGTGCGCCTCGCGGCGGCCCTGCGACCGGCCCTGGCCGCGCGCGGCGTCCCCAACTACGTCTACGTCGACAACGGCTCCGCCTTCGTGGACTCGTGGCTCCTGCGGGCCTGCGCGAAGCTCGGGATCAAGCTCGTCCACTCCCAGCCCGGCCGACCACAGGGCAGGGGAAAAATCGAACGGTTCTTCCGCACCGTGAACGGCGAGTTCACCGTCGAGATCGCCTCCGGCGACGGCGAGCCAGGACGGCAGGTCACCAGCCTCGCGGAGATGAACCGCCTGTTCACGGCCTGGGTCGAGGGCGTTTACCACCGCCGCACGCACTCCGAGACGGGCATGGCCCCACTCGCCCGCTGGATGGCCGGCGCCCCGTTCCCCGTCCCGGCCCCCGCCGACCTGGCGGAGGCTTTCCGCTGGTCCGAGCACCGTGTGGTCACCAAGACGGCCCTGGTCTCGCTGCACGGCAACCGCTACCAGGTCGATCCGCTGCTGGCCGGACGCCGCGTCGAGCTGGTCTTCGACCCATTCGACCTGACCTTCCTGCAGGTCCGCTCCGAGGGCCACGACGCGGGCACCGCTCTGCCGTTCCAGATCAACCGCCACAGCCACCCCAAGGCCCGCCCTGAGGTCCCGGCCGAGGAGCCCAAGCCGACGACCGGCATCGACTACCTCGCTCTGATCGACCACGCGCACTCCAGCGAGCTCGCCGACAAGGTCAACTACTCGGCGCTGGGCTGGGAAATGCCGACCCCCACCGTCGACCTCACCACCGAATAGCCCACTGGCCAGCCAACTCACCTGAGGATCAGCGTGATTGAGAAACTGCAGGCACACTACGGCTTCAGCCGGATGCCGTTCGGCCGGGACCTGGCTCCCGGCATGCTCCACCGGCACAGCTCCCACAACGAGGCCGTCGCCCGCATCAGCTGGTGCATCAGCGAACGCTCCATCGGTGTGGTCACCGGCGAGGTCGGCGCCGGGAAGACCGTCTCCGTCCGCACCGCGCTGGCCGGCCTGGACCCCTCGAAGTACACGGTCATCTACCTGCCGAACCCGATGATCGGCGTCCGGGGCATCCACGAGGAGATCGTGAACACCTTCGGCCAGACCCCCTCCCACCTGGGCTCGCGCCTGACCGTCCAGGTCGGCAAGGCCCTGATGGCGGAACGCGAGGAGCGCGGACGGACACCCGTTCTGGTCCTGGACGAGGCCCACCTGCTCGGCTACGAGCAACTGGAGGCGGTCCGGATGCTCACCAACCAGGGCATGGACCAGGAATCGCCGCTGTCCTGCCTGCTGGTCGGACAACCCACGTTGCGCCGAACCATGAAACTCGCAGTCCTGGCCGCTCTCGAACAACGCACTGCCCTCCGTTACACGATGCCGGGGATGACCTCCGCGGAGACGACGAGTTACGTCACCCATCACCTGAAGCTCGTCGGGCGCCCTGACCAGCTGTTCACCGACGACGCCATGTCCTTGATCCACACCACCGCGCGGGGCTTTCCGAGGGCCGTCAACAACCTCTCGCTGCAATCACTGGTCGCCACGTTCGCCGCCGGCAAGAACCTCGTCGACGAGCCCGCGGCACGCGCGGCGGTCAGCGAGGTGATCGACTGACCGACCGGCACCTTGCCGACGAACAACGACACTGCGCGACGAACACCCCGCCGGCACCCCGCCCGGCGGGGTGTTCTCACCTCACAACATCGGCATCGTGAACGCCCGGTTCGTGGGGATTTTCAGCGTCGGGCAACAGGGGAGGTGGCCGCGCCGCATGTCGACGCGGACCTGGCGCACCCAGGGCCCGAGCCTGTGCCCGCCCGGCGCGGTGTAGGTGCGGGGCACGGTCACATGTCCGTGCTGGTCGGCGAACCCCTGCAGCGCTGCCAGAGCCTGGCGCCAGCGGGCCTCGTTGACGTTCCATACCCAGCCGTCCAGGGCCTCCAGGGCGGTGATGCGCTGGGGTGGCAGGGCGCGCAGCCGGTAGTCGGTGCGGCAGCGTGCCACCCACAGGCCCAGCTTGAAGCCGCTGGGGTCGGTGTAGGAGGCGGGGACCAGTGCATGGCCGTGCTCGGCCCGGTAGCGGTGCAGTCGCTGCATTGCGTAGGCGGAGGTGTCGCCGCCGCCGGCGGTGACGACCCGGGTGCGGAACGCGCGCAGGAACGCCTCGTTGGCGGTGGCGGGCATCATGGTGGTGATCTGCTCGGGGAGCCGGGCCGGGGCGTGTCCGCTGTCGGCCCACAGCAGGCGGGCCTGGCGCAGTGCGGTGTCCAGGCGTTCGTCGTGGTCGCGCAGGGCACGGATGGTCTGCCACACGTGCCGGAACGCGGAGTCCTCCAGAACGGCTCGGGTTGTCGGCTGCTGGCCGGCGCTGCGCCGTTTTCCGCGGCCAGGATCGCGGGGATGGCGCGGCTGGAGTAGTCAGTACCCTGGCCCACCGGACGCGTCTCCCCGCCGGAAGCCTGTCTGAGCTGGGCCTATTTACGCGTTCCGTGGCAGGGCGTCAGCCTGGGAGCGCAGGAAGGTGGCCCAGGTGGTGGTGGCTCTTTCCGGGGCCGGGTCGATGCCCTCGGTCTTGAGGATCTCCGACATGTTGGATGCGCCGATCTTGACGCCGAGGATGGCGGGTTCGCGGTGGATGCGTCGGTAGCGCCACGACGGGTTCTCGCGGGCCAGGCGCACGACCAGCAGGCGGACGGAGCGGACGGAGCGGACGGAGCGGGGGCCCGGGGCGTTTGGGCCGGGAGGGGTGCGCCTGTGGCTGCCTCATCAGACTGCGGTGCCACCGCAGCACGGTGTTGGGTCGCATGCTCAGTCGTGGCTGGCGTAGGACCTCGCGGGGCAGGGGGTGGAGGAGCGCGGCGAGGAAGGTCCGGACTTGGGCGTGAAGTTCGCCTGTCTGGTCCGAGTTGCCGTTGCAGAATGCCTATCTGGTGGTGCAGGGTCAGGATCTCGATGTCCTTGTCGCGGTCGCTCATCGCCAGCGACCGGGTATGGCGAAGGCGTTGGTCACGGTCAGGTAGGCAGGTCGCAGCAGCATAGTTGATCACGATGCCGTGCCGCTCACGAGCAGCCACGTGCCGGTCGGCCTGCCCGGGCAGGGGTGTCGGACGGGACAGCCCCTGCGTGCACGAGTGATCATCATGCTGTGGTGGCCGGAGGCTTCCGCTGGCGGGATGACCTGTGTGGAGAGGTTCTCGGCACACACTGCTATCAGGAGTCGGCGCGTACCAGTGCCGGTTCCGCCACTGGTGGCGCCGATCGATCCGACGGGGGTTCGGCTCCTCGTCGGCGTCGCCCTCCGGGGAAGGTCGGTTGCCAGTCCTTGAGGCGCATCGCCTGACGCTCAATGAGATGCCAGGAGACGAAGGCCACCATGAGGCTGCCGATCACGGCGAGAGGGAGGTAGACCGCCATCCCCTTGTGCTGGAATCTGAGCACGACCAAGGTCTGCTCGACGAGAAAGCCATAGATGTACACGCCGTACGAGTAGTCGTGCTTTTGACCGACCCGGTGCAATACGGCCGGCAGCCGAACACCGAGCCAGATCATGAGATAGCCGAAGGGCGGATATCCCAGAACGTAGAACGCGCCCCAGTGAAGCGAGGCAAGCAGGACGATCACAGAGAGGATCGCCAGACCGTCGTGGACGGGGAAGCGGTGCCGGTACAGCTGGGCGCTGGCTCCGAGCATGAACGAGAACAGAAGATAGACCACGAAGTTGGCATTCAAATTGCCTATGATCGGGATCTGGAATCCACCGCCCTGCCCCTCGCCCAGCACGGAGTGCATGGTGGGAGCGTTGAAGAAGTTCACCGCCAGACTGGACCAGAGTCCGAGTGCAAGCAGTGGTACCAATTTGGGGGCACGCCTGAGTGCGCCGCTGGCCGCGAGTAGACCCACGACCATGTAGCAGAAGATCTCGTACTTCAGTGACCAGAGCGCACCGTCGAATCCGCCGTCTTTTGTGATCCCCCTGGTCACGGCCATCGCCATGGTATTGGAGACGTCGAACCCCGCGGTCTGGCCCGTGACGTACCAGCCCTTGATGTAGGCGAGGGGGCCGCCGTGTGCTGTCCAGAAGCCGTTCAGTGAGCCGACCATGTGGAAGTAGAGGGCCGGAGCCATGACGAACGCGGTGACCAGGAGGCAGGCCCACAGGCCCGGAAAGATCCTCAGCGCGCGGTGCCAGGCGTAGCGGACGATTCCGAGTCGGAGACCGCTCGCTGTGATCATGAATCCGGACAGAACGAAGAAGCCTACGACCGCCAGCCTGCCGAAGTCCGTCTGTCCACCGCTGAGCCTCCCCAGAGGATCCTGGGCCGCATATGCCAGCGCGTAGGCGTGTGCGAACACTACGGCGAGCGCCAACATCAATCTCAGAAATCCGAAGCTGTTCGCGCGACCTATCAGGAGCCGGTCAAGCGTGCCGCGATGTCCCCACTCCGCCAACGGGCGCAAAGCTTCCTCGATCCAAGACGTGGCCGTGGTTCTGATCGCCCCTGCCGCGCCGTCACCCCATGGATGGAAGCACCGCCTGCCACGATCGCCTCATCCTGGCTGCGCACAGCAAGCAGATTAGGGCGCATCGTTCGTGGGGCATCATACGAGATTCTCATCAGACTGTCGATCGGCCCGAAGCGCCGTCGAGCTGGGGCATGATGCCCACTGGCCGAACCCATGCGGCTGGACGGCATGCCGCGCGCAGGGCGCCGCAGAACGCGCGGTGGCACCCTCGAACTGGGAATCGACATAGGCGCCCTGGATCGCGCCATCAAGATCGACGCACCGGAAGCTGGACGCCGCAGATCTGGGAGGAGGCCACCGCGGGCGCTGCCGATCGCCTCTGACTGTCCGAAGCTGATCCCCGCGTTCTCAACGGCATCCAGCTCAGCCACGCCCCACCACTGCGCCTCGCCGAGACTGCCCTCCGCCGCCCGCATCGCTGCACAGAGCTGCGATGGGGGCGGTCGTCGTCGGCGCGTCGGCAGCCGACGGACCAGCACTGCAGCACTTCGCAGAGGTGGTGCAGAACGCTGAGGATCTCCGCCCAGCCGAAGCCCGGATCATGCCACGCTCCAACGACGTCCGGGTGGCGCACGACGTTGATCCAGTCCGGCTTCCTGAGGTGCTTGTGCCGGCCATGCCGTGGCCGGCTATGACGCAGAAGCGGCCACTGGACGCCACTGCGTCGGGTTGAGGACTCGGACTGCTCGTTGCAGCAGATCCCAGATGCACGCTGAGGCTCTTGAACGCCCCCTGCGGGAGCGCGGCCGCTGTCGCGCTGGAAGTCGGACGGCTCGGCTCGGGGAGAGCTCATCGAGCGCTCCCCAAGCCGAGCCGCGGTCTACGTCACCTGGTTGTTGGGTGTGGTGTGTGGGGTCAGCTGAAGTAGCCGCTGCAGTCGACGACGAAGTCGACGGTGCCGTAGCTGTCGTTGTAGAGGCTGATCTGCCCGTTGGTGTCGGTGGGGGTCAGGGTGAGGTTGGCGAGGGTGCCGCCGGTGGGCCAGTTGAGGTTTGTTGTGCCGGGCTTGCCTGCGGCTGTGGGGTAGGCGGTGGCGTTTCCGCCGCCGCTGCCGAGGGTGTCGGTCACGGTGGCTATGGCGGCGAGTGTCGGGGTGACGCTTGTGGTGATCTGTTGGGTGTCGGCCTGGCTGAGGGTGTAGGCGTTCAGGGAGGCGACGGTGCCCTTGCTGCCGCCGATGCCGTTGCGGGTGTCCACGAGCCGGGTGGGGTTGACGGTGTGGTACTTCTGGCCGGTTGTCGTGGTGGTGTAGTAGCCGGAGATGTCGACGATGACGGCGGCGCTGCTCTGGACCTTGATGGTGATGGAGCCTGCGGTTGTTCCGATGGGGACGTCGGCTGCCATGGACGAGTAGGCGCTGGCGGTGTCGAAGCTGAGGCTGGTGTCCGCGCTGGGCGGGGCGCCGGTGGCGTAGGCCTCGAAGTAGCCCGGTCCGGTCTCGTTGGCGGCGGTGAGGTTGACCGCGACGGCGGTTGCGGTGCTGGGGATGTTGTCGAGGCCGGTGATCTGCAGGGTGAAGGCGGTTCCGGTTGCGACGTTGCCGGTTGAGCCCAGGCCGGTGGTGTTGGCGATGCTGGAGCGGGTGTCCAGGGCGCGGGTGGCCTGCTGCAGGGGGGTGTAGGTCTGGTCACCGGGGAGGCTGGCGTCGCTGGTGAAGTAGCCGGTGATGTCGACGATCAGGGCGGCGGTGTAGGCGCCGCCGGCCAGGCGCAGGTCGATGCGGCCGTCGTTGCCGACGGGGACGATCTGGTATCCGGTGACGGTCTGGTTGGTGTTGAAGTTGGTTGAGGAGGTGATGGGCTGCTGGGTGCCGTCGGCGTAGGCACTGACGAAGGAGCCGCCGGTTTCGTTGGTCGCGGTGACGGCGACGGCGACGGCGGTGACCGAGTTGGGGATGGTGGTGGGTGCGCCGCTGGTGGCGGGTGTGACGTTGTCTCCGGCGATCTGGAGCATGGTGGTGGAGCCGCCTTCGACGGTGCTGTTGCCGGCGGTGACGGTTGCGTACGTGTTGCCCTTGTAGTAGGTCAGGTTGCCATTGGTGCGGGTGTCGAAGATGCGGGTGGGGGTGAGGGCCTGGTGGTAACTGGCCGGGCTGGCGGGCTGGGCGGGGGGCACGGCGCCGGTCCAGGTCTGCAGGTCGGCGACGCGGCCGGTGAAGTAGTCGGTATGGGTGGTGGGGGGGCTGGAGTGCTGGTCGTCGCCGATCTGGAGGGTGTTGGTTGCCCCGGTGCCGGGGGCGGTGTGGTGACCGGTGGCGACCAGGACGTCGTCGACGTAGAGGTCCATCACACCGGTGTTCTTGTCGTAGGTGGCGGTCAGGTGGGACCAGGTGCCGAGTTGGGCGGTGCCGCCGGTGATGGTGTCGAAGGCCCAGGCGGTGCCGGAGCCGGTGTTGAGGTTGAACAGCCAGCCGTTGGCGGAAGGGGCCAGGGTGATCCCGGAGTCGGCGGTGCCGTCCTGGGACAGGACCGCGCCGCCGTAGGCGCTGGGGAAGGCCCACACGGAGACGGTGAAGCTGTTGGTCAGGTCCAGGACCTTGCCGGTGGTGGAAAGGTGTCCGGTGCCGCCGCTGGGGGTGACGCCGTCGCTGTCGGTGTTGAGCATCGCGTCGGGGGTGTAGATGTCGCCGGTGTTCCATACGGCGCCGGTGGTGCCGGTGAGGTTGAGGCCGCCGATGCTGTCGGCGGTGCTGGTGAGCGGGCAGCCGGCGGGGGCGCCGGTGAGCGAGCAGTTGGCGGTGTTGGCGGCGATGTCCTGGAAGTTCCAGGCGTCTGTGGCGGTGGCGGTCGTGGTGGCCGCGGTGGTCGTGGTAGTGAGGGCGGGGCTGGGGTTGGCCAGGCTGCTGGGCGTGGTGGCGGTGGTGATGCCGGTGCTGGTGTCGGTGTCCCACAGGGTCGGGATGCCGTTGCCGGTGAGGTCGGCGGCGCGCAGCAGCAGGGTGTCTGCCGGCTTCATGTTCCAGGTGGCGGTGGTGCCGTCGGCGATCGTGTACTGGCCGGCGGTGGTCAGGGTGGTGCCGGTGGTGTCCAGGGCGAGGCCGGTCCACAGGTCGAGTGCCCCGGTGCCGGGCTGCCACAGGTACATGGCGGTCCCGGAAGAGAGTTGGGCGGTGGCGATGGTCCAGCTGTTCCAGTCCTGGGTGCCGTCAGGGGTGTTGAGGCCAGTCAAAATGGTGCAGCCGCCCTGGCACATGCCAAAGCCCGAGGAGGCGTTGGTGGTGTAGCCGCCGGGGGTGTTCGCGTAGAGCAGCACCAGCTGGTTGTTGATGGTGGCGAGCAGGTCGGGCAGGCCGACGTTGTGCGTGGGTCCGCTGGTGGCGCCCGCGGCGGCGACCTGGGTGGCGATGTTGTTGTTGACGTCCTCCAGGTTGGCGGCGCTGATCTGGTAGGGGGCGCTGCCGGCGTCCAGGCTGGTGCCGAGGTGGAGTGGGCCGGTGCTGCCGTCGTTGCAGGCGATGGTGCCGCCGCCGGCGTTGTTGCCGGTGGGGAAGTAGGCCAGGACGTCCTGGGCGCCGTTGCTGCAGAAGTTGCCGGTGACGGCCTGGGCGCCGTTCCAGTCGGCGGGGGTGGGGTCGGAGTTGAAGTTCAGGCCGCTGGCGCCGATGTTGATGGCGTTCTTGGCGACGGTGCCGTCGGTGTTGCCGGGGGCGAGCCACAGGCCGGGCGGGAATTTGGGTCCGCTGGCGCCTGGGACGATCAGGTCAGGGGTGCCGTCCAGGGTGAGGTCGCCGTCCTTGGCGGGCGGGCTGAGGGGACTGCCGTCGAACCACACGGTGACTGGGGAGCCGAGGTTGCCGCCCGCGGACAGGGCGCTGACGGTCACGGTGTTGACCAGGCGGGTGAGCGGGACGTTGATGCTCGTGGAGCCGGTGGCGGGCACGTTCACCGGGGCCGATTGGTTGAGCTGGTAGAGGTAGCCGGAAATGGCGCTTGGGGTGCCGTTGGTGGTGGGCGGGGTCAGGGCGAAGGAACAGGTCGTGCCGATCGGCTCGATGGTGCCGGTACTGCCGCTGTCGCGGGTGGCGCAGGTCGCGGCGCCACCGGTGGGCGAGGGGTTGGGGGCCACGCCCGGGGCTCCGGGCCGGGACGGGTCCCAGTTGAAGGTGCACGGGCTGGCCCAGCCCGAGGCCAGCGTGCCGTCGCTGCTCTGGGCGATGAAGGAGAACGAGGTCGCGGCGCCGTTGGCGCGGGCCTTGTAGAACGACTCGGGCACGGTCATTACGGCGGCTTGCCCGCTGCCGCCGGTCCAGGTGTCGGAGGCGATGCCGTTGGCGGTGGTGAGCAGGTTGGTCTTGGTGGAGTCGGTGGTCTTGTAGAGGTTGAAGGTCGTGGTCAGCGAGCTCTTTGTGGTGGTGGACGCGGTGGCGTACAACGACACGCTCGTGTCACCCAGCACGGTGGTGCTGCAGTTGGTGGCCGGGGAGGTCTTCAGGCCGCTGGGGGTGTTGGGGTACTTGTCGTAAGTGACCGTCAGCTGGGCGCTGGCGGGGTTGAACTCCTTGAAGGCGTAGTTGTCGCTGTGGTCGTCGGCGCGCAGGGCCAGGGTCTGGGTGGTCTTGCCGGCGGTGACGTCGTTGGTGACGGTGCTGGTGACGTTGTAGGCGGGAATGCCGCCTGCGGGGCAGCCGGTGTAGCCCATCGCGAAGGACTGCGAGGCGATGCTGCCGCCCAGGCTGCCTACCCACGTGTTCCAGGTGGCGGCGCCGGAGCTCAGCGTCGCCGAGGGGGCGTACAGGTCCACGTACTGGTCGTGCCCGGAGGTCAGGCAGGCCCATGAGCTGGTTTCGGTGATCCCGAAGTATGCGCCGTAGATCTTGGCGCCGCGCAGGGTGGCCAGGTCGATGGGCAGGTTGAACAGGCTCATCGCCTCGCCCTGCACATCGCCGCTGTTGCCGACCTCGGCGTCGCTGTCACCGGCGCCGGCGTCGACTGTGCTGTTCCAGTAGGGGGTGTCGGGTACCCCGGAACCGGGGCTGGACCAGCCGGTCCTGCCGTAGGAGGGTGAGTAGGTGGGGTCGATGAAGGCCGGGTAGACCGTGCCGGGCGCGTCGAGCAGGCTTCCCGGTGCGGCCAGAGCTATGGTGCCGGGCCGGAGGGTGACGGCGAGTTTGGCGGTGTGTGCGCCGTGCCCGGGGGCACCGGCGTCTGAGGCCGCTTGGGGCGCGGCAACGCTGCGTGCCAGGACTGCCGGTGCCGCGGTGGCTGACGAATCCCAGGCACTGGGCGCGGGGGCGGTGTACAACGGGTGGCCGTGGACGTCCGCGACGGCCAGGTCCCCGTTGCCATCGGCGGCGACGTGCAGTCCGCGGGTGGTTGTGGTGGTGGCGTTCAGCAGACCTGCCAGCCGCGCATCGTGGGCGGCGGCCTTCGAGCGGATGGTGAACACGTCGCTGACCGCGCCGCTGGACTGCACGGTCACGGTCAGATCCACGTTCGGGATCACGTTGTGGTAAACCGCGCTCGGACCGGATAGCGTCGGACGGGGCAGGGCGGTCGGCAGGGTCAGCGTGAAGCCTTGCCCGCCGGTGTAGAGCGAGGCGAGCGGACCGCGGCCGCCCCCGGACAGCACCACGGTGCTCGTGGTCGCGGCCGGGGATACCGTGCCGTCCGCATTGGGCTTCAGCGTCGCGTCCAGGTTCGACCAGGCCCCGTGCTGGAAGACCCGGGACGGTACCGCGGACTGAGACAGCGTCAGGGTACCGTTCGGATTCGCTGTGGTCAGTGAGGTCTGCGTGGTCAGCGCTGAGGCGACCACGGGCTTCCCCGTCGTCCGCGCCGATGCGACCGCCTGATCGGCCGACAGGAACCGTGCAGCGGAGCCGCTACCCGCGCCCGTGCCGGTCGCGTGCGGGAGCGTCACGGGCATGGCCGCAGCGGCCGGAGCGGTGGTGAGGGTGGCCGCGGCAAGCGCACCCGCGAGCAGCACCGCCACGCCTCCGCCCGACGAACCCACGTATCTTGTATTTTTCCCCATTGTGCCTTTTCTCTCCATTTGCCATCGTGCAGGCGGGGGAGACGATCACCCCGGCGCGAGTATCACCGAGCGGAAGCCATGAGTGCCCGCCGCCGGTACGCAGACGTACCGGATTGACCCCCCATGAGCGATTTGCCGTCGAATCTTGACCGCCCCTTTACTGGAGACTGCATGCCCGGCAAGCATCAAATTGCGGGCGAACGCGACAAGTTGGTTGCTCGGCGGCGGCCTGAAAGCGACGCGGAGGGCGGTCCGGTGTGACTCGGGGCATGGAAACCGGCGGTTTGCGCCCTCGTGGTGGTCCCCGCTCGGAGAATCATCCGTGATGGACCATCATTTCCGCGTCTTCCGATGGGCGTTAACTGTGGACGTGGGAGGTTTTGATGGGTTTCATTCTTGGCTTTTGACCACATGTGATCCCTTCGTGATCGCTATCGGGCTGGGTTGCTGGCTAGTGTTCCCGTGATCAACGCCGGTGTTCCCGTTGGCCGGGGCCGTCGTTGCGGTTCACTGAGCGGCCTTGTGCCGTCCGAACGCGGGAGCACAGGGTGCGGGCGAAATTGTGGTGGGGCAGGCACCGTGGGCCATGGGGGCGGGTCGCTCTGTCGGTCGTCGGCGCGCTGGTCGCGCAGGCGGGCCTGGCCGAGGTGGCGCAGGCCCTGCCGACCCTGCCGAAGGCGGCAGCGGCGGCCGCGCCCCGGCCGGACCTCGGCAATCCGGTCCCGGTAACGCCGGTACCGGTCAAGCAACTGCCGCACCGCGCGCCGCCCGTCAACTACACGGCGACCGCAACGCACTGGCCCGCCTCGGCGGCATCGACGCTGCCTCTCGGCACCGCACGCAACCAGGCAGCGGGGAGCCCGGTGTGGGGCCAGGCGCTCCCGAGCACGAAAGGCGCCTACAGCGGCCCGTCGTCGCTGGGCGTCAAGGTCCTCAGCCACAGCGCCGCCACCGCGGCCGGCGTCAGCGGCATCCTGGCCCAAGTCACCCCGGTCGGCACCGGGCGCGGGGCAGTACGGGTGGGCGTGGACTACTCCGCCTTCGCCCAGGGCTACGGCGGCGACTACGCCACGCGGCTGCGCCTGGTGGAACTGCCGGCATGTGCGCTGACTACCCCTCAGGTCGCGGCGTGCCGGGTGCAGACCCGCCTGGCGAGCGTGAACGACACGGCAGCGAAGTCGCTGTCCGCCACCGTGACCCTGGGCCAGGCCACCACCCAGCCCGCCACAACCGCAACCTCGGCCACCGTGGCCAACTCCCCGGCCCGCACGGGCGCTGTCTCGGCCGCGCCCTTGGCCGCGGGCTCCGGTGGGGCGATGGTGATGGCGTTGACCTCCGCGCCGTCCTCGGGCGACGGCGGCAGCGCGGGCGGTCAGTACGGCGCCACATCGCTGAAGCCATCCGGGTCCTGGAGCGCTGGCGGATCGTCAGGCTCGTTCGACTACACCTACCCCATCTCCGTGCCGCCCGCAGTCTCCGGACTGGCTCCTTCGGTCGGTTTGTCCTACGACTCGGGGAGCGTGGACGGGCAGACCGCCTCGACGCAAGCACAGTCCTCGTGGGTGGGCGACGGCTGGTCCACGGCCGACTCCTTCATCGAGCAGTCCTTCGTCACCTGCGCCGACTCCCCGGAAGGCGTGACACTGCCGTCCGCTGATCAGACCGGGGACATGTGCTATGACGGGCCGGTCCTGACCCTGTCGCTGAACGGATCGACCACTTCACTGATCTGGGACGCGTCCAAGGGGACGAACGGCACGTGGAAGCCGGCGAACGACAACGGTGATGTCGTCACCCAGGTGACCGGCAGCGGTAACGGCTCTGGCACTTACAACACCGACTACTGGACGGTGACGGACCGTGCGGGCACGGTCTACTCGTTCGGTCTGAACGAGCTGCCCGGCTGGTCGTCGGGCAAGGCGACGACGAATTCGGTGGACTCCGAGCCGGTGTACTCCGCCAACCCGGGGGACCCGTGCAACTCCACTGCGGGGTTCACTTCCTCGGTGTGCACGATGGCTTACCGCTGGCACCTTGACTACGTCAAGGACCTGCACGGCAACGCCATGTCGTACTACTACAAGCAGGACACCAATTACTACGGCGAGGACAACGGGGCCCACAACGTCCCCTACGTCCGTGACAGCCACCTGGACCACATCGACTACGGCTTCACCGACGGCAACGCCTACGGCACGGTTCCGGACAAGGTGGCCTACACCCCGGGAGAGCGGTGCGTGTCGGGTACCTGTGACCCGATGGCATCCAACCCTGCCAACTGGCCAGACGTGCCTGTCGACCTGGTCTGCGCGCAGGGTGCCACGTGCACGAGTTACGGGCCCGCGTTCTTTTCCACGGTGCGGCTGACCGCGATCGCCACCGAACAATGGAACGGCTCCGCCTACAACACGGTCGACTCCTGGGCCCTGGGGCAGTCGATCCCGACCACCGGGACCTACAACACCTCCACGGTGCGGCTGGACTCGATCACCCGCAGCGGCAACGACACGACCGCCGGAGGCTCTGCGGTCCCGTTGCCGCAGGTGACGTTCGGCTACCAGATGACCGCGAACCGGGTCAACTTCACCACCGGGACCGGCTCGGGGCTGGGTCCGTTGAACCGTTACCGGCTCAACGCGATCACCACCGAGGCCGGCAGCGTGATCAGCGTCGTCTACGAGCTGGTCAACGCGTGCACCCCCACCAGCATCCAATCGATTGCCCCGTCGTCCAACACCGCCTCCTGCTTCCCGGTGGTCTGGACACCCAGCGGCGGTTCCCCGTACACGGACTGGTTCAACAAGTACACGGTCCAGTCGGTATCCCAGTCCGACCCGTCGGGCAAGTCAGCGGGCCTGTTCACCGCCTACTCCTACCCGGGCGGCGGCGCGTGGCACTACGACGACAACGAGCTGGTCCAGGCCAAGTACCGCACCTACGGACAGTGGCGCGGCTACGGCGACGTCCAGACACGGACCGGCCAGGGCGTCGACCCGGTGACGAAGTCGGAGACCTGGTACTACCGGGGCATGGACGGGGACTGGCTGTCCTCCACCTCCACCCGTTCCGTCACCTTGACCGACTCCCAAGGCGGCACCCACACCGACGCCGACCAGCTGGCCGGGGACGCGCTCGAGTCGACCGCGTACACCTATGACGGCGGGCCGGTGGACCACTCCACCATCAGCTCCTACTGGGTCTCACCGGCCACCGCCACCCGTACCCGCACCGGACTGCCCGCGCTGACCGCGAATGCGGTCGGGCAGGTGGAGACCTGGATCCGCCAAGCCGTCACCAGTACCGCCCCGACCAGCTGGCGCACCACCGAGACCGACGTCTCCTTCGACACTACGTCCAGCTCGCCCACCTTCGGCATGCAGCTGTTCTCCTACGATCACGGCGACCTGTCCCTGGTGGGCGGCTCCGCCTCGCAGGAGACGTGCACGCAGACCACCTATGCTCCGGCAAACACCAGCCTCAACCTGGTGGGTCTGGTCGCGGAGACTGAGACCGACGACAAGCCCTGCGGCGGCACCTCACCGGCCGGATCCAGCGCGCCGACCTCCGCGCAGACCAACGCACTGACCGCGCCGACGTCGCTGAACAAGGCCACCGACGTCATCTCGGACACCCGCACCTTCTACGACAACCCGACCATGGCGGGCACCTGGCCACAGCCCGCCTCCCCGACCTGGCCGCAGGCCGCTCCCACACTCGGGGCCGCCTCCGTAGAGCAGGTCGCCACCGGGTACGCAGGCGGGGCGTTCACCTACCAGAGCAAGACCGCCACGGTCTACGACAGCTACGGCCGCCCCACCGCCGCCTACGACGGTGACGGGAACAAGACCACCACCGCCTACACGGACACCTCCTACCTGACCACCACCGCGATCAAGGCCACGAACGCACTGGGGCAGAGCGCCACCACCACCCTGGACCCCGAGCGCGCCCTGACCTTGACCTCCACCGACATCAACGGTGTCACCACGACCGTGCACTCGGACGGGCTCGGCCGCACCCTCGCCGTGTGGAAGAACTCACGGGCCACCACCTCCCCTGCCAACCTGCTGGACAGCTACTCCTTCCCGGCCAGCGGCACCACCGCCCCGGTCGTGGTGACCACGCAGACGCTCAACGACGAGTCCGGCTACTCCACCTCCACGACCCTGCTCGACGCGCTGATGCGGGTGCGGCAGACCCAGTACCCGGCGGTGAGCACCTCCGCCGGGCGCATCATCAGCGACACCTTCTACGACACCCACGGCTGGGTCTACAAGACCAACGCGAACTACTGGGACACAGCCGCCAGCCCCAACGGCACCCTGGTGACGGTCGCCGACAACTACTCCCACCAGCAGACCCTCACCTCCTACGACGGCCTGGGCCAGCCCACCGTCGTCACATCCCTGGACGACTCGCAGGTCAAGCAGACCGGCTACACCCAGTACCTCGGCGACAGCACCCGCACCGTCCCGCCCACCGGCGCCGCAGCAACCGCAACCGTGGTCGACGCGCTCGGCCGCACCACCGAACACGACCAGTACTCGGCCGCCCCGACCGTCACCACCAGCACGACCGGGGGCTTCACCACCGCCAGCATCACCGGCGGCACCACCCAGGCCACCAAGTACACCTTCAACGCCCAGGGCCGCGCCTACCAGACCATCGACACCCCCGGCGACACCTGGTCCACCAGCTACGACTTCCTCGGCCAGCCCGTCACCAAAGCCGACCCCGACGCCGGCACCACCCCCGCGAACTCGCCCACCCTGTATGACGCGGCGGGGAACACCCTGCAGTCCACCGACTCGGCCGGACACACCCAGTCGTTCACCTACGACGCGCTGAACCGCAAGACCGCCGCATACGACGCGACGGTGGCCAACCAGGCCAGCGGCAACGAGGTCGCCTCCTGGGCCTACGACAACAGCAACAACGCCGTGCCCGCGATGACCGACCCGATCGGGCACGTCACCACCACCACCTCCTACACCCCGGCCGGGGCGTTCACCGTTCAGGCCAAGGGCTTCAACGTCTTCGGGGAATCCCTGGGCGAGACCTACACCGTGCCCGGCACCGGTGGTCTGTCCGGCTCCTACGCCTACCTGCACAGCTACAACACCATCACCGGCAGCCCCAAGGCCACCCTGGTCCCGGCCGCCGGCGGCATGGCCCAGGAGGTGCTGAACACCGGCTACTGCGGCTACAGCGGCCTGGATATGCCCTGCACCCTGGGCGGCACCTACGGCTACACCCAGAACGTCGCCTACACCGGGCTCGGCCAGGTCGCCCAGGAAATCATCGGCTCCCCCACCAACAAGGCTTCCGTCTCCAACACCTATGACCCACACACCGGGGCGCTGACGGACCAGAACGTCGTCAACAACGCCGTGTCCTCCACCCCAATGGACGACACCAGCTACGGCTACGACCCGTCGGGGAACATCACCTCCCAGACCGACGTCCGCAACGGCACCACCACCGAAACCCAGTGTTACACCTTCGACCCGCTGGACCGCCTGTCCCAGGCCTGGACCACCGCCAGCAGCACCACCGGCACCTGCAACACCCAGCCCACAGCATCGAACGTAACCACCACGGTCGGCGACGGCATCAGCGGCAGTGCCTACTGGACTAGCTGGACCTACGACACACTCGGCCAGCCGCAAACCCAGACCCAGCACTCCCCGACCGGCGGCACCGACACCACCACCGGCTATACCTACGGGGGCAGCGCCAGCGGCTGCCCCACCAGCACCGGCGCCCACACCCTCACCAGCGCCACCACCACCGGCGGTAGCAGCTCCGCGAGCACCTACTGCTACGACGGACTCGGCAATACCACCACCCGTACCACCGCCGGCACCCAGCAGAACCTCGCCTGGAACGACCAGGGCAAACTCCAGTCCGCCACCACCGGTACCAGCACCACCAACTACTACTACGACGCCTCCGGCAGCGTGATCGAACGTACCGACCCCGGCACCGTCACCCTCTTCCTGCCCGCCCAGCAGATCACCTTCTACACCGGCAGCAACTCCCTCAACGCCGTGCGCAACTACCCGCTGCCCGGCGGTGGCCAAGTCGTCCTGACCAACGCCAGCTACGGCTTCACCCTGTCCGACCAGCACAGCACCGCCACCCTCAGCCTCGACAGCACCGCCAAGAACCCCACCTGGAAGCAGTACACCCCCTACGGCGCCCCCCGCGGCACCACCCCCGGCAGCTGGCTCGACCCCAACGGCTACCTTGACAAACCACAAGACACCAACGACGCACTGACCACCATCGGCGCCCGCCAGTACGACACCACCCTCGGCCGCTTCATCAGCCTCGACCCCGTCCTCGAAGCCGCCCCCCAGCAACTCAACGGCTACACCTACGCCGGCTCCAACCCCGTCACCAGCAGCGACCCCAGCGGCATGTGCCCCCGTGACGAGTGCACCGACCCCGGAGGCGACGGCAACCCCACCCCCGGCATCGGCAGCGGTGGCATGCCACCAGCCAGCGTCTGCGACCAGCACCCCAACGCCTACGCCTGCCCCGGGCACCGCGACCCGCTGCCCCTCACACCCGCCGCAGAGTCAAGGGCCGTAGCAGCAGACGCCGCAGGCGCAGCCAAAGCCCAAGCCGTAGCCGACGCAAAAACCCGCGCCGAAACCGCAGCCGCCAACCGCAGCTGCTCCTGGTACGACGCCATCTGCCAAGCCGAAGTCCACGCCAACCAAATCGAAACAGCAGCACTCGTCATCGCCGCCGTCGCCGCCGTCGTGGTGATCTGCGTTGTCGCCCCCGAGGTCGCAATCGCCGCAGCCATAGCCTTCGGCGAAGCCGCAGGAGGCGGCTCCCTGGCAATGGCCGCCGTCGCCGCTATCGGCGCCGGAGTCAGCACCGCCGCAGAAGGCGCAGGACTCATCAACCTCGCCATCGGCGCAGCAGTAGTCGCCGACGCGGCCGGAGCAAGCCACGCCGTCGGCGGCGGTGGGGCAGCAGATGCAGGCGGCGTGGGCGAGAGTGCCTGCAGCTTCGCACCCAGCACGCCAGTCCTCATGGCGGACGGCACAGCCAAGCCCATCGGCACACTCAAGGCTGGCGACAAAGTCGAGTCAGCCAACCCTGAAACAGGCAAAGAAGAAGGCGCCCGAACGGTCCAGCACGTTTGGATCAACCACGACAACGATCTCCTCGACCTGACCGTCACAACTGGCCACGGCCACACCACCACCATCCACACGACCGCCAACCACCCCTTCTGGGACGACACCACTCACAGCTGGGTCTCCGCCGGCAAGCTCCACCCGGGACACCACCTCGCCAGCACCCACGGACAACAACCCACCGTGGAAGCAATCACGATCACCCCAGGTGCCGCCAACCGCTACAACCTGACCGTCCAGCAACTCCACACGTACTATGTCCTGGCCGGTACGACGCCGGTACTCGTGCATAACTGCAATGTGGCTCCCAGTACCTGGACTCCCGACGATAATTACTCGCCCGGCGCTGTTAAGGCGAGAAGCGCGGAAAATCAGGCGTACTATGGAACTCCGCAGGAAGTCCATAACACAGTATCTGCAATTGAGGATGGGTCTATCTCTCAGCGAATTTCTGGTGGGGGACCTGACTCATATCAGGTGCGTCCTAGTACGCCTCGCGGATATCGATGGTGGGGAGGGTCCACCATATACACTGGCGTGGGAGGTCCCTCGACGCTGACGCGAGTGTTGGTGAACTCCAATGGGTCCGTAGGGTATCTCCTTGGGCACAACTACAATCAGGTCTTCTCATATCCATGGGCAAATTTGCCCGGCGCATACACGGGGCAGTGATCCAATAGTGATCAGTTCTATTGCTAAGCAGGCTCTCGCGACCGCAGGGCTACTCGTCACCGAAGGGGGCGACGAGCAGCTTGAGGGGTTGATTCCGCCGATCGTCGCAGCCCAAGCTGCAAGTTGCTTGCCCGGCGATCATCGCGTTGATGTGCTTCTGGACCGTGACGATCCACAGCTGACGCAGAAGGCCAATGCTCACTGGTATCAGCTCTCCTTCGAATCGGGGCTCTTCTCTGAGGGGGACGGTCGATTTCTGCTCGGCCTGCCGCAAGAAGAAGGCCCTTCCATATGGGTTCCAGTAAGACTTATGGAATCCTGGGATATTGTGGGTAGGGGTGCCGCTTCCTTGCTGGGAAGCGGTGCGGGGCGTCCGGAATTCGTCGCTCTGTCTCTCGGCGGATCTGTAATTTCGTGTGGCACTACAGGGCAATTCTCCATAGAAATATTCGTTGTCAAATGGCCGGAACGCTCTCGTATGCTTCGGCGATATGCCGAGTCGCTAACCTCCGCCAGTTATGCTGATTTGCGGGACCGGACCGCGTCACGTCAGTGGCTGGATGAGCACCCTGTTGATCTGTAAGAATTTAGGAGTAGGCCCCACCGGAATGGTGCTGCGGTGGGGCCTCTGGGCTGTCTGACGGCAGTAGTTGACGACAACGTCAGCGGACGGGTGCTGCACAAAGGGGTGGTTCGTCGCCGTCGTCGGGTCGTGCGACGGGCTCGGCGGGGTTGCGGAGGGCGTTGCCAAGGAGGTTGATGGCGTCGCGCTGGAGGCGAAGCCGGACGTGGGCGTACACCGTGGCGGTCACGCCGATGTGGGCGTGGCCCAACAATTCCTTGATCACGACGAGTTCGACGCCCTGTTCCAGGAGGAGGGTCGCCGCCGAGTGTCGGAGGTCGTGGAAGCGGATGCGGCGGAGCGTGGCTCGGCGGAGCAGGCTGTTGAAGTGCCGGGTGAGGGTGGCTCCCTCGATCGGGGAGCCGTCGGGCCGGGTGAAGATGTAGCCGCTGTTCTTCCAGCCGATGCCTGCCGCTTCGCGTTCCTGTCGCTGCCGGTCGCGGTGCTGTTCGAGGGAGTGCAGGCACTCGGTGGGCAGGGAGATGCGCCGCTCGGAGCTCTGGGTCTTGGTCGGCAGGGCCGTCAGGCCGCTGGAGTTGGTGCGCTGCAAGGTGCGGCAGATGCTGGCGGTTCCGCCGGCCAGGTCGAGGTCTTCCCAGCGCAGGCCGAGGAGATCGCCCTTGCGGAGCCCTGTCCGTGCCGAAATCTATGTCCATGCCGGTCGGATGGCATGCCGGTACTCGTGGAGGGTGCCACCGAGGCGGTCGTGTCGGCGTATGTTCGCCTGGGTAATTTGCCCGGGTCCGGTGATCATTGTAGAACTGCTCGTACTCGTGCAGCGCGTGGCGTGGATGGCTTTCGCTCCAGGTGAGGGTGCGGTCCAGGAGTTCGCTGCGGCAGGATTGCACTCAGCGTTCCACGATGGAGTCTATTCGGGGCATGCGGGCTCCGGTGAGGATTTTCCTGGATGCCGGAGTCGGTGAGGATCTGGTCGACCAGGGCGGGGAACGTCGCATCCCGGGCCAGGACTTGACGGTAGCTCCGACGCCTTCCAGGTTGGGTGTAGCTCGGATGCGGTGAGGTCGCGTTGTTAGACGGCGAGTTGGAATCGGTGCTGGTCGGCGTGGGGATGGACACGTTCGATCTCTCGCGT